>JBFLWR010000072.1:0-8321 GCA_040755925.1 Pseudomonadota bacterium
CGCTGAACAACATCATCCGCCAGAAGCCGGACGCCATCCTCGTCGATGCCGGTTCGGATTCCGCGCTCAATCCGACGATCAAGAAGGCCTGCGATGCCGGCATCGTCGTCATCAGCTTCGACCAGGTCGTGACCGAGCCCTGCGCGCTGGCCGTCGCGTCCGACTGGGATCGCATTCCGTCGGTGATGGCAGAGTGGATGGCCAAGCAGCTCGGCGGCAAGGGCAACATCATCCTCGATCGCGGGCTCGCCGGCGCGCCGATCTCGGCGCAACTGCAGGGCGGCTATGAGAAGGTGCTGGCCAAGTATCCCGACATCAAGATCGTCGGCTACTACAACGGCAACTACGCGCTCGGACCGGAACAGTCCGGGGTTGCGGCGTTGCTTGCGGCCAATCCGAAGATCGACGGCATCATGACACAGGGCTATGGCTCCGGCGCCATCCAGGCGCTCAAGGATGCCGGGCGGCCGATCGTCCCGGTCGTCGGCTTCTCCTACAATGTCGCCGCCGTCACCTGCGCCCAGACGCAAGGCGCGAAGTGCATACTTGGCTCGAACCCGGCCTATCTTTCCTCGGAGGCGATCAAGCTGGCCGTCGACATCCTCGACACCGGCAAGAAGCCGGCCGAGCGCTCGGTTTCGGTCAAGGGCGACTTCGTCACCACCGATCCCTTTGAATCGCAGCTCTATCCCGGCACCAAGATGATCAAGATCGCCATCGGTCAAAATGCCTTCCCCGATCAGGCGCCCGGCCTGACGCTGCCGATCACGCCCGACTGGGTCGAGATCACCGCTGCGGAAGCCGCCGGTACCAAGTAACATCCTGTGACCACTACCCTGTCTCCCGGCATCGCAAGATGTCGGGAGAGCTTTTCGAAGGCGCATTCATGGACCTCGTCACCGTCAAAGGCCTGTCCAAACGCTATGGCGGCATCGTTGCGCTGAACGAGGCGACGTTCAGTGCCCGCGCCGGCGAAGTGCATGCCTTGCTTGGCGAAAATGGCGCCGGCAAGAGCACCTTCATCCAGATACTCTCGGGCGCGGTCCAGCATGACGGCGGCTCGATCCTGGTCGACGGCCAGGATTATCGCCCGGCCAATCCCGATGCCGCGCAGGCGCGCGGCATCGCCGCCGTGTTCCAGGAACTGTCGCTTATCCCGGACCTCAGCGTCGAGCAGAACATCTGGTTCCGCCATGAACCGAGGACATGGGCGCGCACCGTCAATCGCGGCGAGATGCGCCGCAAGACGCTGGCGTTGCTCGGCAAATACAGTTTCCCTGCGCTACGCCCCGAGCAGGAGCTGCGGCGGCTGACGCTCGCCGAGCGGCAGCTCGTCGAGATCGCCAAGGGCCTGGCCAAGGATCCGCGCATCCTCATCCTCGACGAGGCGACGTCGGCACTGCCAGCGCGGGAAGCGGAGTGGCTGCTCGGCTTGACCCGGCAGCTTGCAGCCGAGGGTCGGCTGGTGATCTTCATATCGCACCGCATGGCCGAGGTCCGCGCCATCGCCGACCGGCTGACCATCTTCCGCAATGGCAGCACCATCGCGGCGCATGAGGCCAATGCCGTGTCCGACGACGAGATCGTCGCCCAGATGATCGGCCGGCACCTGGATCGCCTCTATCCGGAACGTATCGCCACAGCCACCGACCGCATCGCATTGAGGGTCAAGAATTTTTCGAGCGGCAGCCGGCTCACCGGCATCGACTTTGCCTTGCGCGAAGGCGAGGTGCTCGGCGTCGGCGGCCTGCAAGGGCACGGCCAGCGCGAGCTTTTCCAGGCCCTGTTCGGCGCAACCAAGGCGACAGGCGCGATCGAACTTTGGGGCAAACCCGCGTCGATCGGCAATCCGCGCCAGGCGCTGATCGGCAAGGACGGCATCGCGCTGGTGCCAGAGGACAGGCGCGGGCAGGGCCTGCTGCTGACCAAGAGCGTGCGCGAGAACCTGACGCTCTCGGTCATCAAGCGCTTCACCGAAGGCGGCTTGCTCAGCCGGCAGAAGGAGGCCGCGCTGGTCAAGGAGATGGTCGACTTCCTGCGCATCAAGGCTGGCACGCCCGAACAGCTTGCCGGAACGCTGTCCGGCGGCAACCAGCAGAAGGTGATCTTCGGCAAGATGCTGCTCACCGAAGCCCGCGTGCTGCTGCTCTATGACCCGACGCGCGGCGTCGACGTCGGCACCAAGGGTGAAATATTCCAGCTGATGCGCGACCTCGCGGCAAAAGGCTATGCGATCCTGTTCCACTCCAGCGACATGCCGGAACTCGTCCATGTGGCCGACCGCGTGATGGTCATGCGCAACGGCCGCATCGCCGCGACCTTGGAAGGCGACCGCATCTCGGAGGCGGGCATTTTGCGCGCCGCCATGCTTGAAAGCGAGGCGGCCTGAGGCATGGTGGTGGCTATCGCGGAGCAACATGTGGATACTGCGCAGGGTCCCGCTGAATTGAGACCAGCCGGGACGGGCGCCGACTGGCGCGGCCGCGTGCTCGACCGCGCGCCGTTCCTTGTCGCCTGCCTGATGCTGGCTCTGATCGTCGCCATCTATGGCAGCCTGCAGTCCGGCGTCTTTTCGGTGGATGAGCTCAACCTCGACACGGCCGCGGCGATGACGCTGATGCTGGCCGCGACCGGCCAGACCATTGTGCTCGTGCGCGGCGGCATCGACCTGTCGATCGGCGGCATGATCAGCCTAGGCACGGTGATTGCCGCGACGCGCTTCACCGACGACCCGTCGACCACCGCGATATGGGCGCTGGCCATCCTTGCGCTCGGCCTTGCGATCGGCGCGCTAAACGGCCTGCTGATCTCGCTGCTCAAGCTGCAGCCTTTCCTGGTCACGCTTGCCACCTGGTCGATCCTCAACGGCGTCGCCATGATCATCCTGCCGACGGACGGCGGCAGCGTGCCGACCTGGTGGGTCGGTTTCGCCTCCGCGCAACTTTTCGGCCTGACCAGTCCGGTATGGATGCTTTTGGCATTGCTTTTGTTCTGGTGGTGGTTCCGCGCAACACGTACCGGCGTCATTATCCAGGCGACGGGATCGAACGAAAAGTCGGCCTTCCTGTCCGGAGTCTCGATCACCTGGGTCAATGTCATCACCTATGGCCTGTCCGGCCTGTTCGCGGCGGGAGCGGCCTTGTTCCTGACGACGCAGACGGGCGCCGGATCGCCAACCATCGGCAAGGACTACATCCTACCCTCGGTCGCGGCGGCGGTCATCGGCGGCGTCAGCCTGTTCGGTGGACGTGGCCATCTCGCCGGCACTTTGATCGGCGCCTTCGTGCTCACGCTCATCGGCAACCTCGTCTTCGTCCTGCACGTGTCGAGCTACTGGCAGCCGGTCGCGTCGGGCGTCATCCTGCTGCTCTCGGTGCTGGCGAGCTCCGTGGCTGAAAAGCTCGCAAGGAGCCGCGTCCAATGAGCGCCTTTCTTGCCCGCAACCGGCTCATCGTGCTCGCCTATGCCGGCATGGTCGTCCTGCTGCTCGTCACGGCGCTGTTCTCGCCGGGCTTCCTGTCTGTTTCCAATATGCGCTCGACGGTCGTGCTGGCGGCGTTCGTCGGCATCGTCGCGCTCGGCCAGACCTTCGTCATCATCGGCGCCGGCATCGACCTGTCCGTGCCCTGGGTGCTGAACTCGGCCGCCATCATCATGGCGCTGCTGTGCGGTGGCCAGGACCTGCCGCTTGTCTGGGTCATGCCGCTGCTGCTCGCCGGCGGCGCCTTCATCGGCTTGGTCAATGGCGTCGGCGTCGCCCAGTTCGGCGTGCCGCCGATCATCATGACCTTGGCCACCAACGTCATCCTGCAAGGGCTGATCCTTGTACTGACGGGGGGCTCGCCGACACCGTCCGCGCCGGCGCTGATCCAGTTCCTGTCGGTTGGTCGCGTCGGCGGCTTCCCGGTCATCGCGCTGATCTGGCTTGCGCTGACACTGGTGGCGACCGTGCTGCTTTCCAAGGCCGCTTTCGGCCGCCACCTCTATGCGCTGGGGACCAGCGCCACGGTTGCCGAATTTTCCGGCGTGCCGACGGCGCGCACCACCATCCTCACCTACGTCACGTCGGGCATTACCGCCGCTTTCGCCGGCATGCTTTTGACCGGCTACTCGGGCCAGGCCTATCTCGGCATGGGCGATGCCTATCTGTTCACGTCGATCGCCGCAGTCGCCATAGGCGGCGCCTCGATCCTTGGCGGCAGCGGGCATTATCTCGGCACGGTCGCCGGAGCGATGGTGCTCACCATCCTCACCGGCCTGCTGCCGGCGCTGAACCTCTCGAGCGGCGCGCTGCTCATCGTCTACGGGGCGGTGATACTGCTTACCGTGTCGATAGGCAGCGAAACATTCGCGGGTCTGGGCAGCAGGTTCCGGGGAAGGGGTGTCTGAAATGGTCGAGATCACTTGTGTCGTCGATGCCAGGGCCGAGCTCGGCGAAGGCACGCTGTGGGATCCGAAGGCCGGCGTGCTCTGGTGGATCGACATCTGGCAGAAGCTCATCCACCGCTACGATCCTGCCACCGGCAAGGACGAGGTCTTCGAGACGCCGGAATATCTTGGCTGCCTTGGACTGCGCGAGAAAGGTGGCCTTGTGCTGACCATGGCGGACGGCTTCCATTTCTTCGATCCGTCGACCGGCAAGTTCGAGGCGATCGTCGATCCGGAAGCGCATATGCCAACGACCCGCTTCAACGACGGCAAACCGGATCGGCAAGGCCGTTTCTGGTCGGGCACGATGTTCGAGGTGCCGGGAAAACCGATCGAGTTCATCGGCGCGCTCTACCGCCTCGATCCCGATCTCTCCGTGCACAGGATGATCGACGGCATCGGCTGCTCCAACGGGCTGGCCTGGAGCCCGGATTCGAAGACCATGTATTTTTCCGACAGCCATGCCGGCGCGGTCTGGGCCTATGATTTCGACCCGGCCACCGGAGAAATCGAGAACCGCCGGACCTATATCGATATGACGGTGACCGGCGGCGTCGCCGACGGCGCCACTGTGGATGCGGAAGGTTGCTATTGGGTGACCATCCCGGTGACCAGCAAGGTCTGCCGCTACGATCCCGACGGCAAGCTGATGCAGACCGTGCTGCTGCCGACCGACCTGCCGACCTGCTGCGAATTCGGCGGCACGGATCTCGACATCCTCTACGTCACCTCGGCCGTCCTCAAGCGACCGGCCAGCCACTTCGCCGGCCAGCAGAACCCGGGCGGATTGTTCGCGCTCGACGTCGGGGTCAAGGGCCTGACGCTGCCGGCCTTCAAAGGCTGACGGCGGCAAAGGGGCATACGCTCAAGAGTGCTTTGGGCAGTTTTGCAACCGGCTCATCCAAGGGGTGGCGAGCAACAAGGCAAACGGCGACAACCGCATCGCAGTTTCAGCGATCGAGCGCTGTTCCTTATTGCTGTCATCCGTCAGTAATCCGTGCAATATGCAGCAAGATACGATGTACATCTGGCCCCAGAGGGACATAGACTTTCTCGACTTCTAATATACAGGCTGGAGGTTTTCCATGGCAGGCACCTCAGGTTCCAGCGAGCACGCTGGCAGTACATTCACGGTGGAAACCGACGCCACTGCGGGCTACTGGCACCATCGTCCGGAAAACACCCTGCCGCCGCCCGATATGATGGGGGCCTATATGCGGAACCGACCTGTGCCGGCGAACCGCATTGCGGGCCGCAAGGCGTGGATCATCGGCAGCGGCATCGCCGGGCTTGCCGCAGCATTCTACATGATCCGCGACGGAGGTATGGCGGGGCAGGACATCACCATTCTCGACGCGGTGGAGATCGAGGGCGGCTCCCTCGACGGCGCCGGCAATCCCGACGAGGGCTATATCATCCGCGGCGGCCGCGAGATGAACTGGAATTACGACAACCTGTGGGACATGTTCCAGGACGTCCAGGCGCTCGAGCTGCCCGAAGGATACAGCGTCCTCGACGAATACCGGCTGGTCAACGACAACGACCCCAACTTTTCGAAAGCCCGGCTGATGCACAAGCGGGGCCAGATACGCGACTTCTCGACGCTCGGTCTCACGCGCTCGCAGCAATGGGAACTGATCCGGCTGCTGCTGAAGCGGAAGGAGGATCTGGACGACACTACCATCGAGCAATATTTCAGCGCCGGCTTCCTTGAAACCAACTTCTGGTACCTGTGGCGCTCGATGTTCGCGTTCGAGAACTGGCAGAGCCTGCTGGAGATGAAGCTCTATATGCACCGCTTCCTCGATGCTCTTGACGGGCTCAAGGACATGTCGGCGCTGATCTTTCCCAAGTACAACCAGTATGACAGCTTCGTGCGCCCGCTCGTCCGGCACCTTCGGGAGCGCGGGGTCAAGGTTCGGTTCGGCATCCGCGCCTATGACCTCGACATGACGGTCGACGGCGACAAGCGCACCGTGACCGCGATCCGCGCGAACATCGACGGCAAGGACGACGTCATTGCCGTCGGTCCGGACGATGTGGTCTTCGCGCTGACCGGATCGATGACGGAGGGTACCGCCTACGGCGACATGGAGACGGTGCCCGTGCTCCAGCGCGGGCGGCACGAACCCGGCGAGACGAGCGATTGGACGCTGTGGAAGAATCTCGCGAAGAAATCGCCGATCTTCGGAAAGCCGGAGAAATTCTATGGCGATACCGAAAAGTCGATGTGGGAATCGGTCACACTGACCTGCAAGCCCTCGCCTTTCGTCGAGCGGCTGAAGGAGCTTTCGGTCAACGATCCCTATTCCGGAAAGTCCGTGACCGGCGGCATCATCACCTTCACCGATTCCAACTGGGTGCTGAGCTTCACCTGCAACCGTCAGCCGCATTTTCCGAGCCAGCCCGACGATGTGCTCGTCATCTGGGTCTACGCGCTGCTGATGGACAAGGAGGGCAACTTCATCAAGAAGCCGATGCCCGCCTGCACCGGACGCGAGATCATCGCCGAGCTATGCTATCACCTGGGGATCGAGGACCAGATCGACGCAGTCGTCGCCAACACGAAGGCGCGCCTTGCCCTCATGCCCTACATCACCGCCATGTTCATGCCGCGTGCGGCGGGCGACAGGCCGCATGTCGTGCCGGCGGGATGCACCAACCTGGCGCTAATGGGGCAGTTCGTGGAGACATCGAACGATATCATCTTCACGATGGACAGTTCGATCCGCACTGCGCGCGTGGGCGCGTACATGCTGTTGGGCTTGCGCAAGCAAGTGCCGGATATCAGCCCCGTCCAGTATGACATCCGGACCCTGCTCAAGGCGGCGCGGGCCCTCAACAATGACGAGCCCTTTCCGGGGGAGCGCCTGCTGCACCGGCTGCTGGACAAAACCTATTTTGCGCACGTCCTGCCGCCGCTGGCGGACCAGGAGGCCGCGAAACGGGAAAAGGCCGAAGGTGAACTTGCAGAGTTCCTTGGCCTGGGAGGGCAAGCGGTCAGCCGGATCGTCGGCTGGCTGGACACGGTCCGGGAGAACTTGGCCGCTCGCGTCAAACGCTGATGGGCCGGATTGTGCCGGTGTAAGCCTTCCGCGGACCGTGGCCAGACGGTAGAGGGCACAAGGCTGCACGCCGTCGTCTCGCCGCCGCGAGCGGAGACGGCAAATCCTCTGCAAAACCGGCAAGCTTTGTTAATGGTTGCTCCCTAGTGTAGATTGCAAGTGAAGCATCTTGGTCGGGACTGTCAGTATTACCGAGTTCTACAATGGCAATGCTTGGCCCTCTACCTCCCGACCTTCAGTGTCGACCTATCCGGGACGATGATTGGGAAGGCGTAGCCGACTGCCTGAATCGGGGGTTCCCCCAGCGCCGGCGCAGCTACTGGATGAGGGCGCTGACCCGCATGTCGCAGCGCCCGGCCATCGGCGATTACCCGCGCTACGGCATGGCCCTGGAAAATTCCGGCCGGATCGTCGGCGTCATCCTCACCCTCTATGCCGGCTACAAGGGGCAGCAGGACGAAGAGGTTCGCTGCAATCTTTCCAGCTGGTCCGTCGACGCCGAATTTCGACCCTACGCCATGAAATTGATCATGCCGGTCCTCCGGCAAAAGAACGTGACCTTCGTCAACATCTCGCCGGCGCCGACGACGCTGAATGCCAACAAGGCAATGGGCTTTCGCCCGTTTTCCAACGGGCAGGTCGCATTTCTGCCGGCGATCCACCCGACGAGGGCCGGCCGTGTGCTCGACGTCCGCACCGATCCGCCCGAAATGGCGATGCTTTCGGAAAGAGACAGGTACATCCTGTCGGAACATTCGGCGCTGGGCTGCCTGTCGGTGATCTGCGTCAGCGACGGTCAGGCCTTTCCTTTCGTGCTGATGACTCGCC
>JBFLWR010000073.1:0-3663 GCA_040755925.1 Pseudomonadota bacterium
GACCTTTGATTTCGCCGGATCGATCGGTCCGAAACCCGCAACCGCGGGCGAGGAGCCGTCTTATCGCTACGATCTCATCAGTGACGGTTCCACCCTGGCTCCCGCGGACTCGCCCGAGCCGGCGCTTCAGTTTCTCGCCCGCATCGCCGGCGTCTACCAGACCAAGAGCCGCAAGCTGATCGCCGAGCAGATCGGTGTGCGATCCGGTGGCTCGAGCGAGGTGATGGGCACCGGTTCGCTGGCCTTCATCGACAAAGGGCCGCCGGGCGTGTCGCTGTCTCTCAATGTCCACGACATGCCGGTCTCGCACGTCAAGCAGTTGTGGCCATGGTTCTCGGCCCATAATGCGCGGCATTGGGTGCTGGGCAACCTGTTCGGTGGCCGCGTGACCGACGCCAACCTGCAGTTCCAGATCGCGCCGGGACGCCTCGACAATGGCGTTCCGCTGACCGGCGACGAAGTGTTCGGCCGGTTCCAGATCGCGGGCTCACGGTTCGACACGGCGGGACGCATCCCGCCGGTCCGCGACGCCGTCGGGGTTGTCGCCTTCCACGGCAATGATGTCGACATCGCCTTGTCGTCCGGCACCGTCTACATGCCGAGCGGTCGCACGGTGGCGGCAAGCGGCGGCACGCTTGCCATAAAGCAGGCGAACCTGCCGATTGTCGTCGGCAAGCTCGACATCGACGTTGCCGGCGAGGCGCCGGCGATAGCCGAACTTGCTTCCTACGAGCCGATCAACGCCATGCGCCACGTTGGCCTGGTTCCTGAAGATTTGACCGGCGCCGTCAGCGGGCATGTCCGGGCGGACATTCCTTTGACTTCCGGGATGGACACCTCGAAGCTGGACTGGCTGGTGGCGCTGGACTACGAGGGGCTTTCCTTGGCCAAGCCGTTCGAGGACCAGACCGTCACCGAAGCCGAAGGCTCGATCACTGTCGGTCCGAGCCAGGCCGTGATCTCGGCCAAGGCGAAACTGAACGGCATTCCGGCCGAGCTCGACCTGGTCGAGCCACTCGACGACAGCGGGCCGCCACGCAGCCGCAAGGTCGCGCTGGTGCTCGACGACAAGACGCGCGCCGCCGCCATGCCCGGCCTGTCGCCTCTGCTGTCGGGGACGATCAAGGTGGCGATCGACAAGGGCGGTGACGGCAGCCAGAACGTCTCTGCCGACCTGACCAATGCCAGGCTCGACATCCCTTGGGCCGGGTGGAGCAAGGGCGCCGGCATTCCTGCCAAGGTCGCCTTCACGATGGCCAAGTCCGGCGGCACCACCACGCTGTCGGGTTTCGACCTCGACGGTAAGAGCTTTTCGATCGACGGCGATGTGACGCTGGTCAATGGAGCGCTGTCCTCGGCCCGATTCAGCAAGGTCGCGCTCAACCGGGACGACGATATTGCTGTCTCCGTGAAGCGGTCCGGCAAGAGCTACACGGTCGATGTGAGCGGCGAGTCGCTGGACGCCCGTTCGCTGATCAAGCAGTTCACCTCCGACGCCGACACCGCCACCAAGGGCGCCGGCACCGATGCGATCTCCGTCAATGCCGACGTCAAATCGCTGACCGGCTTCCATGACGAGGTCCTATCCAACCTCAAGCTGAGCTACAGCGCGGCCGGTTCGACGGTGAATGGCCTCGATGTCAGCGCGACGGCAAGTTCGGGTGCCGCGATCACCATAGCCAACACGACCAGCGACGGCGGTCGCGCGCTGAAGGTGAAGTCGGCGGATGCCGGCGCCATCCTGCGTTTTCTCAACGTGTACGAGCATATGGAGGGCGGAGCGATCACGCTGTCGCTCTCCGGCGCCGCCAACGGTCCGATGAAGGGCCAGGTCGACGCCAGCAACTTCTACGTCGTCAACGAGCCCAAGCTGGCCTCGATCGTGTCGACAAAACCGGCCGGAGACACGCGCAGCCTGAACCAGGCGGTGAAGGCCGATATCGATACGTCCAGGGTCAAGTTCGAGCGTGGCTTCGCCGAGATCGACAAAGGCTCCGGCTATCTGAGGCTCGCAAACGGGGTGCTGCGCGGTCCGCGCATCGGCACCACGTTCCAGGGCACGCTTTACGATCAGAACAACAACATGGACATGACCGGCACATTCATGCCGGCCTATGGGTTGAACCGCATCTTCGGCGAGCTGCCACTGTTCGGCCCGCTGCTCGGCAATGGCCGCGACCGCGGCCTGATCGGCGTCACCTACCGGCTGCGCGGCAACGCGAACAAGCCGAGCCTCAACATCAACCCGCTCTCGGTCATCGCGCCCGGGATATTCCGGTCGATCTTCGAATTTCGTTGATGATGAGGGGACGGTTCAGCTGTGTGAACCGCTCCAGCTTGTCTTGTTTGGCCTCATACCGGCCGCACCAGCACGTGCTTCTTCCTGCCGAGCGAGAGCTTCGCGACGCCTTCCGGACCGAGATCCTGAAGCGTCACCATGCGCCGGTCGTCCGTCACCGGCTGATCGTTGAGGCGCACGGCGCCGCCCTGGATATGCCGCCGCGCCTCGCCATTTGTGGCCGCCAATCCAGCGGTGACGAACAGCGAGAGGATGCCTATGCCGGCCTCGAGATCGGCCCTGGCAATCTCCACGCTTGGCAGCGTGTCGGCGAGCGCCCCTTCCTCGAAGGTCTTTCGCGCCGTCTCGCTCGCCGTTTCGGCCGCCTCGCGGCCATGCAGCATGGCGGTGATCTCGGTGGCGAGGACCTTCTTGGCCTCGTTGATCTCGGAGCCGCCGAGTTTTTCGAGGCGGGCGACCTCGTCGAGCGGAAGCGTCGTATAAAGCTTCAGGAACCGGCCGACATCGGCGTCCTCGGTGTTGCGCCAGTATTGCCAGAATTCGTAGGGCGAGAGCATGTCGCCGTCGAGCCAGACGGCGCCGGAGGCCGACTTGCCCATCTTGGCGCCGGACGAGGTGGTGAGCAGCGGGGTCGTCATCGCGAACAGCTGCACGCCCTCCATGCGGTGGCCGAGGTCGATGCCGTTGATGATGTTGCCCCACTGATCGGAGCCTCCCATCTGCAGGCGGCAGCCGACGCGCTTGTAGAGCTCGACGAAGTCATAGGCCTGCAGGATCATGTAGTTGAACTCGAGGAACGAGAGCGACTGCTCGCGGTCGAGTCTCAGCTTCACGGAATCGAAAGCCAGCATCCGGTTGACGGAGAAGTGCCTGCCGACATCGCGCAGGAAATTGACGTAGTTGATCTGCATCAGCCAGTCGGCGTTGTTGATCATGATGGCATCGCCGGGGCCGCTGCCGAATTTGAGGTAGGGCGCGAAATTGCGACGGATGCCGACGAGATTGTCGTCGATGTCCTGCGGCGTCAGAAGCTTGCGCGCCTCGTCCTTGAAGGACGGGTCGCCGATCATCGTCGTTCCGCCGCCCATCAGTGCGATCGGGCGGTGTCCTGTCCGCTGCAGCCAGTGCAGCATCATGATCTGGATCAGCGACCCGGCATGCAGGCTCTTCGCCGTCGCGTCGAAGCCGATATAGGCGCTGACCATCTCCCTGGCGAAGAGCTGGTCGAGGCCGGTCTCATCCGAAATCTGGTGGATGAAGCCGCGCTCGCTCATGATGCGCAGGAAATCGGATTTGTAGGCGGACATTGTTTCTTCCTGGAGATCGCCCGGCGCTCGGCCAAGCTGGACATGAAGGCGCGCGTT
>JBFLWR010000074.1:0-5825 GCA_040755925.1 Pseudomonadota bacterium
CGCCGAAAAGCTCGGCATCGGCATCTACGAGACGCCGACCGGCTGGAAGTTCTTCGGCAACCTGCTCGACGCCGGCATGGCTACGATCTGTGGCGAGGAGAGCGCCGGCACCGGCTCCAACCATGTGCGTGAGAAGGACGGGCTGTGGGCTGTGCTTCTGTGGCTCAACATCCTCGCGGTGCGCGGCGAGAGCTGCAAGGACATCGTCACCGAGCACTGGGCGACCTACGGCCGCAACTACTATTCGCGCCACGACTATGAGGAGGTCGAGGCCGATCGCGCCAACAAGCTGATCGACGAGCTGCGCGCCAAGCTCGGCTCGCTGCCGGGCACGAGCGTGCGCGGCCTGAAGATCGCCAATGCCGACGATTTTGCCTATCACGACCCGGTCGATGGCTCGACCAGCGAGCACCAGGGCATTCGCATCCTGTTCGAGGGCAACTCGCGCATCGTCTTCCGCCTGTCCGGCACCGGCACCTCCGGTGCGACGCTGCGCGTCTATATCGAGCGCTACGAGCCGGACAAGGCGAGGCACGGCCTCGACACCCAGGTAGCGCTGGCCGACCTCATCGCCGCCGCCGACGACATCGCCGGCATCAGGAGCCACACCGGCCGCAACAAGCCGAGCGTGATTACTTGAGGGTGGTAGCGACGACTCCCCCTTCTCCCCTTGTGGGAGAAGGGGGCCGAGCGAAGCTCAGTCGGATGAGAGGTGTTCCAGCTTGGCGCAAACTGGCGTTCCGATCGCCAGGGCCTCATTCCTTCACCCACCCCTCATCCGTCTCGGCGCTGCGCGCCGATCCACCTTCTCCCACAAGGAGAGAAGGGGAAGTCGCGCGTTCATGACCAACCTCGGCGCCATCGTCACTCCAGAAGGCATCAGCTTTTCCGTCTGGTCGTCATCGGCGAGACGCCTATGGGTCTCGATCTTCGACGATGACGGCACCCGCGAGCTCGACAGGCTGGAACTGAAGCCTGAAGGCGATGGGGTGCATTCCCTCTTCGTCTCCGGCCCGCGCGCCGGCACGCGCTACGGCTTCCGCGCCGATGGCGACTACGCGCCGGAGCGCGGACTGTGGTTCGACCCCAACAAGCTGCTGACCGACCCTTATGCCATCGAGATCGACCGGCCCTACCAATACCACTGGCGGCTTGCCGCCAAGCGTAACGAAGGCGCCGACACAGCGCCGTTGATGCCGAAGGCGATAGCGCTTCCACCGGTGGGACCTGTCGTGTCCCGGCCCCCGTTGTTCCAGCCCGGCGGCCTGATCTACGAGCTCAACGTCCGCTCCTTGACCAAGCTCCACCCGGATGTACCCGAGACGCAACGCGGCACCATCGCGGCTCTCGCTCACCCTGCGATCGTCAAGCATCTGAAGCGTCTCGGCGTCTCTGCTGTCGAGCTGATGCCGATCACCGCCTCGATCGATGAACGCCATCTGCCGCCATTGGGCTTGAGCAATGCCTGGGGCTACAATCCGGTGACCTTCATGGCGCTCGACCCGCGCCTTGCGCCAGGCGGGTTGACGGAATTGCGCGATACGGTAGCCGCGCTGCGCGAGGCAGGCATAGGCACCATCCTCGACCTCGTCTTCAATCACACAGGCGAAAGCGACCGGCTCGGGCCCACGTTGTCGCTGCGCGGCCTCGATGCTCAGGCCTATTACCGGCATTTGCCGGACGGCCGGCTGGCCAATGACACAGGCACCGGCAACACGGTCTCCTGCGATCGCCCGATCGTGCGGGCAATGGTGCTCGACACGCTTCGCCATTTCGTCCGCCATGCCGGGGTCGACGGCTTCCGCTTCGACCTGGCCCCCGTGCTTGGGCGGCGGGCCGATGGGGCATTCGACCCTGACGCGCCATTGCTCCAGGCCATCGCCGGCGATCCCGTGCTCGCCGATCGCGTGATGATCGCCGAGCCCTGGGACATCGGTCCGAATGGCTACCAGCTCGGCAACTTCCGGCCGCCATACCTGGAATGGAACGATCGCTACCGCGACGATGTCAGGCGTTTCTGGCGGGGCGACGCCGGCGCGGTCGGTGCTTTGGCCACGCGGCTTGCCGGCTCCTCAGACGTCTTCGGCAGGGCAGGGCGGCCGGAGACCCGAACGGTCAACTTCATCGCCGCGCATGACGGCATGACGCTGGCCGATCTCGTCTCTTATGAGAAGAAGCACAACGGGGCCAATGGCGAGCAGAACCGCGACGGCCATGACGACAACCTGTCCTGGAACAACGGCGTCGAAGGCGACGCCGGCGATGCCGCGATATTGGGGGCCCGCTTCGGCGACCAGCGCGCGTTGCTTGCGACGCTCTTCGCCTCGCGCGGCACGATCATGCTGACCGCCGGCGACGAGTTCGGCCGCACCCAGAAGGGCAACAACAACGCCTATGCGCAGGACAACGCCATCACCTGGCTCGACTGGGCCGGCCGTGACGAAACGCTTGAGCTCTACGCCGGAGCGCTTTCGCAAATGCGCCACGCGTTCCCTGCGCTGTCGGATACGCATTTCCTCACCGGGCAACCGGCCGGCGGATCGGAAATCCCCGATGTCGCCTGGCTGACCGAAACCGGCGCGCCGCTCGGCGAGGGCGAGTGGAACGATCCCGCCCGACATCGGCTCGTCATGCTGCTCGGCGATACGGAAGGGAGCCGTCTTGCCGTCATGTTCAATGGCGACCGCCGGCAATGCGTCTTCAGCCTGCCGGCGCGTGACGGTTTTGAGTGGCGCCCGGCAATCGAGGCGCAGGCTGTCGACCTTGCGCGGCCATTGCCAGGCCGCGGCGTGGCTTTCATGATCGAGCGCCGGGCCGCGAAAGCCCGCGCCGGGAAGGGTTCGTGATGACTGACGAGAATGCGGGGCAGGGGGCCGAATGGTGGCGCGGCTGCGTCATCTACCAGATCTATCCGCGCTCCTTCCAGGACACGACCGGCGACGGCAGCGGCGACCTCAAGGGCATCACCGCGCGGCTTGCCCATGTCGCCTCGCTCGGCGTCGACGCCGTCTGGTTGTCGCCCTTCTTCAAATCGCCCATGGCCGACATGGGCTATGATGTCTCGGACTATCGTGATGTCGATCCGATGTTCGGCACGCTGGAGGATTTCGATGCGCTGGTCGCCGAGGCGCATCGGCTCGGGCTGAAGATCATCATCGACCAGGTGATTTCGCACTCCTCCGACAAACACGAATGGTTCGTCGAAAGCCGGGCCAGCCGCGATAACGCCAAGGCCGAATGGTACGTGTGGGCCGACGCGAAGCCGGACGGCAACGCCCCCAACAACTGGCTGTCTGTCTTCGGCGGGCCGTCCTGGGAGTGGGACGCCACGCGCCGGCAGTATTACATGCACAATTTCCTGGCCGCGCAGCCGGACCTCAACTTCCACAATTCCGATGTCCTGGCCGCGCTGCTGGACGCGGTGCGCTTCTGGCTGGAGCGCGGCGTCGACGGCTTCAGGCTGGATACGGTCAACTACTATGTCCACGATCGCTGGCTGCGCGACAACCCGCCGCTCGCGGCGAGCGTCGCCGGCACCAACGGCGCGACCAGCACCTATGCTTTCCAGGAGCATCTCTTCGACAAGACGCGCCCCGAGAACCTGGATTTCCTCAAGCGCTTCCGCGCGCTGCTGGACGAATATCCGGACCGCGCGGCGGTCGGCGAGGTCGGTGACGAGGAGCGCTCGCTGCAGACGCTCGCCGCCTATGTCTCAGGCGGCGACAAATTGCAGATGTGCTACACCTTCGACCTGCTCGGGCCGCAATTCTCGGCCGCCCATGTTCGCGGCTGCGTCGAGGCGTTCGAGAACGCTGTCGCCGACGGCTGGGTCTGCTGGGCATTCTCCAACCACGATGTCGTGCGCCATGTCAGCCGCTGGGCGCGACCCGGCGAGAGCACCGATACGATGGCGAAGTTCGCGATCGTGCTGCTCTCCTGCCTGCGTGGGTCGATCTGCCTCTACCAGGGCGAGGAACTTGGCCTCGAGGAGGCCGAGCTGGCCTATGAGGATCTGCGCGACCCTGTCGGCATCCGCTTCTGGCCGGGCGTCAAGGGCAGGGATGGCTGCCGTACGCCGATGGTCTGGGAAGCCGGCGCCGACAATGGCGGCTTCTCGACAGGCAAGCCATGGCTGCCGGTGCCGCAGGCGCACCGCGCCCGCGCCGTCGATGTGGAAAATGGCGAAGAGGGGTCGGTGCTTGGCGCGTATCGGTCGGTCCTGGCCTTGCGCAAACGCCACCCGGCGCTGATCGCGGGCTCGATCCGCTTCCTCGATGCCGAGGGCGACGTGCTGGCCTTTGTTCGCGAGGGCGGCGGCGAGAAGCTGCTTTGCGTCTTCAATTTCGCCACCGGGCCGGCAAGCTGGGCGTTGCCTGATCTCGGCGGCGTCGAGGCTATCGATCCCGATGTCGGAAACGCCGCCCTCCTCGAAGACGGCGTGATGGCCCTGCCGGCGCTTGGCTGCTTCCTTGGGCGGATTGGCTGACTTCCGGCTCTACTGGACCAGCACCGAGCGTCCGCAGGTGGCGCCAGTGACGCGGACGTCGGCCGACCCGACGCTGACGCCAAGCGTCGAAAGCAAATTGTAGAGCAGGTTGTCGACCGGCGCCGTCACGCCGTTGAGCACGGTCGTCACTGCCGGGGTGATGGTGTTCAGCAGGGCGGTCACGTCGAGGCCGAGGCCCAGCGCGTTGATCGACAGCGACAGGTTGTTGATCAGCGAGGATGTCAGCGACTGCGTTATGTTTCGCGTCGAAACGGTCTTTGTCGCCTTGTTGGCGATGTCCGTGGCGTTGAAGGTCAGCGTCTGCGGGCTATTGTTGGTGATCGCGGTGGCGGCCGAGCCCATGACCTGCAGCAGCGGGATGTTGACCAGCAGAAGGTTGAGGTTCACGTCCGCGATCTCGGCGTTCGTGAACGATTGCGGCTGGGCGAAATTGGCAAAGCCGGTGCCGGTGGTGTTGGCGAGATGCAGCGCGGCGATACCGGGTTGCGCGGCGATGGAAACCTTGATGCTGGAGGGGCCGTTCGGACAGGTAATGTTGGTCAGCGTGGCCTGGGCATAGGCGACTTCGACATTGAGCGGCAGATTGACGGCCAGCAGGCTGACGCCGCCACCCAGGGCCGAAGTGCCGATGGTTACCGACGCCGAGATCTTGATCCGGGTCTGGGCGGTGCGCACCGTGGTGCCCACCTGATTGATGGACAGCCATGGCGAGAACTGCATGGGTTCGCCGATGGCAATGGTCACGGTCGTGGAGGTAAGCCCCGGGATGGTGGCGCCAAGGTTGAGCGCAACCTGGTTGGTGCCGTTCGCCAGCACGGCGCCGGCCGTCAGCATTCCGATGGCGCTCGCGGAAACGCCGAGGCCAGGGGGCCTCTGACCGATCGCCAGGTTTCCGACGCCGCCAAGATCGACAAGCGTGTTGAGCGGGATCTTGACCGTGCTCGTGGCCTTGCCGGCAATCGCCTGCAAGGCGGCGGCGCTGGTACCGTCAAGCCCGGGGACGCTGGCCATCGCGGCTGCGATCTGGCCGATCGTTGCCTTCGAGGCCAGCACGTCGGAGTAGGTGCCGGCGGTCAGGTTCAGTTGGGTCGCCAGGGCGCTCGTGAAGGAAAGCACGTCTACATCAGCTGAGACCAGCGCGTTGTAGTCCATGACGCTGAGCGAGATGTTGCCGCCCAGGAGGCCGCTGAGCAGCGAATTGAGGATGCCGCCGTTGAGGCTCAGAAGCCTTGAGCCGACCGCGAAGGTTGCCATCGGCGTCATGCTGGCGGTGGCTTGCGTGCCGATGACGGGAGGCGGGATGAGCGCGCTGGCGAAA
>JBFLWR010000075.1:0-3008 GCA_040755925.1 Pseudomonadota bacterium
TCGGTGAAATAGGGATTGGAGATCGCCGAAATAGCGAGCCCGACGCTCCGCGTCGAGGCGCCCTTCAGGGACCGCGCCAGCTCGTTTGGCTGGTAACCCATGGCGGCGATGGCGTCGTTGATGAGCCGCGCCTTCTCCGGCGAGACGAAGCGCGTGCGGTTGACGACATGGGAGACGGTCGACACCGACACGCCGGCGCGGCGCGCGACCTCAGCCATTGTCGGCATGACGGCCCATGCGGAGTGCAGCCAAGCGCTCCTCCCTTTCTGGCGTTTCCCGTCCGCTCTTCGGCGGATCTGTCCAAACCATAGGACCATCGAAACGTTTGCGCAATCGATTCGATAAATGCGCGAGGAAAGATTCCTCGCAGGTCCGAAAAGGCGGAAATCAGGAAGTGAAGGCCAGCCAGGCCGTTCCGGCGGCGAGCGTGACGAGGGTCAGGGGCACGCCGACCTTGAAGAAGGCGGAGAAGGAGAGTTCCTTGCCGGCCGCCTTCGCCTGCTCGGCGACGATGAGGTTGGCGACCGAGCCGAGCAGCGTGAAATTGCCGGCGAGCGTCGAGCTCATCGCCACGACCAGCCAGGCGCGCTGCGGGTTCTCAAGGCCGGGGATGAAGGGCCGCAGCGCCAGCACGGCCGGCACGTTGCTCATGATGTTGGAGAGAACCGCCGTGAAGCCGGAAAGCCGCCAGACATCGTCGAGGCCGATGTTCTTCGCCGAGGCGATCATGTCGGGGGTGAGCAGCGTCTTTTCGGCGCCCGCCACCACCACGAACAGGCCGGCGAACATGAAGAGCAGCGGCCCGTCGATCTCGCGGTAGATGCGCTGCGGTTTGATCGCCCGGGTGACGAGCAGCAAGGCGCCGGCGATCAGCGCGGCCTTGGCTACAGGAACGCCGGCGAAGAAGGCGATCGCCAGCGCCACGCAGACGATCGTCGCCTTCGCGACCTGGCCCGGCAGCATGCGGCCGCGATAGACCTCGGGGCTGAGCTCGGCCGGGCGCGAAAACTCGGCGTGGTAGACGATGCGTATGATGACGATCACGGCCACAAGCCCGAACAACGCCACCGGCGCCAGCGCCGCGGTGAAGGAGGGGTAGGAAATACCAGACAGCGCGCCGATCACCATGTTCTGCGGGTTGCCGGTGATGGTGGCGACGCTGCCGCAATTGGAGGCCGTGCAGGTGGCGATCAGATAGGGAACCGGGTTGCGGTTGATGAGCCGGGTGACATGGACGACGATCGGCGCCATCACCAGGCAGATCGCGTCATTCACCAGGAAGGCCGAGAGCACGCCGGTTAGCAGGGTCACCATGACCAGCAGCATGAAGGGCGCGTGCGCATGCTCTATGGCGAAGCCGCCGAGCGCCCTGAATGCGCCCGAGACTTTCAGGTGCGCCACCACGATCATCATGCCGAGCAGCAGGGTGATGGTGTCGAAATTGATGGCGCGGTAGGCGTCCTCCATGCCGATCGCGCCGATGGCGATCATGGCCGCGCCGCCGAGCAGCGCGATGCCGGCACGGTCGAGGCGAAAGCCAGGGATGCGACCGACGGCGACGCCGGCATAGGTGAGCACGAGGATGAGAAGCGCGCCCGCGCCGGTCCATGTCATTGCCTTGAGTTTCCTGTTCCCTGCCCTGCGCGGCAGAATCCGCCGGCCGTCTTTCGCGAAACAGCTTTAGCGATGGCGACGCAAAGGGAAAGCGCCGAAACGGCCGTCCGGGTCTTCGCCGCCTTGAGCCGGCTGAAACTTCCCGGTCAGAGCGTCATGACCTTTTACATTCGACATAGCTAATGCAATAATTACTGAAACATCGGACCGACAATCCAGTCACGTTGGGGACTAACGGATGAACACGGTCATTGAAGCGGACCATCGCGTCTCGCGAGAAGACAGGGTGATGCCCTCGTCGGAATGCCGGAGCTGCCACGGCGCCGGGAAGGTATTCGTCTGCGCCCGCTGGCGAAGTTCCGGCGGCCACTGCTGCCCGGCAGGCACGCACCGCCTGAACTGCCCGGGACACAGCGTCGTTTGCCTGGAATGCGGCGACGACCGGCCGGCATGACGGCACGGCCAGAGAGCTCCCCGCCCCATTTCTGACACGACGAACAAGTGGCCGTCATTAAAGTTTGACATAGGCGAATTCACGTAGATACCTGCGGCAATTGCCATTTCAGGCCAGCCTATTGCGCTCTGCCCTGCCGCCGCTTACCACTTGCCGAAAATACGGTTTCCCTGACCTGGCCATCAGAATGATCACACGACTGCGACGCGCCATGCGCTGGCAAGCGCTTCCGCTGCTTGCCGGCTTTGCCATTGTCGCGCTGATCGTCGGCGCGCGCGCCATCCTCGCCGAATCCCAGATCGCCGACCGCGAAGCCAGCCGCGAGGCCATCGAGGCGCAGCAGCAACTTTCAGGCTTGCTTTCGCTGGCACAGGATGCCGAGACCGGCCAGCGCGGATATCTGCTCACCGGCGAGAAGAGCTATCTCGCGCCATACCAGCAGGCGGTCGACGCGCTGCCGGCCCTGCTCGCCCGCGTCGACGAGATGTTTCCCGTCGGCAGCGACCGGGCCCAGCAGGTTGCCGGCATCAAGGACGCGCTTGCCCGAAAGCAGTCCGAGCTCGCCGAAACGATAAAACTCTACGACACCGGCAATGCGGCAAAGGCCCTGGACATCGTGCGCGGCGGCCGCGGCAAGCTCGACATGGACCAGATCCGCGCCAACATCGACGCGATCAGGCGTATCGACGGAGCGAGCCTCAACGCCCGCGACGAGCGCATGCAGCAAATCGAGGGCTGGTTGCGCGCCGGCTCCTTCGCCGCGCTCATCGGCGTCTTCCTGCTCGGCGTCTACACCATCCGCGAGTCGAGCCGCCGTTTCCGGGAGGTCTCCGCCGCCCAGGACGCGTTGAGCGCCAAGAACCTTGCACTGCAAAACGAGATCGAGACGCGCCAGAAGGCTGAATCTCAGCTTCGCCAGGTGCAGAAGATGGAAGCGGTC
>JBFLWR010000076.1:0-4863 GCA_040755925.1 Pseudomonadota bacterium
ATGCGCCATGGGCCGGCGCCCAGGCCGGCGGCGGCGCGCAGCCAGTTGTCGTCGACGGCGCGCAGCGCAATGCCGACATTGATGACGACGAAAGGCAGCGCCAGGATGGCGTGGCCAAGGCTCATGCCCAGGATGGTGCCGCTCAGGCCGACATCGAGCGCGCTGCGGTAGAGCGCCACCGCCGTGACGATGACGGGCACGATCATCGGCGCCAGGAACAGGCCGGTGACCAGCATGCGCAGACGGCCGTCGATGCGGCGCAGGCCGATGGCCGCCAGCGTCCCGAGCACCACTGCGATGACGGTCGCCAGCGCGGCGACCTCGATGCTGTTGACGAGGGACGTGTGCCATTCCGGATCGGCAAGGAAGCGTTCGTACCAGACGCCGGACCACGCGCGCGGCGGCAGGTAGATGAAGCTCGCCTTGTTGAAGGAGGCCGGCACCACGGCCAGGATCGGCAGCACCAGGAAGGCGAGCACGAGGCTGGCGCCGGCATTGGCTGATATGCGGAGCAGGAGCGGCAGCCGGTTCATCGCGCGAACAACCCCCTCTCGATCGGCAGCAGCCGGGCGGCAAGCGCCATCAGCACCAGAACGATCGCCAGCAGCGCGAGCGAACCGGCGGCGGCGAGCGACCAGGCAAGCCTGTCGTTGACGAAGCTGGCGATCAACATGGAAAGCGTGATGGCGTTCGAGCCGCCAAGCAGGGCCGGGGTGATGAAGAAGCCGAGCGACAGCAGGAAGACGAAGGTCGCGCCGCCGGCAAGCCCGGGCAGGCAGAGCGGCAGATAGATGCACCGGAAGGTGTCGATGAGGCTGGCGCCCAGCCCGTCGCTGGCCAGAAGCAGCCGCCGGTCGATGCGGACCATGGCGCCGTAGAGCGGCAGGATCATGTAGGGCAACAGGATGTGGATCATGCCGACCAGCACGCCGACATTGTTGAAGAGCAGCGCCATCGGCGCCTCGGTGATGCCGGTTGCCATCAGCAGCCGGTTGATCGGCCCGTTGCGCTCCAGAAGCAGCATCCAGGAGAAGGTGCGCACCAGCACGGAGATCCAGAACGGAAACAGCACGCCGTAAAGCGCGATGCCGAACCAGACGCCTTCGAGCCGCGACAGCACATAGGCGACGGGCCAGGCAAGCAGCACGCAAAGCGCCGTAACCATGACTGCAACGACGAAGGTGTTCCACATCACCTGCCGGTAGACCGTGCTTTCAGCGAGCACGCCGAAGGTGGCGAAAGGTCCGGCGGGGTCGGTGAAGGCGAGCGAGAACAGCCGCGCCAGCGGCACCACGAACAGCAGCGCCAGCACGACCAGCGCCGGGCCGAGCAGGCACGCGGTCTCGACATGCCGGCGCGATATCGACGCGGCCCGCGCTTTCGGTTCGGACAGGGTGCTTGCAGCCGTCACGCCCAGGCAACCTCGCTGAACACGCCGATGCCGCGCTTGCGGATCTGGCCGGCGACGACGACGCGCTGGATTTCCGAGGTGCCCTCCCAGATGCGATCGACGCGGATGTCGCGATAAAGCCGCTCGACCGGGTTCTCGCGCATGTAGCCGCGCCCGCCCAGCACCTGCAGCGCCTTGTCGATGACACGCCCGGCGGTTTCGGAGCAGTAGAGCTTCAGCGCGCTGGCATGAGCATGCACGCGCTTGCGGTCGAGACCCTGGTCGATCTCCCAGGCGACGCGATAGAGCATCGACTTGGCGGCGAAGATTTCGACCGCCATGTCGGCCAGCATGAACTCAACGCCCTGGAAGTCGCGGATCGGCCGGTCGAACTGGTGGCGCGTCGTGGCATAGTCGTTGGCGATCTCGGCGGCGCGGGTCGCCGCCCCAACGGCATGCGAGGCGATCTGCAGGCGCGCCTCGACGAACCAGTCCTTGGTCAGCTCCAGCCCCTGGCCGATCCGGCCAAGCATCTTGTCCTCGCCGACCGTGGTGCCCTCGAAGCGAAGCTCGGCGTGGTCGAAGGCGAAGTTGTGCATGAACCTGGGCGAGCGCAGATGCACCATGTTGTTCACCGGCTTGTCGACCAGGAACAAGGTGGGCTTGTCGGGATCGTCGTCGACATGGGCATGGACGATGACGAAGTCCGAGGCATTGTAGGAGGTGACGAACCATTTCTCGCCGATCAGGTGCCACTGTCCGTTCTTCAGCACGGCGCTTGTCTTGACCCGGCGCGGATCGGAGCCGGCCTCCGGCTCGGTGATGGCGAAGGCGCCGCGCCGGTAGCCGTGCGATGACGGGATCAGATAGTCCCGCTTCTGCGCATCGGTGCCGAACTTCAGGCTCACCGGCGGGCGCCAGACGCAGCTCCACAGGCCGTTGGTGACGCGGCCGAGTTGTTCCTCTATCGCCGTCTGCTCGACCATGGTGAGGCCGAGGCCGCCATTTTCCTTCGAATGGTTGATGCCGGCGAGGCCCCAGTCGCGGACCTGTTGCCGCACCGCCTCGCGACGCTCCATCGGCAGTTCGCCATGCTCGTCGGTGATCGCCTCCAGCGGCACGAGCACCTGGTCGCAGAAATCGCGGCCTTTTTTCGACAGTTCTTTTTCGCGCGGGCTGAGGTCGAAGTTCATGACGTGTCCTTGATGTGTCTATCGTGGCGATCGGACGGCGCCGCGTGCGAGCACAAGCGCGTCGACGGCGATGCAGCCGCGGTCGGAAACCATGAGCGGGTTGACGTCCATCTCGTCGATAAGGTCGCCGAGATCGGCGGCAAGCATCGAGAAACGGGCCAGCGCAGTCGTGAGGGCCTGCCTGTCTGCGGCAGGCTGCCCGCGCCCGCCGTCGAGCAGGGGGCTGACCTTCAGCCGGCCGATCAGGGCCTGCGCCTGTTCCAGGCTGAGCGGCGGCAAGGCCACGGCGCGATCCTTGAGGACCTCGATCCAGATGCCGCCGGAGGCAATGACCAGGTAGGATCCGAACTGTTCGTCGCGGACAAGCCCGAAAGCGATCTCGACGCCTCGGGGCGCCATCTCGGCGACAATCGCCTCGGCACCGAGCCGGCCAGCCATCTCGGCATAGGCATCTGTCAGCGTCCGTTCGTCGGCAAGGCCGAGACGGACGCCGCCGACATCGGACTTGTGCTGGATGCCGGGAACGGCGGTTTTCAGCGCGACGGGAAAGCCGATTTCTTGCGCGGCGGCGAGGACACCAGCAGGCGTGGCGGCGGCGATCGAGCGCGGCGTGGCGATGCCGTAGTCGGCCAGCAGCGCCAGCGCCTCGCTCTCGCCCACTGGAGCAGGCTGACCGAGCCGCCGGCGCCAGCGCTCGCGAATCTCGTGCGGCACCGCGGGCGGGTAGGTATTGCATGCGGCGCGCCGGTCGCGAAACGCCAGCAGGCTGCGGATGGCGTGCAGACCCTCGTCGGTCCCGTCGATGACCGGGACGCCGGCCTCGGTCGTGGCGAGCGCCAGCGCCCGGTGGTTTACGATGGCGTAGTTGCTGACGACCGCGACAGGCTTATCCGTCTTGGCGCTGGAGCGGATCACGGCGCGGGTGAAGCCTTCGGCGATGTAGGAGCCGTCGCGTATGTCCTGGAACAGCACCCCGATGGCGGTGTCGGGATCGGCGAGCATGGCGTCCATGCAGGCCTCGACATGCGTTTCGAAGTCCAGGCCCGAGCCCCAGACGTCGAGCGGGTTGGCCGGCTGGAGGCCGCTGTCGAGATGCAGCCGCAGCCCTTCTTTCGTCCGCTCGGAGACGGCGGCGAACGGCACCCCGGCTTTTGCCGCAAGGTCGGCGACCATCTCGCGCTCGCCGCCGGAATCGTGCAGGCTTGCGAGGCCGCCTTCTGCCGCCGGCCTGCCGGCCGAAAACAGCGTGAGATTGGCCGCCAGCTGGTCGAGCGTGTCGACACCCACGACACCCCATCTGTCGAAAAGGGCCTCGTAGGCGGCGTCGTCGCCGGCTATGGCGCCGCTGTGGCTGGCGGCGAACCCGGCGCTCAGCTCGGTGCGCCCGACCTTCAGCGCCACGACTGGAATGCCAAGGCGGTCGGCCTTTTCCAGGCAGCGGGCGAAATCGTCAGGCCGCCGTGCCGTTTCTAGAAACAGGCCGATCACCGAGGTGGCCGGCTGGTCGAGCGCCCAGTCGACATAGTCGGCTGTCGTCGTCGTCAGTTCGCGTCCGCTCGAGACGCAGAGCTGGTATTTCAGCCGCTGGTCATTGTAGGCGAGGGCGGAGAAGGCCGAGCCCGACTGCGTGACCAGCGCCACGCCGCCGGGTTTCATCGCCAGATCGGCGGCGAAGCCGGAGACGCGCAGGCCGATCTGCGGGTTGCAGAATCCCATGCCGTTGCCGCCGCAAATGACGATGCCGGCCTCGCGGGCGATATCAGCCAGCCGGCCGGCGAGCGGGTCGTTGGCGGCGCCTGTCAGGTCGCAACTGGCGAAGATGGTGACTGCCCTGGCGCCGTGGCGCGCGGCGGTCAGCAAGCCCTTTTCGAGATAGTCATTAGCCAGGCCGAGCACGACATGGTCGACCATCTCGGGCAGGTCGGCGAGATCAGGAAAACACGGCACGCCTTCCACGGCGTCGTATTTCGGGTTGATGGCGTAGAGCCGGCCTGAATAGCCATCCATTGCCGCGGCCCGCACCATGGTGTTGCCCGGCGTGTTCGGGCGTATGGAAGCGCCGACGAAGGCGATCGACGCCGGCCGCAACAGCGGATCGAGGCGATGCCGTGCCTGCGTCATGCCACCGAGGGCGGCGATGTTTCCTGCCAAAACTGTGCTCCCGCGGCTTGTTCCCGAAGCCTTTATGGTTCCAGCCGCCTTCTGTTCTTGCCTTGGGGCTGACCGGACCGACGTCGACTATAGGGTCGCGGGACGATCACGCACGCTCCGAATAATCAC
>JBFLWR010000077.1:0-18499 GCA_040755925.1 Pseudomonadota bacterium
GCCTGGAACTATGTGACCAATTCGGCCATCACCTGGCGCGCGCGATAGAGGTGTGGCCGGCACCGTGGTGCCGACCACTCTCCTGCCAGTCCGGTTTTCAGCCGCTATTGGGCCGGCTGGACGGCCGAAGCCTCCATCTTGCCGGCCTTGGTGGAATAGGTGACGGTCACCTTCTCGCCGACCTTCAGCGTCTCGACTTCGATATTCTCGGGCAACGCAAATGTCTTTCCATCGCTCACGGTGAAGGAATCACCTTTTTTGTCGATGCTGGCGATGGTGCCCGTGGCGCCTTTGGCATAGGCGCCGGTCGCCAACCCGATCGCCAGGACCGTTGCCGTTGCAATGACGGATTTGTTCATCGTCTTTCCTTTCTTGCCAGATTGCCGGCCCGGCGCAGGTCGCCGCCGGGCGGCGCGTCCCGAATTACGGGAGCGAAAGGAAGTCTAGGCGTCGAAGTTTTCGAGCGGTTGGCGAGGCGCTTACGGATGCGTAAGGCGACCGAAGCCGACGGATCTCAGGCGGCGGCCGGTGCTCTCACGGCCGGAAAGCTGACGATCACGGCGAGGCCAGGATTGCGGTCTTCCAGGCTGATCGTCGCGCCATGCAGGTCGGCCACCGCCTTGACGAGGCTGAGGCCGAGACCGCTGCCGGGCGTGGTGCGGCTCGTATCCAGCCGGTAGAGCCGCTGGAACACTTTCTCGCGCTCCTCGGCAGGAATGCCCGGGCCATTGTCGCAGACCTTGACGAGGACGCGGTCGGCCTGCCGGGTCACCGACAGTTCAATGGCGGTGCCGGGAGGGCAATGCCGCAATGCGTTCTCGACCAGATTGGCGAGCAGCTGCATCAGCAGGTCGCGGTCGCCGTGGATAAACCATTGCGTATCCGGAACGATCGTTGTCGACAAAGACTTTTCGTCGTCCTCGGCGACATCGGCGTAGACGTCACCGATGGTCTCGACCACGCGGCCGACATCGAGGTCGACGAAACGCGCCTTGCGCGCGCCGGCTTCGATCTGTGCGATGCGCAGCAAGGCATCGAACGTATCGTTGATCTGCAGGCTCTCGGCGCGGGCATCGGCGAGCTCTTCAGTGACATCCTCGCCAGAGACCGTCTTGTCGGCGGCCGACTCCAGGATCATCTGCAAGCGGTTGAGCGGCGTCTTCAGGTCGTGCGCGATGTTGGCGCTGACCTCCCGCATGCCGTCGACCAGGGCGGACAGGCGCACGAGGGCGGCATTGACCTGGGCCGAGACGGCGTCGATGTCGTCGCCATTTCCGATCAGCGGGATGCGGGCGTCGAGCCGGCCGTGCGAAACGTCGACCATGGTGGCGGCGATGGCGTCGAGGCGACGCTGGACGCGCGAGGCGAGCAAGGCGCCGCCGGCGATCGCCAGCCCTGTGATGAAGAGCGTTCCCCAGCCGAAGCTCATCAGCACGATGGTTTCCAGCTCCTCGGTCTCGGAGAGCGAGAAGGCGACCGTCAAATTGGTGCTGCCGACCATGCCTGAATAAGCACGGTACATCGTGTCCGGCGGCACGCCGGGCAGATGCGCCTCGAACATCGAGAAGCCGTCGGGAAGGTCGGAAGCGGTGAAATTGCCGGCCAGCCGGTTGCCCTGCGCATCGGTCAGCGAGAAAAGCTGATCCTTGTCGGTGTCGAGTTGGGCATGGTCGTTGACCGTGGCGATGAGGTCCTGCCTGTCGCTCTCGGCATAGGTTACCGCGACGACCGAATAGGTCTCCTTGATCGATTCATCCAGCCGTCTCGCCAGGTCGGCGCTCATCAACTGGTAGACGATGGCGCCCGACAGGATGAAGGCGAGCACGAAGAGGAAGGCGAAGGTCAGCGCCAGCCGGAACGGCGTGCTGCGCAGCAGGTTGGCGCGCGTTTCGCTCATGCCGTGGCGACACTTGCCGGAAAACCGCTGCTCACTTTTCCTGGAATTGCGCTCTTGTTTGACGACGCAATTCCAGCCGGAAAACCGCTATGCACTTTTCCTGGAATTGCGCTCTTGCCTGACGCAATTCCGGACGGAAAACCGCTACGCACTTTTCCTGGAATTGCTCTAGGCCGGCGCATGCAGGCTGTAGCCGGTGTTGCGCACGGTGTGGATGAGCGGCACGTCGAACGGCCTGTCGACCTTGGCCCGCAGCCGGCTGATATGGGTCTCGACGACGCTGGTCTTGGGATCGAAATGGAAGTCCCAGACGCGCTCCAGGAGCATGGTACGGGTGATGACGCGGCCTTCGCCGCGCATCAGCACCTCGAGCAGGCTAAATTCCCGGGGCTGCAGGTCGATCAGCTGGCCCTGCCTGGTCACGCGGCGCATGATCAGGTCCATCTCGAGGTCGGCGACGCGCAGCGCCGTCTTCTGCTCCTGCGCGGCCGGCCGGCGACCGAGCGCATTGATGCGGGCCAGCAGCTCGGAAAAGGCGAATGGCTTGACGAGATAGTCGTCGCCGCCGGCCTCCAACCCTTCGACGCGATCGTCGACGCCGCCGATCGAGGTCAGGAAAATGGCCGGCGTGTGGACGCCGGCGGCGCGCACCGCCTTGATCATCGACAGGCCGTCGAGGCCCGGGATCATGCGGTCGGCGACGATGACGTCATAGGCGTTGCGGGTCGCGGCGAAGAGTGCGTCATGACCGTTGCGCAAGAGATCGCAGACATGGCCGGCTTCGGCGAGCCCCCTGACGACGTAGTCGGCTGTTCTCGGATCGTCCTCGACGAGTAGAAGTCTCATCTTCGCGCGTGCCCGCTTCTATCGATACGACATGCTAACATTGGCGATCATGCTTTCCCAGAAAGCCGCTCATGAGCCGAAGAACCCCAGCGCCGGCTCCACATCCTCGAAGCTCTGGTCCATTTCGTAAGGGCCGATGACCGGAATGGCGATGTGCCCGTAGCGGATCGAAAGCTGCGCCTCCGCTTTCTTCTCGCCGGCATGCGCAATCGCCGCCATGTAGAGGGCCGAGGCAAGCCCGGTCCGATCCGAACCGGCCTGGCAGTGAATGAGCAGCGGCTTCGGGGTCGACTTCATCAGGGCGATCAGCGCAAGCGACTGCTCGCGCGTCAATTTCGTGCGGGCCGACATGGCGAAGTCGATGTGCCGGATGCCAAGCTCGGTCGCGGCGCGCAGCTCCGCGTCGTACCATTCCTGTTCGGGGGCGGCGCCGCGCAGGTTGATGATCGTGGCGATGCGGTAATCGCGCTTGTAATAGGCGATGTCCTCGGCCGTCGGCTGCGCCGACCGGTAGGCCTGGTCCTCGACGATGGTATGGAAATTGTCGTTGAGATGGGTGGCGGCGAGCGCGCAACCAGCAAAGGCGGCAACGCCGACCAGCGATGCCGCCCAGATCCTCAGGTGCCGCGATGCGCTCACCGGCCAGTTTCCCCGCAGTCGGTTGTCGTCACCCGGCTAACCATTCCTTCCAATGCGATTCCGCATCCTATCTCTTCCGGAACGAAACGTTTCGCACTCTAGTCGGTCTCGAAGAGCATGTCCTCGGCATCGCCATGGCTTTTCCTAAACGTCATATAGGCAACCAGCACGATGATGCAGCCGAGGAAGATCAGGCTGGTGATGGTGGTGCCGAAGCCGAGACCGCCATAGTCGACCGGTTGCGACAGGAGATCGCCGAACGAGGCGCCGAGCGGCCGCGTCAGGATGTAGGCGAGCCAGAAGGCGACGATGCTGTTGAGCCCGAGAAACCAGTAGGCAAGGGTGATCAGCGCGATCACGCCGCCAAAGATGAGGCCGGTGGTGAGGTAGCCCATGTCGAAGGTCTCGGCGACCAGGTCGCCGGCCGCGGTGCCGAGCGAGAAGGTGAACAGGATCGCCAGCCAGTAGAAGATCTCGCGCCTGGTCGTGAAGATGGTGTGGATGGAGAGCGTCTTTTCGCAAGCGTACCAGACCGCGAAAGTCAGGGCGAGCACGATGGAGAAAGCGATCGTCGTCGTCTGCAGCTTCACGCCGAAATTATCGACGAGATTGTCGGTGACCAGCGTGCCGACGACGCTGATGAGCACGACAGCCAGCCAGTAGGCCCAGGGAACGTAGCGTTTCTGGGCGAATTGCAGGACAAGGGCGACGACGAGGACGCCGGCCATGATCAGCGAGGTGACGGTGAGGCCGAGGCCGAGATTGACGGCCAGATAATCGGCCGCCGTTTCGCCCATAGTCACCGCCATGACCTTGATCAGCCAGAAATCGACGGTGACTTCGGGAACCCGGTTGAGAGCGGGCGCGGCGGATTTGATGGCTGAAGCGGTCATGGCGGCATCCTGTCCTTGACTTGAAAAGCGGCTTACTTGCCGAGAACCTTCATGGCCTGGGCGAAGAACTCATTGGCGCGCTTGTCGTCGTCGGCGTTGCAGCGCTCGATGCCCTTGGTTTCCAGGTCCGAAACCTTGTTCTTGTCCGCGTCGCTGAGTTTCGCGGCGGCTTCGGCTGCGCGCAGGTCCTTCAGCGTGGTTTCACAAGGGGTGGAGGCGGCGAACGATGAAAGCGGGGAGGCAGCGGCAACGGTGGCGAGCGCAAGCGCGAGAGCAAATTTGTTCATGATGGAGTTTCCTGATCTGGAGCCGATCTTCGGCAGCGTTCAATCGAACCGCCGCAAATCCGGTGCGACGGCGACATCACGGTAGGAGGGTGAATTCACCTCAGCCTGTCCGTGGCCTTACAATTTTGTAATGATGACCGAAAATGCGGGCGGGCTCTCGCCATTGGCAGGCAGAAAGGCTAGTGGAACGCTCGGTTTCATTTGTCCCGATGGCCGCTGGAGCAGGCGAGAAATGACTTACACATCGCTCAAACCCGCGCCGAAGGCGTTCGACCAGCACAAGCGCCTGATCGTCGTCCAGCTGGGCGCGGTGCTGGCCATCATCCTGTTGCTGTTCACCAGGCCGGTGCTTGTCGAGGGCTCTTCAGGGCACGAGTTCATGGAGCTCGTCGGCTTCATGCTGGTGCTCGTTTGCTTTCTCGGCCGGCTGTGGAGCATCCTTTATGTCGGCGGCAGGAAGAATGACGAGCTGATCTCGATAGGGCCGTTCTCGATCACGCAGAACCCGCTCTATTTCTTCTCGACCGTCGGCACGGTCGGCATCGGGCTGATGTTCGGATCGGTGCTGGCGGCCATCGTCCTCGGCGGGGCCTGCTTCCTCGTCTTCCGGTTCACCGCGCGCAAGGAGGCCGAATTCCTGTTCGGCAAATTCGGCGCCGTCTACGCGGCCTATGCCGAGCGGACGCCGCGGTTCTGGCCGAACCCGATGCTCTATCGGGACGAGGATCAATGGATGTTCTCGACGAGCGCGCTGAAGAGCACGTTCCGGGACGGGCTTTATTTCCTGGCGGTGTTCCCTCTCATCGAAACCGTCGAGCATTTTCGCACCATCGGCATGCTGCCCACCCTGTTCAGCATCTACTGATCGGGGCGTGCCGACTTTCAAGTGATGCCGGCCTGCAAATGCCGGCTACCCAAAAGCGCGCTCGGCTCCGATTTCCGGACATCCCCATTTTCGGCTCGGCCTGGCTTGGATCTCGACAGGCCTTGCTAGCGCCGAGCGCCGCGCGCGGCTCGCCGCGCGCTTTCGACAAGGATCGCCAGGCAGCCGACCAGCAGCAGGCAGCCGCCGGCCAGCGGCGGCAGGGCTATGAGCTTGACCGCCGCGGCGATCACGGCGATCAGGATCAAGGCCAGCAGCGCCAGATTGCCGTCGTCGACGAACATGCCGACGAGTTCCTTTACGACGAGACGGACCATGTTCATCGGGCAACTCCTTCAGCGGTGGCGGGATAGGCGCTGCGCAGCCAGCGCACGATGGCGAAGGACGCGACGGCGATGATGGCGAAGATGCCGAGCAGCGCGAGATCGGCGCCCGGCCATTCGGCGCCGATGCCTTCGCCCGTCCAGAACACGCCGAAACTGGTCAGCATCAGGCCGACGACGAATTTCAGCGAGTTCTCCGGCACGCGCGCGAGCGGCTTGTGCACGGCAAGCCCGATCAGCATCACCAGGATGAAGGCGGCAAGCGCGCCGAGGCTGGCATAGAGCGTCTGCCCATGCGCGGCGCCGACGGCAATGACGATGAAGACGACTTCGACGCCCTCGAGCAGCACCGCCTTGAACGACGCCAGCGCGGCCAGATAGTCGGCGCGCCGGTCATTGGCCTGCCGCTGCAGCGCCGCGGTTTCCTTGGAAAAGGCCTGCTCCTCGTCGTGCAGCGCAATGACGCCGACGCTGCGCAGGATCGCCTTGCGCAGCCAGCGCATGCCGAACAGGATCAGGAGCACGCCGACCACGAATTGCAGCACGGTGATGGGGACGAGCGCGAGCAGCGGCCCGAAGATCAGCACCAGAGCCGCCAGAACGGCCAGCGCCAGCGCCGCGCCGGTCAGCGCCGGGCGCCAGCTGCGCGTCACGCCGACGGCAAGCACGATGGTGAAGGCTTCGACCACCTCGACGAAGGAGGCCAGGAAGGAGGCCGTCACGGTGGAAAGTATGGGCGTCAGGCCGTGCATGAAGTGCCTTTCTGGGAATCACTATGCGGTAAGTACGATACAGCGCTCTGGCGGCAGCGAGAAAGCAAGCGGCGTTCCGACAGGCGGCGCCTCCGGCCAGTCGAGCCGGATGCGCTGCGGGCCGAGTTCCACCGCCAGCCGCCAGCAGCGGCCCTGGAAGGCGCTGGACAGCACCTTGCCTTGCAGGCGGTTGCCGGGATGCGCATCGGCCGGGCACGCATCTTCCGGCCGTACCACCAGCATGCCCTCGCCCGGCGCCGCGCCCGGGGTGCGCACGCTGTCCGCTCCGCCGCCCCGGACGCTGAACATGCCGTCCCGGACCATGCCGGGCACCACCGAAAAGCCGCCGATGAAGCCGGCGACAAAACAATCGGCCGGTCGCTCATAGATCGCCCGGGGTGTGTCGAACTGGGCGATGCGGCCGTCGCGCATCACGGCGATGCGGTCCGAAACAGCCATCGCTTCCGCCTGATCGTGCGTCACATAGATCACCGTGGCGGCCTCGCGCCGCACCAGCTCCATCATCTCGATACGCATATCCTCGCGCAGCGCGGCGTCGAGATTGCTGAGCGGTTCGTCGAACAGCATCAGCGCCGGACGCGCGGCGAGGCAACGGGCGATGGCGACGCGCTGCTGCTGTCCGCCCGACAGCTCAGCCGGGTAGCGCTCGCGATAGGGTGAAAGCCGCGTCACCTCCAGCGCGTGGCCGACGCGAGTCGCCACTTCCTGCTCGGGCAGGCGTTGCGAGCGCAGCCCGAAAGACAGGTTGCCGGCAACCGTCATATGCGGCCACAGCGCGTAATCCTGGAAAACCATGCCGATCCGACGCTTTTCCGGCGGCACCACGGCCTTTTCGCTCCAGACGACGCGGTCGCCAAGCGTGATGGTGCCTTTCTCGGGATCGACCAGACCGGCGATGCTTCGCAGCAGCGTGGTCTTGCCGGAACCGCTTGGGCCAAGAAGCGACACCACCTCGCCGGCCTTGATGGCGAGGTCGAGGTCGCTCAGCACAGCGCGACCGCCGAGCGATTTTGAGATGCCGGCGCAATGGAGCGAAGCGGTCATGACGGCTCTCCCGATGCGATGTTGCTCCGTGGCCGACGCAGGCCAGGGGCGACGAAGCGTTTCAGCGGATACCAGACGAGCGCCGCCGCGCCGCCGGCGGCGGCCATGGCGGCAAGCGCGATGGCGCAGGCCAGCCCGTCGCGGTCGTGGCTGAACAGCTTCAGGATCAGCGTCGGCGCCGGCGGACCGCTTTGCGGAATGAGCATCTGCGACATCGGCAACTCGAAGACGGTGCGGATGAATGTCAGCAGGAAGGCGGTGACGACGCTGAGCAGGATCAGCGGCAAGGTGACCGACAGAAGGCGGCGGACTGCGCCGACACCGTTCAGCCGCGCCGCGTCGGTCAGGCTCGGCGCCAGCTGGCCGATGGCCGAGAGAATGACCACCAGGCAGTAGGGCAGCGCCGCGGCGACGTAGCCCATGACCAGCAGCGAGCCGTCGCCATAGTGCGGAAACGGCCAGTCGCGGAAACCGGGCAGCCGGTTCCAGACCAGGATGTAGCCGAAGCCGAGCACGATGCCCGGGATAGCGACGGCGCCGAGCGACAGGCCGAGCACCGCCGTGCGCATGACCGGGCTGGACCGATCGAGCTGCGCCGACAAAAGCAGCGCGAGCGTGCTGGCGATGATGGCGGTGAGGCCGGCATAGAAGAGGCTGCGCACCAACCCTTCATTGGCCGCGGTGTAGGGACTCAGCGCCGCGGTCACATTCGCCAGCGTGAAGTTGCCAGGCTCGAGACCATGGCCGAGCGTGCTGGTGAGTGCCCTGACTGCAATCGCGCCCAGCGGCATTATCAGAGCCAGGAAGGTGATGGTGAGCGCCGCCGCTAGCACCAGCCAGCGCCAGGCGCCGAGATTGTAGAGCCTGGCCGGCTTGGCTCGCCCCGAGATCAGATGCGGATCGGCGTGGCGGCGCAGCAGCCGGTCCGCGACCACGACAAGCAGAACAAGTGCAAGGAGAACGAGGGCTTGCGCTCCGGCCGCGGGGAAGTCGACGGGATAGTCGCTTGCCGCCGCATAGATGCCGTAGGTGAGAACGCCGAAGCTCGACATCCTGGCAATCGTCGAGGCCAGGCCGAAATCGGACAAGACCTCGGCGAAGGTGGCGATGAAGCTGAGCACGATGGCCGGCGCGAGCAGCGGGCCGTTGACGCGAAGCCAGATCCGGAGTGCGCCGGCACCGGACAGCCTCGCCGCGTCCTCTAGCTCGCTGCCGAGGCCTGCAAGCGCGCTGCCGATGATGAACGTGGCGAGTGGGAACAGGCTCAATGTGTGGACGAACACCAGGCCCGCCAGCCCGAAGAAGCCTGCCCCAAGAGCGGGCGGCAGCAGGCCGAGCTGTGCGAGATAGCCGCCCGACGACATGAGCAGCACCCAGGCAAGCGCCTTGAGGTAGGACGGCGTGAGGAACACCAGCCACGGCACGGCGGAGATCGCGCCGCGCAGCGGGATATCGCAGCGCTGAACCAGCACAGCGAAGGCGCCGCCCAGGAGCGTTGTCGTGAAGGCGGCAAGCAGGCCGAGCTCGAGCGAATGCAGGATCGAGACGGCGGTGGAAGGCGAGGAGAAGATGCTGACGAGCGGTTCGACGCTCAGAAGGCCGGTCGCGCCGTCGACGGCAAAAAGCCCGGGCATGACGGCCTGCAGCAGGACCAGCGCCAGGGGCAAGCCGATGAGCAGCGTGAAGACAAAATAGACCACGGCCGGCCCGCCATAGCGGGCCAGCGCGGGCCAGGCGCGGTTCAGCGCCGAGCCGACGCCACCGGCAAGCGCTGCGGCGTCGGGATTTTGCACCATCGTCATTGCCGGATCAGCGCGGTCACTGGACGAAGTTGTCCTTGTACCACTTCTTCCATTCGGTTTCGTGCTTCGAGGCCACCTGGTCGTCGAGATGCGTGTAGGCGATGTTGGTCTCGCGGCCCGGCTTGGCGTTCACGCCCTTGACGATCGGGATGTAGAAGAAGTCGGTGTCGTCGCCGTTCTGCATCGCCGCCTGGCCTTCGGCGCTGGTGACGAAGTCGATGAACTGCTTGGCGGCGTCCATGTGCTGCGTCTTGGCGCTGATGCCGAGACCTTGCGGCAGCGAGACCGAGCCTTCCTTCGGATAGATCGCGATCACGGGCTCGCCGGCGGCGATCTTGGAGAAGATGGCGCTGTCCTGGTTGATGCCGACCGAGGCGTCACCGGTCAGCACGGCCTTATTGACCTTGCCGCCGCTCGACAGGCCGGACAGCGACTTGTTGGTCAAGGTCTTGGCCAGCAGCGCCTTGCCGCCGTCGACGCCGTTGGTCTGGAACAGGCCGGCAAGCCACTGATAGGCCGGACCAGAGAGGTTGGGGTCCTTGGCGGCGACGCTGCCGGCGAAGGCTTCGAGATCGGCCCAGGACTTCGGCATCTTGTCTGCCTTGACCTTCTTGGTGTTGACCTCGATGGCGGTCGTGCTGGTGCCGGTCGGCAGGAACGAATGGCTTTGCGGGATCAGCGACTTGCCGAGATCAGTGAAGGAGACCTTGTCGTAAGCCTCGGCTGGAATCGGCTGCAGCACATGGTCGGCCGCCATCCGCTCCATGACTGCGGAGCCGTCGAGCCAGACGATGTCGAATTGCGGATTGCTGCCCTCGGCGGCGATCTTGCCCAGCGTCTCGCCGGTGCTGCCGGGCTCGACGACATCGACGGTCAGTCCAGTCTTGGCCTGGAAGGCCTTGGCGACCGGGCCGGCGAAGTCAAGCGCATCGTAGAGCACCAGATCGGCGGCCGAGGCCGGCGCCGCGATAGACAGAGCCGTCAAGCCAAACGCCAGTCCAAACGTCGTCCTCAATTTCATTTTGCTCTCCTGTTGTTTAACAAGGCAAAGTAATGCCAATTTTAAACTACAATGGTACCCTTGACACTTTTATGTCGGTGGTAATTATTTCTTTCGTGTTCCGCGCTTGATCCATGCCTTGTCGATCGCGCCGCGCATGCTGCTCAGCCGGTCCAGGCTGTCGAAGGCGGTTTCGCCCGCCTTTGCCGCCAGCGCGATGATCAGCGCCTCGATCAGCACCATGGTGCCGCCATGGGTGGCGAGATGGTCGGCCTTGCCGCGCGGCACCGGCAGCGTCGCGGCCACCTTGTCGGACACCAGCGGTCCAAGATTGTCGCTGATCAGAACCACCGGCACGTCGTGGAGGCCGGCCTGGTCGAGGACGATCTCGACCTCGCGGTATAGCGGCGCGTAGGCCATCATCAGCACCGCGTCGCCGCTTCCGAGCCAGAGCAGGCGGTCGGCAAGCGCGACGCCGGAAACCGAAAGCGCGTTGCTGGGCAGGCCGATGCGATTGAACTGCAGGCTGGCATAGTCGGCCATGGCGCCCGACGGGCCGATGCCGAAGACATGCCTGCGGTTGGCGCCGGCCAGAATGTCGACAGCGCGCGTGAAGGCGTCTTCCATGTCCGGCCGCTTCAGCGCTTCCAGCACAGTTTCGTGGAGCCCGACGACGTGGCGCAGCGCCGAGGCGCTGTCATTGCCGGTTTCCTGCAGCGTGTGCGCCAGCCGCCTGCCGGGCGAGACCGTTCCCGTCAGGTCGGCGAGCAGCACCTGGCGAAGCGCCGACAGGCTTTCGAAGCCCAGCGAGCGCGCGGTGCGCACCACGGTCGCGTCGCTGGTGCCGGCAAGCGCCGCGATCTCGGCGGCGGAGCCCAGCAGCACCGACTGTTTCTGGCTGACGAAGAAGCGGGCCATGCGCTGCTCGGCCGGCGGCAGGGTTTCGAGAGCGGCCTCGACGCGATCGTCGAAAGTGCCTTGCCGATCGGCGGTGTCTTCAGGCTTCATGATGGCGCTCGCCGGAGGTTGGTAGCAATCGCTACGGCTATGACCATCCGAAATGTTCATTACATCCGTGTGACAGCGCCGGCTTCGCTGTCGGGGAGCCGAGCATCTCTGATCCCTTCTGATTGACGGTCTGTATCCGTCCGGTGTCCGTTGAATCGCCGCGCCGCGCTGGCTATCTGCTGGAGCGACACATGAATTTGAGCGGTTCAGCGAACCGCCACGAGCTGGAATGGGCACATGAAGAAGATCGGGTTTCTGTCGTTCGGGCATTGGACGCCCTCACCGCAATCGGGCACGCGCTCGGGCGCCGACGCGCTGCTGCAGTCGATCGACCTGGCGGTCGCGGCCGAGGAGCTTGGCGCCGACGGCGCCTATTTCCGTGTCCATCACTTCGCCCGGCAGCTGGCCTCGCCGTTCCCGCTGCTCGCCGCCGCCGGCGCGAAGACCAAGCGCATCGAGCTCGGCACCGCCGTCATCGACATGCGATACGAGAACCCGCTTTACATGGCCGAGGACGCCGGCGCGGCCGACCTGATCGCCGGCGGGCGTTTGCAGTTGGGCATCAGCCGCGGCTCGCCCGAGCAGGTGATCGATGGCTGGCGCTATTTCGGCTATGTGCCGGAGGAGGGCAAGACCGACACCGACATGGCGCGGCAGCATGCCGAGGTCTTCCTCGAAGTGCTGCGCGGCCAGGGCTTCGCCCAGCCCAACCCGCGGCCGATGTTTCCCAATCCGCCCGGCCTGCTCAGGCTGGAGCCGTTCTCGGAAGGTCTGCGTGACCGCATCTGGTGGGGGGCGGCCACTGACGCCACCGCTCAATGGGCGGCCAAGCTGGGCATGAATTTGCAGAGCTCGACGCTCAAATTCGACGAGAGCGGGGAACCGCTCCATATCCAGCAGGCAAAGCAGATCCGCGCCTATCGCGCCGCCTGGAAGGAAGCCGGCCATGCCAGGGAGCCGCGCGTGTCGGTGAGCCGCAGCATTTTCGCCATCGTCAACGACATGGACCGCGCTTATTTCGGCGGCAGCGAGGGCCAGGACCATTTCGGCTATATCGAGCCGGAGAAGCGGGCCGTGTTCGGCCGCACCTATGCCGCTGAACCGGACGTGCTCATCGAGCAGTTGAAAGAGGACGAGGCGATAGCCGAGGCCGACACGCTGCTGCTCACCGTGCCGAACCAGCTCGGCGTCGACTACAACGCCCATGTGATCGAGTCGATCCTGAAGCACGTCGCGCCGGCCCTTGGCTGGCGCTGAGCAAAGCGACCGTCAGCGTTTCGGCGTGATGCGCACGGTCGCGTCGCGGGCTCGCTCGCCGATCATCGGCGCAAGATAGGCGCTTGTCGCGTATTTCGCGCTGTAGGCCGCATCGATGCGGTCGTTGATCGGACCGTCGACCGCCTCGAAGGCAACGTCCAACGTCATCCCGGCGGCGGTGATCCGGCCGGCCTTCTGGGTTACGGCCGCCTGGTACCAGCGCGACTGCCGTCCATGGTAGCCGCGCACATAGAGGTCGCCGTCGACCACGACCGACCAGATCCAGGTCGGCGTGCCATAGGTCTTGCCGTCGTCGCGGAAGGGCGCGATGTGGAGATCGTCGCTCGCGGCGATCCTTTCCAGTTCGTTTTCCTGCCAGGTCATTGCCGCCGCCTCATCCGCCATATTGCGCGTCGGAGACCTTCTCCATCCAGTCGACGACCTTGCCGCCCTGGACTTCCTGAATCGCGATATGGGTCATGGCGGTGTCCGGTGAAGCGCCATGCCAGTGCTTCTCGCCCGGCGCGAACCAGACGACGTCGCCGGGCCTGATTTCCTCGACCGGGCCGCCCAGGCGCTGCACGCGGCCGAAGCCGGCGGTGACGATCAGCGTCTGGCCGAGCGGATGGGTGTGCCAGGCGGTGCGGGCGCCGGGCTCGAAGGTGACGCTCGCCCCTTGCACGCGCTCGGGCGCATGCGGGTTGAACAGCGGGTCGATCCGCACCGTGCCGGTGAACCAGTCGGCCGGTCCCTTGCCTGAGGCCCGGGAGCCTGCGCGCATGATTTCCATCGATATCTCCTTTATCCGCGCCGGCGGGCCGCCAGCGAACTTACCGGGAATCTAGGGCAATCCGGCCCGCGCGATTAGCCGAAATAATTCGCATGCGGTTATGAACCGGATTCATGAATCGAGCCCGGCCACCAAACTCTGGAATGCTCGACGGCAATGCGTCAGCTGCAGGGAATTGGGGCCGCTCCCTACTAGGCCGCCGCAAGCGCCCTATATTGCCCCTGCGTCCTATTGACACTGGCTAAACCTGCGCTCTAGTCTGCGCGTAATCGGTTACGTAACCGATTACGGCTCAATAAGGGAGGAAAGCATGAGCAAGTCTTCTACCACGCATGGGCTCGACCTGGGCTCGTTCTCGCGCCGCCGGTTTCTCAAGACCAGCGCGCTGGCCGCCGGCGCGCTGGCGCTGCCGTTCGGACCGGCCTTCGCCGCCGACAAGCCGAAGGTCGGGCTGGTGATGAAGTCGCTGGCCAACGAGTTCTTCAAACAGATGCAGGCCGGCGCCGAGGATTACGCCGCCAAGAACAAGGACAAGTTCGATTTCGCCGCAGTCGGCATGAAGGACGAGCGCGACTTCGCGGCCCAGGTCGATGCGATCGAGAACTTCATCACCCAGAACTACAACATCATCGTCGTCGCTCCGGCCGATTCGAAGGCGATGGTGACGCCGATCGCCAAGGCGCTCAAGGCCGGCATCAAGGTCATCAATATCGACGTCTCGCTCGACGAGGAGGCCAAGAAGAAGGCCGGCGTCGACCTCGCCTTCTTCGGTCCGGACAACCGCGCCGGCGCCAAGCTTGCCGGCGACGCGCTGGGCAAGGCGCTCGGCAAGGGCGGCAAGGTCGTCATCCTCGAAGGCAATCCGGAAGCGGACAACGCCAAGGAGCGCAAGCTCGGCTTCGACGACGCGGTCAAGGAAAACGGCCTTGACCTGCTCGACTCCAAGACCGCGCATTGGGAAACCGAGGAAGCCAACACGCTGATGACCAACTTCCTCACCCAGCACCCCGATATCCAGGGCGTGATGGCGGCCAACGATTCGATGGCGCTTGGCGTCGTCAAGGCGATCGACGCGGCCGGCAAGTCCGGCCAGATCAAGGTCGTCGGCTTCGACAACATCCCGGCCGTCGGCCCGCTGCTGAAGAGCGGCAAGATGCTGGCCACCGTCGAGCAGTATGGCGCGCAGATGGCGGCCATGGGCATCGATTACGGCCTGCGCGAGCTCGCCGGCGAGAAGTTCTCCGGCTGGGTCAAGACCGACATCAAGCTGATCACCGCCTGAGGCGCGCCAGGCATCGGCGGCTGGCGCCGGTGCCATCGCTCCGCTTCCGCATCATCGCCGCCGGGAATTCCGGCGGCGGTGACGATTAGCCCGCGCCGCTATCGCGGCGGAAGGGCCCGGTTTAGGATTCCGCTGGCCATGGACGCGATTCTCTCCCTTGCAGGGGTCGGAAAGATCTTTCCGGGCGCCGTCGCGCTGAGCGACGTTTCGCTGTCGATCGCGCGCGGCGAGACCCATATCATCCTGGGCGAAAACGGCGCCGGCAAGTCGACGCTGATCAAGCTGCTCGCCGGCATCTACCAGCCGGACAGCGGCATGATCGCCTTCAACGGCGCCCCCTACCAGCCGAAGACGCCGCACGACGCGCAGCAGAGCGGCATCCGCATCGTGCATCAGGAGCTCAACCTCCTGCCCTATCTCAGCATCGCCGAGAATTTGATGCTGGAAAGCCTGCCGCGCCGCGCATTCGGCATCGTCGACCGCAAGGCGCTCAACAGCCGCGCCGTTGCACTGCTGAAGGAAGTCGGGCTCGACGTCGATCCGCGCACCCGCGTCGAGGCGCTCGGTGTCGCGCAGATGCAGCTGGTCGAGATCGCCAAGGCGCTGAGCTATGACAGCAAGCTGCTCGTCCTCGACGAGCCGACGGCGACGCTGACGCCGCCCGAGATCGAACGGCTCTTCGCCATAATCAAGCGGCTGAAGGCCAGGGGTGTCACCATCATCTACATCTCGCACCGCCTGCACGAGGTGTTCGAGATCGGCGACCGGGTCACGGTCCTGCGCAACGGCAGGCTGGTCGCGACGCGCGACCTGCATGGGCTCACCGTCCCCGATCTGGTGCGCATGATGATCGGCCGCGACATCGCCGACGAATACGGCTTCGACGCCGCGATCGAACCAGGCGCGGTTGCGCTCAGCGTCGCCAATCTGAAACGCGATGCGACGACGCCCGCCATCTCCTTCGATGTGCGGCATGGCGAGATCCTGGGCATAGCCGGGCTGGTCGGCAGCGGCCGGACGGAGGCCATGCGCGCGCTGTTCGGCGCCGATCCCAAGCTCGACGGCGTCGTCCATATCGACGGCAGGCCGGTGGCGATCACCACGCCCAAGGATGCCGTGCGGCATGGCTTGAGCCTGCTCACCGAGGACCGCAAGGGCCAGGGCCTGCTGCTCGACATGGCCGTCGACAAGAACATCACCATCACCGATCTCAGCAAGATTTCGCGCCACGGCTTGCTCGACCGCCAGGCCGAGACCGCGGCGGCAAACGACCTCGTCGGCCAGCTGCGCGTCAAGACGAGCTCGATCGAGCAGGCGGTGCGCAACCTGTCCGGCGGCAACCAGCAGAAGGTGGTGCTGGCCAAATGGCTGTTCCGCGGCACCTCGACGCTCATCCTCGACGAGCCGACGCGCGGCGTCGACATCGGCGCGCGGCGTGAGATCTACCAGCTCTTGTGGATGCTGGCGGCGGCGAAGAAGGGCATCATCATGGTGTCGTCCGACCTGCCCGAGCTGATGGGCATGTGCCACCGCATCATCGTCTTTTCCAAAAACAGAATAGTCGGCGAGGTGCCGCGCGCCGAGTTCGACCAGGAGCGCATCCTGTCGCTCGCCTATCAGGAGTATGTGCGACCATGAGCGAGACGTCCGACGCAACCGTTTCGGCGCCAGTTTCCCCCGGCAGGGCGAAGTTCCTGCGCTTCCTGATCCGCGACGCCGGCGTGCTTCTGGCGCTGGTGCTGATCACCTTGTTCTTCTCGGTCAGCGCGCCCTATTTCGCGACGCCCGGCAACGCGCTGAAGATCTTCGTGCAGATCGCCATCAACACGGTTTTAGCCGCCGGCATGACCTTCGTCATCCTCACCGGCGGCATCGACCTCTCGGTCGGCTCGGTGCTGGCGCTTTGCACCGTGGTCGGCGCGACAGTGATGATCAACGAAAGCCTGTCGCCGGCGGTGGCGATCACGCTGGCATTGCTCGCCTGCATGGCGACCGGGGCGGTGTGCGGCTTCCTCAACGGCTGGATCTCGACGCGCTGGAAGATCCCTTCCTTCATCGTCACGCTCGGCATGCTGAATATGGCCGCCGGCGCGGCCCGCGTCGTCAGCGACAATTCGACCATCACCGGCCTGCCGCAGAGCTTCGTCGATTTCGGCAACCTGATCATCGGCGGCTTCCTGCCGTCGATCTTCCTGGTCGCGGTGCTTGTGATCGCCGCCGGCTGGTTCGTGCTGCGCTTCACCGTCTTCGGCCGCATGATCTTCGCCGTCGGCACCAATGACGAAGCGGTGCGGCTCTCCGGCCACAATCCGGATTTCTACAAGGTTGCGGCCTTCACCATCAGCGGGCTAACCGCCGGCATCGCGGCCATGGTCTATCTGCTGCGCCTCAACATCGGCAGCCCGATCGCCGGCGTCGGCTACGAGCTCAACGCGATTGCCGCCGTCATCATCGGCGGCACCAGCCTCAGCGGCGGCAAGGGCTCGATCATCGGCACGCTGGTCGGCGCCTGCATCCTGCAGGTGCTCTCGACCGGGCTGCAGCTGCTCGGCGTCGGCGACAATTTCAAACCGATCGTGATCGGCCTTGTCATCGTGCTGGCCGTCATCCTAGACGCATATCGGGAGAGGCTGTTGCGGAGAATCCGCTAAAGCGCCGCCGGGGACCAAGGGCCATGACGACGATTGCCGATGTCGCGCGCCATGCGGGGGTGTCCGTCGCAACGGTCTCGCATGTGATGAACCATACCCGCCATGTCGAGCCGGAGACGGCGGAGCGCGTGCGTGCGGCGATCGCGGCGTTGCGTTACAGCCCGAACTCGGTGGCGCGGAGCCTGCGGCGCGGCGAGACCAAGACTATCGGCCTGCTGCTACCCGACAATTCCAACCCGTTCTTCGCCAGCGTGGCGCGCCAGATCGAGGATGCGGGCTTCGTCGCCGGCTACACGGTGATCCTGTGCAACTCAGACGGCAACGCCGAGAAGGAGGAACGCTACCTGTCGGTGCTGATGGCCAAGCAGATCGACGGGCTGATCTTCGCCGGCTCGTCCGACCATGCGCGCGTGTTCGCGCGCCTGCTGCCCAGCGTGCCGGCGGTATTGCTCGACCGCGAGATCCATTCCGTCCATGTCGATTCGGTGCTGGTAGACCACGACCACGGCGGCTATCTCGCCGGCCGCTATCTTGTCGGACTCGGTCACCGCAACATCGGCGTCATCGGCGGTCCGCGCGATTCGAGCTCCAGCCCGGCCCGCTTGCGCGGCTTTGTCCGGGCGCTGGAAGAGGCAGGGCTCGAGCTGCCGGCCGCATCGATCGTCGATTCCGACTATCATTTCGCTGGCGGCCGATTGGCGATGGAGCGGCTGATTGAACAGGCTCCGCAAATCACCGCGGTCTTCGCCTGCAACGACCTGATGGCCATGGGCGCGATCACCGCGCTGCGTTCGCGCGGGCTGCGTGTTCCCGACGACATCTCGATGATCGGCTTCGACGACATCCCCTATGCCGTCACCACGTGGCCGCCGCTGACGACGATCGCGCAGCCGGTGGAATTTATCGGCACCAGGGCGGTCAACCTCCTGCTCGAGCGCCTCGGCGAGCCAACCGCACCCTCGCGGCGCGAGGTGCTGGCGCCGGTGCTGGTCGAGAGGGAAAGCTGCGCGCCGGCGCGCAAATAGCACGCCGGACTATTCGCTCACGCCGCCGGCTGCAGGGCGGCCCTCAGCAGCATGCCGAACAGGTCGCGCGGTTCGTCGGGATCGGCGAGCAGGTCGAGC
>JBFLWR010000078.1:0-3821 GCA_040755925.1 Pseudomonadota bacterium
AACCGATCTATCTTTTTGTTTTGACGCAATTCCGGGCGGAAAACCGTTTGACACTTTTCCTGGAATTGCTCTGCCCCGGATTACCGAATGGCCACGGGGGCGAGGGCGCGCGAGAGGCTTGCCTCGCCCTTGCCGTAGACGGCCGGATTGTAGTTGACCAGCGTGTCGGTGCGGGCCGTGTTGAGCAGGTCGTTGGTGATCTGGACCGGCGTCGCTTTGCTGAACTTGCTGCCGATGATCGCGGCGTAGCCGGAGATGATCGGCGCGGCGAACGAGGTGCCATAGAGATCGGTCTGGTCTCCGTCGACGCCGACGACGAGGAAGTGGCTCTGCACCTGCGTGTTCGATCCCGCATAGTCCGAATACCAGGCGAGCTGGGCCTTGTTGGTGGTCGTGCCATTCGTCGACAGCGCGCCGACGAAGATCGCCGTCGGTTTGCCGATCAGGGCGAGATCGAGATAGTCCTGCTGACCGCCGGTGACGCCGCCGACCGCGACCGAGTCGTTGCCGGCCGCCTTCGAGATTATGGCCGACCCACGCGTGGCATAGGAGATGATCGATGCCTCCTCCGGAGCCCAGCCGATCTGGTTCAGGCCGTAGCCCGCGTTTGCATACATGCCATAGCTGAGGTTGAGCACATTGCGGCCGTTGGCAAGTGAGACAGCGGAGCCCGTCGAGAAATCCTTGGAGCGGATGGTCGCCGAGGGGGCGATCATGCTGGCTTCCTCGCGGGTCCATTCGCCGTGCCGCTGGGTCTGGGTGCCGAGGCCGAAATTGCCGGAAAAGCGCGTCGAACTGCTGAAGTCGTCGACCATGGTGATGGTGACGCCCTGGCCCTTGTAGCCCGCGGCCCATGCCGCGCCGACGTCGGGGCTCATCCAGCTTTGAAGCGTCTGGGCCGTCCGTGCGACCGGGATGGTCGTGCTCATGCATATGGACTGACCACCGCCATGGCACAGCGCGGCCATCTCGTCCGCATCGACCTCCTGCGCCGACGCCACGGACGCCGGCAGGAGGAGAAGAGCCGCGGCAATTCCGAATTTCCAGTGATTACCAGACATGTCCTTACTCCGGATCAAAGAGGAAAGAAGGCGGACGATCGCGAATTTCGGGAACGAAAGATGTCTCATGCATGGTCTCCCGGCGATCAAAACGTAACACGGTAGTTCAGCCACAGACGCATCGTCTCGGGCTTAGCGTTAACCAGATATTTCAACGTGTCCTCAGGCGCCATCTGACCGGCGGCGAGCCGGCAATTGACGCTGTAGGTGCCCAGATCCCCGTAGTCCGCGGTGCAAGGCTTTTCGGTCAGGTCACCGCCGATGGTCGAAGTGACGGATAAGGACAGGGTGCTGTTCGGATTCGGATGGGTTTGGGTAAGAAAGCCAAGCTTGAGACTCGGCGCTATGGTGTATTTCTCACCTCGTTCCCCGGTTCCAAATCCCCAGAGAATGCCGCTGTTTTCAGTAAGTTGCGTGAGGAAGTCGACGTGGAAGTCGACCCAGTTCGAGTGATACCATTGATTGAACGGAACCCAGCTCCCGCTCTGCAGCTCATAACCGCCATTGCCCAGCCCTCTCACCTGATCGCTGAGCGGCGACCCTTGATGGATATCGACGAATGACGTGGTGATTTCCTGGGCTGCCGCCGGCGAGGCAATGAGGAACGCGCAGGCCACGAGCGCCGCCTTGCGCAAACCGCGTCGATTGCCGGACCCCTCGCGCATAGTGCGCAACACCTTGCCCCACCGATCCCGGACAGCGCCTCGTGGCGGCGGGCTTCTCGGGCAGCCCCCTGTGGCCGGGTTATTCGCAGGACTATCACACGCGGAGCGTTACCGCGAGGTTATCCAATATAATTAGAATATAATAATTTACATGAATTTTGATGGGGAAGCGGGCGGGGGCACCTTTGCTGGTCATGCCGCGCAAGTGCCCTGATCCGGTCTTGCCGCTGCCTCAGGCGGCGTCGCGAACCTTCTGGATACGCGAACGGATCGCTTCGACCATCGTCTCGCGAATGGTCGCTTCGCCGTGAGTCTCTCGCATGTGCTCTACGGCGCGGCGCATCACCTCCGCTTCCTCCTCGGCGCGCGTATGCCAATCGCAGCCCGGGACGAGCGACCCGCATTGGAATTCCTTCATGGGATTTTCCTTCCTCGCTCTGGAGCGGTCCAGCTTTCCATACGCTCCAGTTTATTGTCGCTATGGCAATTCCCGGCGGAAAGCGCTGGGTGGTGTCTGGAATTGCTCTGATGGACAAGAATAACACATGCCGGCCGGTTTCGGTTGCATCGAGCCGGCGACAAATCGTTCTTGCCACCTGTTCGAACTGAAAGGCGGAGCAGCGCTGCTCCGCCTTTCCCGCTTCTTGATCCTGCTATCGGGCCGTCATTTCACGATCCTGACGGCCTTCGGCACCTAATTCTTGTCCTTAAGTTCCAGGAAAGGTCATTGGATGCCAGCCCTCGACGCTACTCACCGGATTTTCACGGCCATTTCACCTCGGGCGGCATGCTGGAGAGGATCGAGGCGACGTTGCCGCCGGTCTTAAGGCCGAAGATGGTGCCGCGATCGTAAAGCAAGTTGAACTCGACGTAGCGGCCGCGCCGGATGAGCTGTTCGTCTCGATCGCCGTCGGTCCAGTTCTGGTTGAAGTTACCGCGCACGAGGTGGGCGTAGACGACCAGGAAAGAGCGGCCGATATCCTGGACGAAGTTGAAATCGGCATCCCAGCCGCCCCGGTCCTCGCTCGAATGCAACCAGTCGAAAAAGACACCGCCGATGCCGCGGGCCTCGTTGCGATGCGGCAGGAAGAAATACTCGTCGCACCAGTCCTTGAACCTGGCATAGTCGGCGACCGCGGCATTCTTCTCGCAGGCAAACTGCATGGCCCTGTGGAAGGCCACGCTGTCAGGGTCATCCTGGACCCGGCGCCGGTCGAGCACCGGCGTCAGGTCGGCGCCGCCGCCGAACCAATGGCGCGTGGTCACGACCATGCGCGTGTTCATGTGGACCGCGGGGACGTTGGGGTTCCAGGGGTGCGCTATCAGCGAGATGCCGCTCGCCCAGAATCGCGGATCCTCCTCGGCGCCAGGGATCTGTTTCCTGAATTCCGGTGAAAACTCGCCAAAGACGGTGGAGGTGTGGACGCCGACTTTCTCGAAAACGCGACCGCGCATCATCGACATGGTACCGCCGCCACCGCGGCCCTCGTCGCGCTCCCACGGCGTCTTCTCGAAATGGCCTGGCGACCATGAGGATTGCGGGCCGGTGACCTCCTGCTCGATCTCCTCGAAGGTGGCGCGGATGCGCTCGCGCAGCGCCTCGAACCAGAGACGGGCCTTCATCTTCTTCTCTTCGATGTCGGCGGGCAGGCCCACCGGAATTTCGGGTCGTTCCAATTCGGTCTCCAGCAACGGGCTTGTTTGCCCGACAAATGACTCGTTTTTTCCGCGCGCGATCCCTAATCTCTTGGGGGCAAGGGTCAAGTCCTGTCAGACCAAGGTGCAAGGAGTTCCTTCGTGCGCACCCCGGCAAGACCGCCGCTGGATGGCTTGAGGAAGAGGCTGGAGCGCTCGCGGGCCGAGCGCGAAGGAAGGCCGCGCGACGGATTCCTGCGCGAGACCTTCGTGCTGCCGCGACCGGCCGCGCGACTCAAGGCGAAGGAATGGTTCGATCGTTTTCCGAAGCAGGCCTACTGGACCGAGATCGAGAGCTGGTTCGAGCGGCCTGGCGACGTCATCGAATTCACCATGCGGCGGCTGCCGGCGGCGGATTGAGGTGCGCAGGTATTCAGGTGATGCCGGCCTGACCTGAATA
>JBFLWR010000079.1:0-4760 GCA_040755925.1 Pseudomonadota bacterium
CCCCGCGGCCGCCTTTCGTTCGAGGATGTTGTATTTTTGCCGCCCTGCGATCAGGAGCCGGCGCCCGACAGCGTGGTGACCGCGCGGCGATTCTGCGACCAGCAGGAGATGTCGTCGCAAACCGCGACCGGACGCTCCTTGCCGTAGGAAATCGTCTTCAGGCGGCTGGCGGAAACGCCCTTGGAAACGAGGAAGTCGCGGGTGGCGGCGGCGCGGCGGGCGCCCAGCGCCAGATTGTACTCACGCGTGCCGCGCTCGTCGGCATGGCCTTCGATGACGATGGCGTACTGCCTGTACTGATTCAGCCACTGCGCCTGGCGGCCGAGCGTGGTCTGCGCATCGGCGCGGATCGAGGAGGAGTCGGTGTCGAAGAAGATGCGGTCGCCGATGTTGACGGTGAAGTCCTGCGCCGAGCCCGGCGTCGCGGCGCCGGCACCGTTGAGGCCGAGGTCGGCCGCGCTGTTCGGGGTCTTCTTCGAGGCGCAGCCGGTGATGGCGAGCGCCGCCACCAGCGCGATCATCGCCGGGTTTCTGGTAAGTGCTGCGATACGGCCCATGCCGCCTCTCCTTCGCATTCGAGTGATTTCGTTGATCACCCAGTAACCACGTTTGGGTTAACCGGCATTCAAGAAACACGGTTAATTTTTCGTTTCGAGCCGCCGTCCTCGGCCGATTTTGCCGGGCTCACATTGCGCGCGGACCGTAGGCGGAAATGCGGCCAAAACGCGACCGGCTTGTGAAAAAGGGGCCCGAAAGGCCTCTTTTTCGATGGGTTTTGGTCAAATACGACATTACTCCAACAACGGCGACCAGGCCGGGTCGGAAGCAAAGTTCGCCGTCGGGATCTGCTGCTCGTTGCGGCCGGTGAGATCGACCGAAACCAGCTTGGGTCCGCCGGCGGAGTCGCGGAAGAACATCACCACGCGGCCGTTCGGCGCCCAGGTCGGCCCTTCCTGCTGGAAGCCCGAAGACAGGATGCGCTCGCCCGAGCCGTCGGTCTTCATGACGCCGATCTGGAACTGGCCGCCGCTCTGCTTGGTGAAGGCGATCAGGTCGCCGCGCGGCGACCACACCGGCGTCGAATAGACGCCGTCGCCGAACGAGATGCGGTGCGGGTTGGAGCCGTCCGCGCCCATGACGTAGATCTGTGAGCGGCCGCTTCCGCCGCCTCGGTCGGAGGTGAAGACGATCTGCGAGCCGTCCGGCGAATAGGACGGCGAGGTGTCGATCGCGGTGGAATCGGTCAGCCGCGTCGTCGAACGGCTTCGCAGGTCCATGGCGAAGATGTTGGAGTTGCCGTCGTCGCGCAGCAGGCTCATGATCACCTTCTGGCCATCTGGCGAGAAACGAGGCGCGAACGTCATGCCGGGGAAGTTGCCGACCAGCTCGCGCTGCCCGGTTTCGATCTGCAGCAGATAGACTTTCGGCTGTCCGCTTTCATAGGACATGTAGGTGATTTCCTGCCGGTTCGGCGAGAAACGCGGCGTCAGCACGATAGAGCGGCCATCCGACAGGTAGCGGACATTGGCGCCGTCCTGGTCCATGATGGCGAGGCGCTTCTTGCGTGCGTTCTTGGCGCCGGACTCGTCGACGAAGACGACGCGGGTGTCGAAGTAACCCTTCTCGCCGGTGATCCGCTGATAGATGGCGTCGGCGATGATATGGGCGACGCGCCTGGTGTTGGCGTCATTGGCGAAGAACTGCTCACCGGCCATCTGCTGGCCCGCGAAGGTGTCCCATAGCCGGTACTGGGCGCGGATGCGGCCGTCGGCTTCCTTGCCGACACTGCCCGTGACCAGCGCCTGCGCGTTGATCACCTTCCAGTCGTCGAAGCGCGGCGTGGCGTCCGGGTTGGAGATCTTCTCGATAAAGGCGCTCTTGTCGACCGGCGCGAACAAGCCGGATCGCTTCAGGTCGGCAGTCACGATCTGGGTGATCTGGGCGCCCAGCGCATCATTGGACTGGAAATCCGTGATGGCGATCGGCAGCGGTTCGACATTGCCCTTGTTGACGTTGATCTCGACAAGGGCCCACGCCGGCGCGGCGGCGCCAGCCAAGGAGCCAAACACTATTGTCGCGACCATCAGGAGCGGCTTGAGGATGAATTTCATGTCTTCTCGCTTCTCTTCGCTGATTGTGCGGAGGGCCGGGCCTCAAAGGCCAAGCATTTCCCTCGGATCGAAAGTGACCTTGACCTGCGCCCAGATGTCCTGCTTTCCGGCGGGAAGCTGCAGGCCGGCCATGTTGCATTTCTGAATTGCGCGCACCGCGCTCTCATCGACCTGGCGGTTTCCGCTCGATTTCTCGACGACCGGCTGACCGTCAAGCTTGCCGGAAGCATTGAGGTTGAACGCGATCACGGCCACCAGATCCTGCGAGGCCTCGATTCCCGCGGGGAACGACCAGCAGCCGGCGAGTTGATCGCGCAGGGCTCCTTCCTCCGACCTCGACAGCTTCTGCCCCTGATCCTTATCGCCGCCGAGCGACGCCTGCTGGCTCGAGCGCTTGGCGCCGCCGCCTGACGGCTTCTGTTTGTCGAGCAACGCTGAAATCTCGTTGGCGTTGAATTGCTTGTCTTCCGACTTCGGCTTGGAAGAAGCTTCCTTTACTGGCTTCTCGGCATCCTTGCGGTCCGGCGCCTTGGCGCTCTCGGCCTGGACCGGTTGCGGCTTCGGCCGCGCCTCCGGCGCGGGCGCGGAATCCGGAAGCTTCGCCTCGTCGGTGGGCTGATCCTTGGTGATCGCCTGTGCGATGGCGTCAGGCTTGACCTCCGGCTTCGGCTGGATGGCGACGGTCTTGTCCTGCGGCGGCGTCGGCGTCGGCTCCTTGGCGGGCGTCGGCTTGGGATCAGTCTGCTTGACCGGCTCCGGCTTCACCTCTTCCTTCGGCGTCGGCGTCGGCGCGACTTCGGTTGCCGGCGTGGGCTTGGGTTTTTCCTGTGGCTTCGGCACATCCTCGACCGCGGGCTTCTCGGTCGGTGTCGGCGCCGGCGGTGGCGCGGAAGTCTTGTCGACGGGCTTGGGCTTGGCCTCGTCCGTTATCGGTTTGTCGGTGTCGGTGCTGTTCTCGCCGACCTTCTGCGCGTCGGGAACGATATCCGGGCGCTTCGTCGGGACGGGAGCCGGCTTGTCGTGCATCACCGACTTCTTGTCACCCTGCAATGTTTGCGCGATGGCTTCCATCGGCACGATATCGACCGCCACCGATTCCGTATCGGCGGCAGGCATGGCCGGTGGCGACGACAGCGTGAACAGCCCGAAGGCCAGCGCCACCATATGCAAGATCACCGATGAGGTGAGGCCCGTCCGCATTGCCGCCTATTGGTCCTGTTCCTGCAGCGAGACGAGGCCGATGTTCTTGTACCCGGCCGCCGAAATGCGGGCCATGACCTTCATCGCCGTGCCATAGTCCGTCGATTTGTCGCCGCGGATGAAGATGCGCTCGTCATAACCCGTCTTCGAGATCGCCTGCAGCTTCGCCACCAGCTCCTCGATCGGTATCTCGGTTTCCTGCAGATAGATCTGGCCGGTCGCGTTGATCGACACGGTGATGGGCTGCGTGTCCACATTCATCGCCTTGGCCTGGGTATCGGGCAGGTCGATCGGAACGCCGACGGTGAGAAGCGGCGCCGCGACCATGAAGATGATCAGCAGCACCAGCATCACGTCGACCATCGGCGTGACATTGATCTCGGACATCAGGCCATGGTGGCGGCCGCGCCGCCTGTGGCCGCGCCCGCCCCGCCCCATGCCACCTGCGCCTGCAGACATCCCCATGATCGTTTCCTCAGGCCTTCTGCGCTACTTTTTCATCGATTTGGCGCGAGAGTATGGCGGAGAACTCGTCCGCGAACCCTTCCATGCGCACGCCGATCTTGTTCGCGTCCGATGACAGCTTGTTGTAGGCGATGACGGCGGGAATGGCCGCGAGCAGGCCGATGGCCGTCGCCAGCAGCGCCTCGGCGATGCCGGGAGCCACGACCGAGAGGCTGGTGTTCTTCGAGGCAGCGATCGCCTGGAAGGACGTCATGATGCCGATGACGGTGCCGAACAGCCCGATGAAGGGCGCGGCCGAACCGGTGGTGGCGAGGAAGCCGAGACGGCCCTCCAGCCGCTCCATCTCGCGGGTAAGCGCCAGATCCATCGCCTTGTCGATGCGGGTCTGCAGCGCCAGCGGCGATTTCGCGCCCTTTTCGAAGCTCTTCTTCCACTCGCGCATCGCGGCGACAAAGATCGCGCCCATGCCGGTGGTCTTGCGGTCGGCCAGCGTCCGGTAGAGGTCTTCGAGCGACTGTCCCGACCAAAACACCTGTTCGAAGCGGTTGAGCGCCAGCCGCATGCGGCCATAGGCGACCAGCTTGTCGATGATGATCGCCCAGGTCCAGATAGAGGCGCAGAGCAGCCCTATCATGACCAGCTTGACCACCCAGCCGGCCTGCATGAACAGCGACCAAATCGACAAATGCGCGCCCGGGTCGGCGAGTGCGATATTTTCCATGGCTACGTCCTTAGATTATCCGGGCATCGCTGGCGGCTGGCCCATGGGCATCCCTTTGGTCCGATCGCGCGAGCTTGAAGCTTGCGGGACAAGCCCCGAATGCACCGTTTCGCGGCCTTTTCGGGGCAAATATTGGTGAAAGGAAGGCGCACCAATTGCACCAATCTTCGCCAATTCCTTCATGAACCGTTATGGTTAAGGATGGGTTAGGATAAGAGGCGCGGCGCATTGCCGCGCCTTGCGCCGAACGCCCTGGCCGACCA
>JBFLWR010000008.1:0-11457 GCA_040755925.1 Pseudomonadota bacterium
GCTATGTCGGCTACGGCAAGGGCGGCATCCTGACCGAGGCGGTGCGGCGGAAACCCTATTCGGTGATCCTGCTCGACGAGGTCGAGAAGGCGCATCCCGACGTGCACGAAATCTTCTTCCAGGTCTTCGACAAGGGCATGATGGACGACAGCGAAGGCCGCCGCATCGACTTCAAGAACACGCTGATCCTGCTTACCTCGAATGTCGGCTCCGACGTCATCATGGATCGCACGAAGAACGGCACGGTGCGGACCGGGATCGACGATCTGGACACCGCCTTGCGCGGTCCGCTGCTCAAGGTGTTTCCCGCGGCCTTCCTCGGCCGTGTCGTCACCATCCCATATTATCCGCTCTCGGATGCGATGATCGAGGCGATCACGCGCCACCAGTTCGGCAAGATCGCGCGGCGGCTGAGGGCAACCAACGACGCCGAGCTGGTGATCGGCGACGGCGTCATGGATATGGTAAAGGCACGCTGCACCGAAATCGAGTCGGGCGGCCGCATGATCGACGCCATCCTCACCAACACGCTGCTGCCGGAACTGAGTCGCGGCGTGCTCAACCGGTCGCTCGAGGGCGTGAAGATGACCAAGGTCACCGTCGGCGCATCGGCTGACGGGTTCACCTACTCGTTCGAGTAGCTGGAGCAATTTCAGGGAAAAGCATTTAGAATCTTCGGTCCCATATCCCCGGACTGTGAATTTTCTTACAGACTCTTCGGCGCAAACGGGATTTGATGGAAGCAACCTGATCATGGCGGATAGGGGGCTACCATGCTGCGATGCTGCGCATTCCTTGGAGCCTTGATCCTCGCGATTTTCATGACGCTGGAGGCTCGCGCCGACCGAAGGGTTGCCTTTGTGATCGGCAATTCCGAATACCGCGAAATTCCTGCCCTCAAGAACCCGGACAAGGATGCCGAAGACGTGTCGAACACGTTCCGGCTGGCCGGCTTCGAGGTGTTCGTAGCCAAGGACCTCACCAAGCTTCAGTTCGAGGAGCAGTTCCGCAACTATCTCGCGGCGGCCGACGGCGCCGATCTGGCCGTCGTCTATTACTCCGGCCACGGCTTCCAGATCGGCGGCGAGAATTTCCTGATCCCGGTCGACGCCTCGCTGAAAGATGCGGCCGACATAGAAGTGCAGGCAATCAAGCTCGACGATGTGCTGCAGCAGCTGCGCGCGAAATCGAAGATCCAGGTGATCATTCTCGATGCCTGCCGCAACAACCCGTTTCCGCGCAAGGACTATTGGCTGAGGGACCGGCTGATCGCCACCGGCAGCCCCGGCCTCGCGCAGTTGACAAGCTCGCAAAATACACTGATTGCCTTTGCCACCGAGCCCGGGGCGGTCGCCTATGACGGCACGGGTGACCTCAGCCCGTTTTCGTCCGCCTTTTCCCGCCGCGCGCTGGCGCCGAACCAGGAGATTCGCACCGTCATGGCAGCCGTTCGCCGCGACGTGGTCAAGGCGACCGACGGCAAACAGGTTCCGTGGGAGAACTCCTCGCTGATCGACGAGGTGGTGCTGATACGCCGCCCCAGCCGTCCCGCGCTGCCGCCGGTACTGGAGAAAGTCGTGCCGTCGGGGTTCGGGCCCGTCGCCCTGGACCTTCCGGAGCCGCTCGATGTCTATGGCGGCGCGGTCACTGTCAGCATCGAAAGCACTCCGACGCTCGGACGCCTGATGCTGGATGGCAAACTTGTCGCGTTGAGCCAGCGGATACAGGGCAAGGATGTGCCTCGTCTGCGCATCGACGTGCCCAAGGTGCTCGGCGAGCAGGAACAAGTGGAAACGCTGACCTACGCCACACATGACGACTGGGGCGGCGAATCCCAGGGCATCCTGGTGTTGCGGATCAGGAATGGCGACGGCGTTGATGGTAAGCAGATCATGACCTCGCTCAAGGCCGAGCAGAAGCAGCAGGTCGTGGAGCGCGGCATCCGCATCACCGACGCCGCCGAGGCGATCGACAATCGCAACATCAATATTCCGGTCGGAATCGGACCAGTCCCTTTGAAGCTGGACTTCCCGACAAAGGACCCCGCGGTAAGCCTGAAGCTCGCGCGTTATCCTGCAACCGGAACGCTGTCTCTGCCGGATCGAACCGTGTACCGGGACTCGAGCCTGATGGCTGATGAAGTCGACAATTTGCGCTACGAGCCGCAGATCGGCTCAGCGGAGCCTGTCGAAGTTGGCTTCCAGATCCGCGCTGGCAACGTGTCCAAGCCGGCGATTGTGAAGCTGTCGCCAAGCGTCGACCCTTGCGATCAGGCCGCAGGCGAGCCTCTCGATCTGCAGGGCGTCGTCCCCGGCCGGCTGCCGAACGAAATCGGCGGCGGAGTGGTGGAAGACTGCATGGCGGCAGTGAAGGCCTATCCCGATGTCGCACGCTTCCACTACGAACTTGGGCGGGCGCTGCTTGCAGCGGGCAAGGCGGACGAGGCCAGGAAGGCCATTCAGGATGCTGCCGATAAGGGACATATCCGGGCCGTCTTCGAGCTCGGCTACATCGCCGCATCTGGAATAGGGACGCCCGTGGATGTAACGAAAGCGAACGGCTTCTATTTGCAAGCGTCCGAGAGGGGAGACCCTTACGCTATGGCCGCTTGGGGACGAGCCTTGTTCAACGGTCTCGGCGTCCAGAGCGATACGCGCGAAGGGTTGGACCTGCTGCTCAAGGCGGCGGCGATGGGACATGTCAATGCCATGAATGATCTCGCGGTGATCTTCAAGGAAGGCCGCAATGGTGTGCCTGCCGATCCGTCCCGCGCGTTGGCTTTCCTCACAGCCGGCATCGAACGACAAGACGCCTATTCGATGAGCATTCTCGGTCTTCCCGGGCGCAGCCCCCTAAATGTCGTGGCGTGCACGCCCAAGCCGCCGAAAATAATAACGAAGATAAAGGTGGTTCGCGCGGCCCCGCCGAAGATCTCTCTTCCGACGAAGCCGAAGGTCGCCCCGGGGCCGGTCAATCCCTCACAAAACCAAACGGGGCCGGTCATTGTGCCCTGGCGTGGCACTGGCGGCGATCATTCCGGCGGCGGCAATGCTGGCGGCAGCAGCGGCTGATGTCGTAGCGGACGCGTGACCGGACGGACGCATGACCGGACGGTCGCAGTCGAACCTAGAGGGGTTGCGTTCTATGCTGATTGGTCGTCTGTGAAAAAACACGGAAGGCTTTGATTCGATTTAGGAGTTTCTGCTGTTTTGTTGTTGGCGCGTTCTCGCGAGGTAAGCAGCATCGCCAACGGCGGCTTTGCGTCTGATGGCGGCCGCTGCAGCAGCTTCGCCAGGGCCTGAAAGCAGACATCGCGATATAGCTGCCTATCGTGGTTGCCCCGATGAACCTTCAATCCTAGCGAGGAGCTGCTCGATTACGCCACGACAAAGGGCGGCATAGCGATCTTCACAAAAGGGCTGGCGAATGCTCGTCACAGAACCAGTGCGATAGTGGCTTGGGCCGGGCAAAACCCCAACCGGCATCTTCTGCGCAACGTCATTCGATCTTCGGTGTAGAGAAGCGGACCCGTCTGCGAACGACCCCGCGCTGACGCCAACCGCGTCCTGGCGCCCACCGCAGTGATGGCGGGGACCTTAGTCGCTCGGCATATCGTCATCGAAGACCGGACGTCGCATGAGACCGCTGGGCGGCGGCGGTTCGATTCCGGTTGCCGGATTCGAACTGGGTGCATTAAGCGGCTGGAAAACGGCACTAAACCAGGAATCTGGTTACATCTCCTGCCAAATTGTCAAAATACATCAGATGGCCGGATACCATCAAAAATACCAACACCGAGAGAAACGCTTCTATTCATGCAATGGTTGTATCAAAAATTTGTAATGAAAAATCATATACTTAGTTGATAAAAATACAACTTGGAATTGTTGGTGCCCAGAGGCGGATTCGAACCACCGACACGCGGATTTTCAGTCCGCTGCTCTACCAACTGAGCTATCTGGGCCTATGCCGGCTAACGGGAACCGCCTGCCGGATTTCATGGGCGCCGGGCGGCGCCCCTTGAAAGCGGGTGGGTTATAGCACGGGATTCTTGCCTGTCCAGCGCTTAGGTGTTGATTTCGTCAGGAAAGAAAAATCGCTTGAGAGGCCGGCTCCCGATACTCACGACTCGTCCTTGGGCGAGGGGCCTTGTTCCGGGGTGTCGTTGTCTTCCTCCTCGCCGTCCCGGCCGGGAATAACATAGGCGCCCTTCAGCCAGCGATTGAGGTCGATGTCCTTGCAACGCGCCGAGCAGAATGGGTAGTGCTCGCGCGCGGACGGTTTGCCGCATTCGGGGCAAGGCCGCTTCGGGCGCAGCGGCGTCACCTTGTCGTCCAGGCTCATCACCGCGGGGCGTGCCAGTTCTGGTGGGCCTTGAAGCCCTCGCCGGAAAGCAGCGCCACGCTCTCGTAGAGCGGCAGGCCGACCACATTGGTGTAGGAGCCGATCAGCTTGACGACGAACGACCCGGCCAGGCCCTGCACGGCATAGCCGCCGGCCTTGCCGCGCCATTCGCCGGAGGCGACGTAGGCGTCGATCTCCTCGCGCGGCAGCCGCTTGAAGCGCACCCTGGTTTCCACCAGCCGCTGGCGCAGCTTGCCGCCCGGCGTGATCAGGCAGATGCCGGAATAGACGCGGTGCGAGCGGCCGGAAAGCAGGCCGAGGCAGTTCACGGCATCGTCGATCGTCTCGGCCTTGGGCAGAATGCGGCGCCCCACGGCCACCACCGTGTCGGCGGCAAGGATGAAGGCGGGCGCATAGTCCTCCTCGCCTCTCAGCGAGGCCAGCGCCTTCTCGGCCTTGTCCTTGGAGAGCCGCTTGGCCAGCGAGCGCGGATGCTCGGCGCGTATCGGCGTTTCGTCGACATCGGCGGGCAGCACGCGGTCGGGCTCGATGCCGGCCTGCTGCAAGAGTTCGATGCGGCGCGGCGAACCAGAGGCAAGCACCAGCTTCTGCAAAAGGCTCATCGCGCTTCCCGGCCGAATTGCTCTGGCGGTCTTACTTGAAACGATAGGTGATGCGGCCCTTGGTCAGGTCGTAGGGCGTCATCTCGACCAGGACCTTGTCGCCGGTCAGCACGCGGATGCGGTTCTTGCGCATGCGGCCGGCCGTGTGGGCGATGATTTCGTGTTCGTTTTCGAGCTTCACGCGGAACATTGCATTGGGCAGCAGTTCGGTGACCACACCTGGAAACTCGAGGACTTCTTCCTTCGGCATTCGATACCTTTGCTTGGATGGGCAGTTCCGGCCGCCGGCCGGAATTTGCGGCGGAACCTATATGATAATCGTCCGCTTGTGAACATGCTTAATCGGCGGCGCTTTTTGCCTCCGGAGGCGAAAAACGTCGGCCTATGCGCGCTTTCAGTCGCTCGCGCAGGTCCCGGTAGGCGGCCATTATCTGCTCGCGCGTCCCGCTGGTGTCGGTGGGGTCCGGCATCGGCCAGTATTCGACCTCGACCGCCAGCGAGCGCGTGAGCTCCAGCGCGGCATGGTGCGCTTCCGGCGCCATCGTGACGATCAGATCGAAATAATCGTCTTCCAGCTCGTCCAGGGTCCGCGGCTGGCGCTCGCCAAGCGATAGGCCCTCCTCGGCGAGCACTGCGTCGACGAAAGGGTCGCGCTCGCCGCCGCGCACGCCAGCCGAGGCGACGAAGGTGGTGGCCGGCAGCACCCGCCGCGCCAGTTGCTCCGCCATCGGCGAGCGCACGGCGTTCATCCCGCAGACAAACAGGATCGAATGAGGCAACGCGGCCAGGATCAGCCCCGCCAATGCAGCACGCAGACCAGGGTGAACAGCCGGCGCGCCGTATCGAAGTCGATCTCGATCTTGCCGGAGAGGCGGTCCATCAGCGTCTGCGAGCCTTCATTGTGCAGGCCGCGCCGGCCCATGTCGATCGCCTCGATATGGCTGGGCGTCGAGGAGCGGATGGCGTCGTAATAACTTTCGCAGATCAGGTAGTAGTCCTTGACGATGCGCCTGAGCGGCGTCAGCGACAGGATGTGGGTGACCACATCGGCGCCGTCCTCGCGGCTGACGGCAAAGACCAGGCGGGACTCCGCCAGCGACAGCTTCAGCCTGTAGGGCCCCGCACCGCCGTCGTTGACGGGGCGAAAACTGTTTTCCTCGATGAGGTCGAAGATGGCCACGGCCCGCTCGTGCTCGACGTCGGGCGTCGAACGGCCGATCGATTCGTCGAGCTCGACGTCGATCAGCCTGTCGCGGGTTTGCTGGTGGCCGGGCATCGCTACATGTTCAACCTGATCGCCACGGAGCGCCCATGCGCGTCGAGCCCTTCCGCCTGGGCGAGCGCGATGGCCGCCGGCGCCAGCGCCTTGAGCTGCTCCGGGCCGAGCTTCAGGATCGAGGTGCGCTTGACGAAATCGAGCACGGACAGGCCCGACGAGAAACGCGCCGAGCGCGCCGTCGGCAGCACATGGTTGGAGCCGCCGACATAGTCGCCGATCGCTTCCGGCGTATGCCGGCCGACAAAGACCGCGCCAGCATTGCGCATTTTGGACAGGAACGCCTCGGCGTCGTCGAAAGCGAGCTCGACATGTTCGGCCGCGATGCGGTCGACCAGCGGCAGCGAGGCTTCGAGCGTCGGCACCAGGATCACCGCGCCGAAATCGCGCCAGCTCGCCGCCGCGGTCTCGGCGCGCGGCAGGGTCTTGAGCTGGCGCTCCACGGCCTCTTCTACCGCCTTGCCGAACGCGGCGCTGTCCGTGATCAGGATCGATTGTGCCGATACGTCATGCTCGGCCTGGGCGAGAAGGTCGGCGGCGACCCAGTCCGGATCGTTCTGCGCATCGGCCACGACCAGCACCTCGGACGGCCCGGCGATCATGTCGATGCCGACGGTGCCGAACACCTGGCGCTTGGCTGCCGCGACATAGGCATTGCCCGGTCCGACGATCTTGGCGACCGGCCTGATCGTCTCCGTGCCATAGGCAAGCCCGGCTACGGCCTGCGCGCCGCCGACACGATAGATTTCGGAAACGCCGGCAAGGTCCGCCGCCACCAGCACCAGCGGATTGATGACGCCCCCGGACGCCGGGACGACAATGACGATGCGCTCGACGCCCGCGACCTTTGCCGGCACGGCATTCATCAGCACCGAGCTTGGATAGCTGGCTGTGCCGCCAGGCACGTAGAGCCCGACCGCTTCGACTGCCGTCCAGCGCGAGCCGAGTTCCACGCCCGCGGCATCGGTGTAACGGTCATCACGTGGCTTCTGCCGCTCGTGATGCGAGCGGATGCGGTCGCGCGCGAAGGTGAGCGCCTCGACCGTCGCTGGATCGGCCTCGGCATAGGCTTTAACGATGTCGTCCTTCGAAACGGCGATGCCGAGCTGGCTCAGATCAGCCCTGTCGAATTTCAACGTGTAATCGGCCAGAGCCTTGTCGCCCTCGGCGCGCACGCGGGCAATGATGTCGCGGACCACCGCCTCGACATCGGCGGACACCTCGCGCTTGGTGGTGAGGAACGCTGAAAAACGCTGCTCGAAATCGGCGTCGGTCTGGTTGAGGGTTATAGCCATTATCCGCGCTCAGGTCCTGTGAACCGGGCGCGAGGTGGCTTCCCATGCGCCGCCGATATCGGCGAGCCGGGCCTCGATGCATTCCACGTCGAGCATGATGGTGCCACCGGCCGAGAAGACCAGTTCGACGATGCCGGCCGGCTTGCTGATCGGCACGAAGCTGATCGCCAGCAGCGAGAGCACCTCGGCGGGCTTGTCGCGCGGGACGCCACTGGTCTTGGCGCCAAGCACCCGGTCGAAATGCAGCACGCTCTGCCGCCGTTCATTGTGCTGGCGGAACAGGCCGGACTTCGCCTCCCAGACGAAACGGTTCATGGTCAGCACGAAGCGCTTGGCCGCCGGCAGGTATTCGAGGTCCGAAACCTTCATCACGGCGTCCTGGACATGCGCCGAGACGATGCTCAGATCCTGGTCGTCGAGCGCGATGAGCTTGAGAGCCATGCGGAATAGGCACCTGAACGTTGACAATTCAATGTTCTGTTAGAGCATGATCCCGAAAAGTGGAAACCGGTTTTTCGGCAAAGATCATGCCCAGACAAAAAACTAGAGCGTGTTGAGCCCGATCAATTCGGGTTCAACACGCTCTAGGAGGTCTTTGCCGTCGGTGCAACCGCTCGGCAAGATTGCCGCGCAGCGTCAGCCAGAAATCCGCTCGATCACCGCGCCGCAGCCGGAGAGCTTCTCTTCCAGCCGCTCGAAGCCACGGTCGAGATGGTAGACGCGGTTGACCGTGGTCTCGCCCTCGGCGGCAAGGCCAGCGATCACCAGCGAAACCGAAGCGCGCAGATCGGTCGCCATCACCGGCGCGCCCTTCAATTTGGCGACACCGTCGACGATCGCCGTCTGGCCGGAAAGCGTGATATGGGCGCCGAGGCGGGCAAGCTCCTGCACATGCATGAAGCGGTTCTCGAAGATTGTCTCGGTGATGCGCGACTTGCCCCTGGCCATCGTCATCAGTCCCATGAACTGCGCCTGCAGGTCGGTCGGGAAGGCGGGGAAGGGCGCCGTCGTCACGTCGACCGGGGAAATGCCGGCGCCGTTGCGCTTGACGCGGATACCTTCATTGGTGGGCGTGATCTCGGCGCCGGTCTCGACGATGATATCGAGCGCGCTCTGCAGCAGGTCGGGCCGCGCGCCTTCGAGCACCACGTCGCCGCCGGTCATCGCCACCGCCATGGCATAGGTGCCGGTCTCGATGCGGTCCGGAATGACGCGGACGCGGGCGCCGGACAGTGCTTCGACGCCCTCGATGGTGATGGTGGGGGTGCCGGCGCCGTGGATCTTGGCGCCCATGGCGTTGAGGCATTCGGCAAGGTTGACGATCTCGGGCTCACGGGCGGCGTTTTCGAGCACGGTCTCGCCCTTGGCGAGCGACGCCGCCATCATCAGCACGTGGGTTGCGCCGACCGAGACTTTCGGGAACACGTAGCGATTGCCGACGAGGCGGCCGTTCCTGGTCTTGGCCACCACATAGCCGGTGTCGACGTCGAGCTCGGCGCCCAGCGCCTGCAGGCCTTCGAGGAACAGGTCGACAGGGCGCGTGCCGATGGCGCATCCGCCCGGCAGCGAGACCTTGGCCTCGCCCATGCGCGCCAGCAACGGTCCGATCACCCAGAACGAAGCCCGCATCTTCGAGACCAGCTCGTAAGGGGCCGTGGTGTCGACGATGTTGCGCGCCGAGAAATTGATGGTGCGCGAATAACCTTCCTGCTGCTTTTCACGGCGGCCGTTGACCGAATAGTCGACGCCATGGTTGCCGAGGATGCGGATCAGCTGTTCGACATCGGCCAGGTGCGGCACATTTTCGAGCGTCAGCGTGTCGTCGGTGAGCAGCGAGGCGATCATCAGCGGCAGCGCCGCGTTTTTTGCGCCCGAGATCGGAATGGTACCGGCCAGCTCGTTGCCGCCGACAATTCTGATGCGATCCATGAAAAGCGTCCCCTCGGCCCGAACGGGCCGGTTCAATCGGTTGAGTATGCCGGCTTAGACCATCGGCCGGCGTGGTTCAAGAAATAGGATTTCCCCACTTGTCGACCAAGGGTGGCCGGCCAGTGTGGCTGATTTGGGTTAGTCTTTTTGCATTTTTCCAGCAGATGCCAGTCCCTCCGGCCGCTTGTCCGCATCGCCAGCGCGCCGCGACCGTGTCTGCGCCTTGCGTTTCTGTAAATTGGCGCGCAATGCCTCGGCAAGCCGGTCCTTGCGCTCGCCGTCGCCCTTTTTCGGTGGATTTTCTCGGCCGCTCATCGTCCCGCCTCCGCCGGCGGACAGCCGGCTAGGGTTCAGGCATAGTCAACATTGTGGCGCTGCCGTGTCATCGAAGGCCGCGCGGAACGGCCATTCACAGCCGTGTCGTCGTGCTGCATGTTCATTGCGGTTTTTAGGCTTTTCTTGGCCTTGCGCTTGCCGGTTCGATATGGCAGAAGCGCCGCCATCGCAGGCTGCGGTAGCTCAGTGGTAGAGCACTCCCTTGGTAAGGGAGAGGTCGAGAGTTCAATCCTCTCTCGCAGCACCAGCCTATCCCTTTGAAATCGTTCAAGCCCTTGACACGCAAGGCTTGATGTTCATTCTGACGTTACAAAAACCGTAACAAACCGAATGGACTTTATGGCTGGCCGCGTTCGAAATCTCCTAAATCGGGACGGCCGCTATTTTGCTCGGCTTGTCATTCCGAAAGAGCTACGACCTTATATGGAAGGCAAGACGGAGCTGCGAACGGCCCTCGGGCCCGACTACCGGACCGCGTTGAAGACACTCCCTGGGGCGGTTGCAGCCCTACAGCACAAGATTGCACTCGGAGAGCGCCGGGCAGTTGAGGCTGGCGAGCGATCTATAATCACCGGGCGCTATCCGCTGTCCCCATCCCAAATCGCGATACGCGACTATCAGGCGCAGCTGACCTTTGACGAAGAGATTCGTGCAACTCATCACCAGTATGCGTCCTTCGACGTGGGATATGAAGAGGGGCAGCCTTTCCGCGACGGCTATTCCGGAAAGCTTTCTGATGACCAGCTTGAACTGCTAGTCGGGGATCGGATCGAACGCTACCGAACTTTAGGCAATCACGCGGCGCCCAAAGGAAGTGCGGAATGGCGCCAGATCGCAAGAGCTCTTTGTGTTTCGAGCTATGAGGCGTTATCGAGGCGTGGCGAGCGAAACGAGGGCGACTTCACAGGAAGCCCCTCGCATCCGCTGCTAACGACTGAGCAGCCAGCAGTCGATGACCGTCAGCCGGTTTCTTTGAAAGGTCTGCTTGCCGACTGCCTGAACGAGCGAGCTGCCGATGGGAAGGGCAGGGAGGCACGCAAGCGCTGGACGCCAGTTTTCGCCAACTTGTCCAAATTCATTGGCCACGACGACGCTCGTAGGCTTACCAAGCAGAACCTGCTGGAGTGGAAAGATGCGAACCTGAAAGTGCTGGCGAGCAAAACCGTCAGTGATGTCTACCTGACCTCTGTTCGAACGGTCTTGAAGTGGGCCGTCAACAATGATCGGCTCGAAACAAACGTCGCAGAGAACGTGCGGATCAAGGTTTCGAAAAAACAACGCTCGCGCGAGCAAGGGTTTACCACGGATGAGGCTGTTGCCGTTTTGAAGCTGGCTCGGTATTACCAGCCAAAGCACTCCGATAATCCGCGGACGCGCGAAGCGCCCCAGACGACCGCAGCCAAACGCTGGTCGCCGATCTTATGCGCGCACACAGGCGCGCGAATTGCCGAAATCACCCAGCTCCGGAAGCAAGACTTCCGCTATGAGAAAGGTGTCCCGGTAGTTCGGATCTCGCCGGACGCCGGTTCCGTTAAGGCGGGCAATTACCGCGATGTTCCATTGCACCAGCAGCTAGTTGACCTGGGCTTTTTGGAATTTGTGAACGACGCTGCGGACGGCCCCCTATTCTATCCCGTTTCCAAGAAGAAAGAAG
>JBFLWR010000080.1:0-12812 GCA_040755925.1 Pseudomonadota bacterium
GACGGCGCGGTTTGCATCCGAGGCGCGTTCAAGGACTGGGTCGATGTCATCGCGGACGGCATCGAACGCAACATGCAAAACCGCAGTGCTAGCGCTTCCGACATCGCCAACGGCAAGGGCAGCTTCTTCGACGACTACTGCAATTGGGAGCGCATTCCCGAATTCGTCAGGATCGTTCGCGAATCCCCTGCGGCCGAGCTTGCGGCTTCAGTCATGCAATCGCGCAGCGCGCAATTCTTCCATGACCATGTGCTGGTCAAGGAGCCCGGCACACAGAAGCCGACACCCTGGCACCAGGACATCCCCTACTACTTCGTCGATGGCAGCCAGACCGTGAGCTTCTGGATCCCGATCGACCCGGTCAAGGAGGCGACGCTGAGGCTGATCGCGGGATCGCACAAATGGGAAAAAATGGTCCTTCCGGTGCGCTGGCTGAATGACGACAATTTCTACGCGGGGCAGGGCGACTACCTCCCGGTGCCAGATCCCGACAACGACCCTTCGATGAAGGTACTCGAATGGGAGATGGAGCCGGGCGATGCCATCCTGTTCGATTTCCGGACCGCGCATGGCGCGCGCGGCAACCTGACCTCCGCGCGGCGAAGAGCGCTGTCGCTGCGTTGGGTCGGTGATGACGCGCGCTATGTCGAGCGACCCGGACGCACCTCGCCTCCCTATCCGGGCCACGACATGAAGCCCGGCCAGAAATTGCGCGAGGATTGGTTCCCCGTCGTCTTCCAGAGCTGATTCGTTTTCCGAAGCTGATCGGCCGGGCCGCCTCCCTCGCACAACCGCCAGCCTTATCACTTCTCGATGAAGGCCATGTTCCGGTGCGCAATTGCTGTCAAAATGGCGACGCGCCTTGACCCGTCGCCCATTGAGCAATAGCGGGTGCGAGGCAGAGACGATCAGCAAGAGGTGGCCATGAACGTTCTTCTTCTCGGCTCGGGCGGCCGCGAACATGCGCTTGCCTGGAAGATCGCCGCCTCGCCCCTGCTGACCAGGTTCTACGCCTCCCCCGGCAATCCCGGCATCGGCCGTTTCGCGGAGCTGGTGAAGCTCGACATATCCGACCATTCCGTCGTGGCCGCCTTCTGCCAGGAGAAGAAGATCGATCTGGTCGTCGTCGGGCCTGAGGCTCCGCTGGTGGCCGGCATCGCCGACGATCTCCGCGCCTGGGGCATCCGCGTCTTCGGCCCGTCCAAGGCGGCGGCAAGGCTCGAGGGCTCGAAGGGTTTCACCAAGGATCTTTGCGCCAGATTCAACATTCCCACCGCGGCCTACGGCCGCTTCAGCGATCTTGCCTCGGCCAAGGCCTATGTCGAGAAGACGGGCGCGCCGATCGTCATCAAGGCCGACGGGCTTGCCGCTGGCAAAGGCGTCACCGTGGCGATGAGGCTTCCCGAGGCGGTTGCCGCGCTGGAAGCCTGTTTCGACGGCTCGTTCGGCGCGGCCGGCGCGGAAGTCGTGGTCGAGGAATACATGACCGGCGAGGAAGCGAGCTTCTTCTGCCTGTGCGACGGCACGACCGCGCTGCCCTTCGGCACCGCGCAGGACCACAAGCGCGTCGGTGACGGCGATGTCGGCCTGAACACCGGCGGCATGGGCGCCTATTCGCCGGCGCCGGTGATGACGCCGCAGATGACCGAGCGCACCATGCGAGAGATCATCGAGCCGACCATGCGCGGCATGGCCGAAATCGGCGCGCCTTTCGCCGGCATCCTTTTCGCCGGACTGATGATCACCGAACAGGGCCCGAAACTGATCGAGTACAACACCCGCTTCGGCGATCCCGAGTGCCAGGTGCTGATGATGCGGTTGAAGGATGATCTGCTCGTCCTCCTCAACGCGGCGGTCGACGGCCAACTCGCCCACATGTCGGTGCGCTGGGGCGACGAGGCGGCGCTGACCGTGGTCATGGCGGCCAGGGGCTATCCAGGTACGCCGGAAAAGGGCTCGGTCATCCGCGGCCTGGACGACGCCGAGGGTGACGGAGCCCAGATATTCCATGCCGGCACCGCCATGAACAGCGGCGCGCTGGTCGCCAATGGAGGCCGCGTGCTCAACGTCACCGCCACAGGCGCTACCGTGGGCGAGGCGCAAAAGAAGGCATATGAGGCAGTCGACCACATCGACTGGCCAGAAGGGTTCTTCCGCCACGATATCGGCTGGCGCGCAGTCGAGCGCGAGAAGGCCGACGCCTCGGCGTCATAGGGTGACGTTCAGCGCTGGCCGCGGTCGAGCGCCGTCGAAGCGGTGTTGACCGGGTCGGCGACCGCGGCGAAGGCGGCGTCGATCTGCTCGGGGGTCCGCTGGCCACTACGCTTCCAGGCGACATACTGGACAATGCCGAAGCTCGGGCGCTGCAGCACGGTCTTGACGACCGGCATGCGGAAGCCGTCGCGGAATTTCTCCCAGCGCGCGCCGAGCACGGCGACCATCTCCTCGACGGTCGGCGGCGTCGCCACGTCGGCATAGGTGATGGCCACCTTGCCGGCGAGCGTCCGTGGGACAGGAATCGGTATCGAGGCGAGATAATCGGACGGGACGTCGATCAGCCCGCCGAAGGTCCATTGCTGACGCAGCTCCGCGGCATTCATCGGCGCGACGCTGACGTCGATGTCGTTGGGCGTGCCCGGCACGCGGTAGGGGCAGCTGGCACGGCCGCAATTGGCCTGCGCCGAGAACTGCCAGAGCGCGTAGCCCCGCCAGTTGCCCATCGGGAAATGCACGTCGATGTTCGGCTTGTAGCGCGCGTACCAGAGCGGCAGCCGCGACAGCAGCCTGTAGGTATAGCGGTTGTCGGCGATGTATTGGGCGGTCCTGCCGTTGGTGTAGAGCACGGGGAAGCGGCCGAGGCGCCGATGCACCTGGCGCACGAACTCTTCCGCATCCTCCAGCGACATCCATTGCGACGGGTCGTTGCCTTCGAGGTCGAGGGCGACCAGATCGTCCGGCGCGGGCTCGGCGAATTCGATGAAGTTGTTGGCCTGCTCGACCGGATTGCCGGGGCGGGCGAGGTGATACGCACCCCATTTCAGACCGAGCGCCTTCGCCACCACCTTGCGAGTCTGGAACAGCTCGCGCGTCACCGCATAGCGTTTCCAAAGCGCCTTGCAGAGCTTCACGTCCATCTCGCTGCCGAAGCAGAAATAGGGCGGCGGCAGCCCGTCGGAAGCCTTGTTGATGACGCCGACGACGCGCTTGTCCGTGGTGAGCTGCGCCCAGTCGATGGAATTGTATTCGTAGGCGTCGATCACCAGCGCGCGGTCAGCGTTCTTCCATGGCTCGGAGAAATCCGAAGCCTGTGCCGCCGTGCCGAGCACAATCGCTGCCGCGAGAAGTGCCAGGCGGCGAAGAGGGCGCGCCGGCTTTTTCAATCAGGGTTGTCCCCACTGACCAGGGGACGATCCTGAACCGCTATGGTTAAGGAAGTGCTTCAGGCCGGGTTGGCTGCCCTACCGCCGAAAGAGTGAAGGCACCTCGAACGGATCCGGCGCCGGCTCCTGCTGGAGCGTGCCTTCCGCCGCCCGCTTCTTGTGATGCGCCAGCGAGCATTGCGGCGAGCACAGGATGCCGCGGTCCGACCAGTAGGCCGGGCCTTCCTCGATCATGCCGTGATAGTACGAGAAGCCGGTCGCCCGATAAGGCAGGCCGCATTCGATGCAACGATAGGCGTCGGGTCTGGCAAGCATGGCTCTCGATCCAGTCTGTCGCCAGCTTCACGCCGGGTATTTCCATATCTAAACGCCCGCCGGAAAGATTGCAAAAATCCGCGTGACAAAAGTTGACGTTTACGTAAAAAGAAGGTTCGGATCCGACCCAAAGACGGGTGGCCTTGCCACGAGGCAGACTCTACGATCGAACGGCCGGAACGGAGGAGGAGCACGCAACATGTATCGCGCACCGGTCGAGGACATCGCCTTCACGCTCAAGCATGTTGCCGGCCTCAAGCCGGCGCTGGAGGCCGGCGCCTTTGGCGACCTCGGCGAAGACCTCGTCGACGCGATCCTGGCCGAGGCCGGCCGCTTCGCCAGCGAGGAGGTGGCGCCGCTCTACAAGATCGGCGACGAACACGGCGCCGTGCTGAAGGGAGCCGTTGTCACCACGCCGCCCGGCTGGAAGGAGCTTTATAAGCGCTGGATCGAGGGCGGCTGGAACGCGCTCTCCGGGCCTGAGGAGTTCGGCGGCCAGGGCCTGCCGACCATGCTCGGCGTCGCCGCGCTCGAAATGTGGAACTCTTCCGCCATGGCCTTCGGCATCGGCCCGACGCTCACCATGGGCGCGGTCGAGGCGCTCGACAAGCACGCCACCGAGACGCTCAAGGCGAAGTATCTGGCGAAGCTCGTCTCCGGCGAGTGGATGGGCACGATGAACCTGACCGAGCCGCAGGCCGGCTCGGACCTCGCGGCGCTCCGCACCCGCGCCGAGCGGGCCGGCGACGGCACCTATCGCATCTTCGGCCAGAAGATATTCATCACCTATGGCGAGCACGATTTCACCGACAACATCGTGCATCTGGTGCTGGCTAGGTTGCCCGACGCGCCTGCCGGCACGCGCGGCATCTCGCTGTTCCTGGTGCCGAAATTCCTGGTGAATGACGACGGGTCGCTCGGCGCCCGCAACGATGTCTTCTGTTCCGGCCTGGAGCATAAACTCGGCATCCATGCCTCGCCGACCTGCACCATGATCTACGGCGACGGTTTTGAAGGCGCGGCGCCAGGTGCCATCGGCTGGCTGATCGGCGAGGAGAACAAAGGTCTCGCCTGCATGTTCACGATGATGAACAACGCCAGACTGGCCGTCGGCATGCAGGGCGTGGCGGTGGCCGAGACCGCGACGCAGAAGGCGATCGCCTATGCCAACGAACGCCGGCAGGGCAAGGCGTCGGACTATTCGGGGTCGGGCATGGCGCCGATCGTCCATCACCCGGACGTGCAGCGCAATCTTCTGACCATGCGGGCGCTGACCCAGGTCGCCCGCGCCATCAGCTATTCCTGCGCGCATGCCATCGACCGCGCGCGCGTCGCCGAGGGCGAGGCCGCCGCCACATGGCGCGACCGCGCCAATCTGCTGACGCCTCTGGCCAAGGCCTTCTCGACCGATGTCGGCGTCGAGGTCGCTTCGCTGGGCGTCCAGGTGCATGGCGGCATGGGCTTCATCGAGGAGACGGGGGCGGCGGCACTTTATCGCGACGCCCGCATCGCGCCGATCTATGAAGGCACCAACGGCATCCAGGCCATCGACCTCGTTTCGCGAAAACTGCCTCTCGGCGGCGGCGAGCACGTGCATCGCTATATCGGCGAGCTCAAAGCGGTCGCCGATGCGGTGCGCACCTCCAACATCGAGGGCTTCGGCCGCACCGCCGACAATCTCGACCGGGCGCTCGCTGATCTGGACGAGGCGACGCGCTTCCTGCAGAAGCTGACGGCCGACGGCAAGGCTGACGCTGCCATGGCCGGCGCCACACCTTATTTGCGCCTGATCTCGCTCACCGCCGGCGGCGCCTATCTGGCGCAGGGCGGGCTCGCCGACCGTGGCCGTATCGCGCTCTGCCGCTTCTTTGCCGAGAACCTGCTCGGCGAGACCCGTGCGCTCAAGGAGCGCGTCATCGACGGCGCCGAGAGCCTCACCGCCGCCGGCAAGGCGCTGATTTCCGCCTGAAACTCCAGACGCTCAAGGAACCGACCGTGACCGACCACATCCTCATCGAGCGCCGGGGCGCCGTTCAGATAATCCGCATCAATCGGCCGGACAAGAAGAACGCGCTGACGCGCGCCATGTATGCCCGGATGACGGCTGCCCTTGTCGAGGGTGATGCCGATCCGGCGATGCGCGTCCACGTTTTCCTGGGCGTGCCCGGCGCCTTTTCCGCCGGCAACGACCTCGCCGATTTCCTGGCCATCGCCACCGGGGGCGAGGGTGGCAACGAGGTCTGGGATTTCCTGATGGCGCTGGCCAGGTCGGAGAAGCCGATGGTCTCGGGCGTCGACGGCATCGCCGTCGGCATCGGCACCACGCTGAACCTGCATTGCGACCTGACGTTCGCCACGCCGCGCACGCTTTTCCGCACGCCTTTCGTCGATCTCGGTCTCGTGCCGGAGGCCGGCTCCAGCCTGATAGCGCCGCAGATCCTTGGCCTGCAGGGCGCCTTCGCGATGCTCGGCCTCGGCGAGGGCTTTTCGGCCGAGCGCGCCAAGGCCGCCGGGCTGATCTACGACGTGGTCGCTGAAGACGTGCTGGAAAGTGCGGTGGTGGCCGCCGCCAACGACATCGCCGCCAAGCCGCCGCAAGCGCTGAAGATCGCGCGTGATCTGATGCGCGAACCCCGAGAGGCACTCGTCGCCCGCATCAATATCGAAAGCGAACATTTCCGCGAGCGCCTCAAGTCCGACGAGGCCCGCGTGGCGCTTACTGCCTTCATGACGCGCAAGAAGGGATAGGTGCGAGGCCAATCCCGTCAAAGGCGCTTGCCACCGCGCGATCGTCGATCTTACGTCAGCTTCTTCGCGGCCTGTTCGTCCAGCGCCTTGCCGAAGGCTGCCGCAGTCCAGCCGGCGTCGAGCGCGCGGTGGAACAGCGCTTGCTGCGTCTCCGGCGCCAGTCCTCCGATCGGCGGATCGCGGTCGAGATTGGTCGGGAAGGAATAGCCTTCCGCCGTCGAGGCGATCGCATTGGCGGCCGCGGTCGGCGAGATATTCCCCTTTGCCAGCATGTCCCGGATGGCCGGATACAGCGCACGGCTCATGCTTATGCGGTCGACGCTTTCCATAGCGCGGCCATAGGCCGATGAAATCTGCAGCAGGTTGGCCATGCGGCGGATGCTGGCGGAGCGGTTGTTGCCGGCGGCGTGGAACAGAGCGGGGTTGAAGAACGCCGCATCGCCCTTTTCCAAAGCGAGCTGCACATGGTGATCAGCGAAATAGGCCTTGAACTCAGGCAGGCCGGTCGCGAGGTAACCGGGCAGATAGGCCTGCGAATAGGGCAGATAGAGCGTCGGCCCGCTTTCGAGCGGCATGTCGCAATGGGCGACCGCCCCCTGCAGCGTCAGCACCGGCGAGATGCTGTGGACATGCACGGGATAGCGTTCGATGATTTCGGGCGTTTGAAACCCAAGATGATAGTCGCGATGCGCCGATTGCGCGGCGCCGCCCGGGTTCACGCAATTGATCTGCGACGTCACCTGGTAGGCCGGGCCGAGCCAGGCTTCGGAGATGAGCGCGATGATGTCGTCGCCATAATAGGCCGCGAAGGCCCGCGGGTCGCGCAGGCAGAATTTTTCCAGCGCATTCCAGATGCGGTCATTGGCGCCGGGCTTGGCGAAATGGTCGCCGCCGCCGGTGCCGGTCGCATGCTGCTCGGCGATCATCTCATTGAACAGCCTGGTGGCGGTGTCGATCGGCGTCGTGTCGGCGAAAGCCTTCCTGAAGGCCACTACCCCGGGTCCGCTGGTGAGCGCTTCCACCCATTCTGCCAACAGTGCCTTGCGCGTCTCGGGAACGGCCACCGCCTTGCGGACGACATCGCCGTCATAGACGAGCACGTTCTTTTCCACGCTCGCGGCGAAGGGGTAGTCGGCAGGATTGGTCGTCCGCTCGACGATCGCCCGGAAGCCTTCGATGTCGCACTTGTCCTTCGTCAACCAGACCCGGGCGGACCTGATCTTGGCTAGGTTGTCGGCCTTCATGACGCATCCTCCTGTTGATGTCCCGGTTCTCGATGCGGTATACCGCAATCTGCGGTGCCATGTTCCTCCGAAACACCTCAAAAACACCTCAGAAGATGTCGCGTGCCTTTCTCGTCAAGGATATCGCTCTCCAGGCTGGCCTCAGTCTCGCGACCGTCGATCGCGTCCTGAACGGCAGGCCGGGCGTTCGCGAGCACACCGTCCGTCGCGTCAAGCAGGCCATCGGCGAACTGGAGAAACAACGCGATCAGATCGGCCTCTCCGGCCGCAAGCTCGTCCTCGACGTCGTCATGGAGGCGCCCTCGCGCTTCAGCGAGGCGGTCCGCCAGGGGCTGGAGCAGGCGATGCCGTCATTGCAGCCCCTCATCTTTCGCGCGCGTTACCATTTCGCCGAGACGCGCGGCGTCGACGATACGGTCGCGATCATCGAGGCCTTGCGGCGCCGCGGCAGCAATGGCGTCCTGCTCAAGGCGCCCGACGTCGCCGAGGTGAGGGCGGCGACCGCAAGGCTTGCCGGTGCGGGCATTCCGGTCGTCACGCTGGTTACCGATCTGCCCGACACCGGGCGGCAGGCCTATGTCGGCATCGACAACCGCGCCGCGGGCCAGACCGCCGCTTATCTGATCGGCGAATGGCTGCGCGGCGGACCGGCGCGCATCCTGGTGACCATCAGCAGCAATCGTTTCCGCGGCGAGGAAGAACGCGAGATCGGTTTCAGGCAGGCGCTTCGCGAGCGCTATCCCGCGCTCGGCATCATCGAGGTCAGCGAGGGCCATGGTCTCGATCGAGACACAGGCATGCTCGCGCTAAATGCCCTGCGCGAACATCCCGACATTGAAGGCGTCTATTCGATAGGCGGTGGCAATCGGGCGGTCGTCGAGGCCTTCGCCTCGCTGGGCCGCCGTTGCCGCGCCTTTGTCGGCCACGATCTTGACGCCGACAATCTTGCCCTTCTGCGCGCCGGGCGCATCAGTGCGGTGCTGCACCACGATCTCGGCCAGGATATGCGCGACGCCTGCCTGCATGTCATGCGAGCGCACGGGCTGCTGCCGAAATCGCCGGTGTCGGGCATGGCCAGCATCCAGGTCATCACGCCATTCAACCTGCCGCAGACGGCGAGACTCTGATCTTCGTATGGCGCCAATCTCGCCGAAAGGTTGGTACAGGGGTGTCAAAGCAATCAATGCGCGCTATGTCTCGACAGCGCGTAGCGGGGGCTCGCGAAGGGAAGAGGACATGACCCGACACGCTGCCAGTGCATCCGCCAGTGCGATTGGGCGCCGTTCGCTGACGCATTGAACGCCTCGATATGCTTGCCGATGTCGCGAAGCCGCTGGCGCTGACGTTCAGGCTCTGGCGGCGCTTCTGGCCGCAAATGGTTGCCCTGGCGCTCCTGGGGACCGTGTTCGGCGATCTGTTCATGCAGGTCGCTGCGCGTACAGCCCTTGTCAATCACATGGCAGGGCTCGCCCTGCTGACGCTGGTGGCGCTGACGCAACTCATCGTCACCGTCGCCATGTTCCAGACGCTACTGCCGGCATTGCCGGCAACCCACGCCGCGCAGCAGGCGGCACGTGGCGAAAGCGAGGCGCGGCCAGGCTCAGGCAGCGTTCGGCTGGCGCGCATGGTCACCGTCGCGCTGCTGCCGTTCTTTGCCTACTACGCCGCCTGGGGCTTTCTTGGCGACACGGTTCGGCAGTATTCCCGCGTCGCGCTGGATATGGCGCCGTTCGGCGGGGGCGCCGGCAACGTTCTCGACGTGCTCGACTCGCGGTGGCTGATCTTTTCGGTACTCATTTCATGGCTGATCCGGCGCTTTGCCACCAGCATGCAGACGCGCGGCGGGTCACAGTCCTTCTGGCAGATCGTCGTGGTGATCTGCGAGACCAACTGGATATTCATCGGCCTCTACGTGATCTCGCGCTGGAAGGACGAGATCATCGGCTGGATCATGAGCCGCAATATCTTCTCTTTCCTCCAGGCTGTCGCGGACGCGATCGTCAATCCGGTCGCAACTGCCTTCGCCGATCCCATGGTTCCGGTCGAGGTCACCTCCATCGCCACGACGACCAAGCTGGTCAACCTGTTCTTCTACATGCTTCTGCCGGTGATCTGGCTGGTGCTCGCGGCCCTCATCTACGGCTACGACGTGCGCGACGACAAGGAACTGATGCGCGCGCACCGGCGCGTTGAGCGGCTTGGCGAGCGCTATCGCGCCATCCCTAAATTCCTTCGCGACTTCGTCGAACATTTCATTTCCGGATACCGCTCGCGCTACCTGCCGATCGCCAACGGCGTGCGCATCACCCTGAGCTCCGGCGTCGTCCTGATCGTTACGCTCATCGTCGGTTACCGGCTGATCGACTGGCTGGCGGCTTGGGCATGGCTCGGCATGACGCGCCTCATCGGGCCGCATGAGCTCGACACCTGGCAGGTACTCTCCCAGGGTGTCTCGCTGCTGTTCGGCAGCCCGTTCCAAGACTCATCGACCGGCATAGTCGTCGAGCCTTTGCGTATCTCTTTCCTCGCCGCGATGCTCGAAACGGCGTTCGCGCTGCCCACGCGCCACCGCGACGAAGAAGCTCCGCCGGCCGGCTCGGCAGGCGACGCGGCGGTCGAGGTGCGGAATGTTTGAGTCAGTCGGTTCCCGAGTAAGGGCCTGGGTTTTCGCCGGGGTAGGCACCGCGGCGGCAATTGCCGTCGCCAATGTTCTGGGCGCCTTTGGCGCAAGGCACGAGCCGTTGCCTGTTCTGGCTCCAGGCAACCAGGTTGAAACCGGTCAGTGGCTGCTGAAACCGCTCAAGGCGTACGCCGCCGAAGGCGGCAACCTCTATGGAGTGCCGCTCAAGCCAGGTGCCGAAGCGCTGGTTTTCGAGGTCGAGATGACCAATCGCACGGCAAAATCCAGCAAGGACTATTTCGATGTGCTTCAGGCGAACCAGGCGACGATCGACCCCGCGGTCAAACCCTTCATCGTGCTGACGCGCGATTCCACGCTGTCGCCGGAATTGCATCCGGGCATGCCGGAGCGCATGGCCTATATCTGGCAACTCCCTGACGGATCGGTGCCGCCGGCAAGCCTTGACCTTGCCGTCATCCGCAAGACCTACAAGCCGCGTGACAATCTTTATGGGCTGCCGGGTTGGTTCAATCCGACTCCAGTCGGCACGCTGACGATGCCGGTGGCGACCGGGTCCGAGGGCACGCAGCCGTGATGCGCAAGCTGGCCAACATCTTCCTGCTGCTCGTCGCCGTGGTGCTTTGCTACGGGCTGCAAATGTCCAAGCCGCGCTACGGCGATCTGATCGGCCCGATCCCCGTGCGTGGCAAGCCGGGTGACGCGGTTGCCGGGCGCAGCTTCGAGGTTCGCGCCGAAAAGGTGGCATTCGCCCGCAATCTGAAAATCGACAGGTTCGGTCAGAGGAAGGTCCTGACCACGGGCGGTATCTGGGCCGTGGTAACAGTTGAGTTGAAGGCGCGGACGCAATCGACGACCGTTGCGGTCGCGTCGTGGCGCGGACCAATGGGTCTTACTTACGATGAAACGCAGCGACTGTCCTTCACCGATGGGATTTTACCGGTGGCCGTCGATCCCGGCTTGCCGAAAAGGGTGAGACTGGTTTTTGAACTACGGCCTGACCAAGCGAGCAACGCCACCTTGATGATTTCGGAAAAGCTCATGGCGGCTCTCGATTCTCAGGCGGAGATTTCACTTGGGCCGGTCGCCACGACGCCGGACGGCGCGCCGGCCGGGTGCGTCGACACACTCGATCTGACGCAGCCGATCTAGGGGGAAGCGAGATGACGGCGCAGGCTTTGGAGAGCAGGCTTGGCGAGCGGCGATGGCGACGCCGCAGCCTCTGGTCGCTTGTGCTGTTGGTCCCGCTGGCCTTGGGCTTGGGAGCCTATGAGAACGTCAAGACGCTGCTGGGAAACGACGATCTCTTCCCGCGCCGCATCCCGTGGGGCCAGAGCGCGCATTTCGGCGGCAGCGACTGGAAGCTGACCGACCTGCGCGGCGCTTTCGGCATGGCGAACATGCCGTCGGACTCAGTGCCTGTGCTGGCCGATTTTCAGGTGACGGTCGGCAATCCCGACCTGCAGGATCTCTGGCTCGGCTGCAAGATCATGTTGATCGACAAGGATGGCCGGCGCTGGTCGCCGACCTCGATCGTCTCGCTGAAGATTACGGACAATGTGCAGACCTGTATCTCGGCGGTTTTCTCCGGCGCCAAGAGCGGCGACGTGCTTAATCTCCGCGAGGCCTTCCTGGTGCCGAAGGAAGCGACCAAGTCGATACGGCCGGCGGTTGGCGTCGCCAGCGAACGGCCGCATTTCCTGCTGTTCCAGCTGGAGAAGGACTGATCGTTTTGACGAATGGTCAGGGATAGAGCCGGGTCTTGTCCCAGCCGCCGGCTGCGTTGCGCGAAAAGACGACGCGGTCATGCAAGCGGAACGGGCGATCGTGCCAGAACTCGATCGTCCGTGGCAGGATGCGGAAGCCCGACCAGTGCTTTGGCCGAGGAATCTCGCCGATCGCGTAACGCGCCGTGTATTCGGCCACCGCCTTCTCCAGCGCGAAGCGGCTTTCCAGCGGCCGCGACTGTTTCGAAGCCCACGCGCCGATGCGGCTGCCACGCGGTCGCGTCGCGTAATAGGCGTCGGCCTCGGCTTCGTCGACAATCTCCACCGGGCCGCGCACGCGCACCTGCCGGCGCAGCGACTTCCAGTGGAAGCACATCGCCGCCTTCATGCTGCCAAGAATCTCCTTGCCCTTGGCGCTTTCGAAATTCGTGTAGAAGACGAATCCCTTTTCGTCGAACCCCTTGAGCAGCACCATCCGCACATCCGGCATGCCATCGGCGTCGACGGTCGCCAGCGCCACGCCGTTGGGATCATTGGGCTCGCTCTTGCTAGCGTCCTCCAGCCATGCGGCAAAAAGCCGGAAAGGTTCGGCCGCTTCGGTAAAGTCACTGCTTGTTAACTCAGTTTCGCTCATAGTTTTCCGAATTTTTACCGTTGCTGGGGGAATTCGCCGATTGTCGCGTATCGCGCAAGCTTTTGACAGCAGGCAATGGAGCGTTATCGCTTCGGCCAGCGTCAAGGCTGCGGTCGTGGCGCTGGC
>JBFLWR010000081.1:0-4619 GCA_040755925.1 Pseudomonadota bacterium
CCACGCGGCCGGCCGCCGAAAAATCCGCAATACGCCCTGTCGTCCACGTCGGCATAAGTGGGGAATTTTACTTCGGCACAACTGGGGAAAATTCACCCGGCATTGACAGACGCTCGATGCCGTGCCGGCCGGCGGCGTCGGCATCGGCTGCGATGTAGAGGCGACGGCAGCCAGGCGGGAAGATCAGGCCGGCGAGGTGATTGGCCGAGGTGGCGGCTGCCACCGGAAGCGCCGGCATCACCGTCCGGAGCGAGGCCATCGTCTCGAGGCCCTCGCCGGCGGCCACGACCGGGACTGGTGCACTGGGCTCAAGGCCAAGCCAGATGGCGTTGCCCAAGAGATGACCCAGTGAGCGGCGTGGATCGGCGAGTTGCGCCTTGCCCTGACCCGAGGGATCAAGCCAGGTGCGTTGCAGGCCGGTCATCTTCCCGTCGAAGCTGGTGACAGCGGCAATGAGGGCAGGAAGCGTCCGCGTCTCGCCCGTCACAAGATCCCGGTAGTAGCAGCTGGGATGGAAGCGCAGGGCGCGCTCACGCGGGGAGAGCAGAATGCCGCGGCCAGCGAGGTATCGTTCGGCCAGCGTGCCGGCGATCGGCTGCGACATGCCGAACAGGCGCCGCGCGGCGTCGGGGGAGCCGCGTGACGCGGCAGGCTGGCGCTGCGCGCCAAGGGGCTGGGGCGCGGGCTGGGGCGCTGGCAGCGGCATGGAGAGGAAGCGACGGGCTTCATCCGCGACCTCGCGGAAGTCGACCAGACCACAACTCTGCTCGATGACGTCAAGCAGGTCGCCATGTTCCCCCGACGACTCGTCGACCCACTTTCCGGCTGCCTTGCCGCCCACCGCTTTGAGCCGCACATGCATGGAGCGGCCGCGCGTGTTGCGGACATCGCCGACCATCCAGTAGTTGCCGGAGCGATGGCCGTTGGAGAGATATTCGCGGCACACCGCCTCGGCATGTTCGCCAAGGCGGCGTGCCAGCTCGGAGGCCGAGACGGTCATGATCCTCTCCCCTCACGCCGCTACCGCGCGGTCGGTGACGCCGACCAGTGTGTGGCGGTCGAGGAGCTCGGAGAGGATGGACGGCCCTTGCTGGCTCGTCGGGATGAACAGTCGGAGCTTCCATGAGATGATTTCGGAGATCAGCCCCAGCGCCTTCAGCCGGGGAACAAAAGCGTCGGTAAAGCCGATCAGCTCGATACGGTGGTCGTTCATGACCCTACTGCGGCGCAGGATCAGGCCATCGGCGAGTTGCAGTCCGATCCTGCCTTCCGCGAGCCCGGTCCAGGCATCTTGCGGGGCGAGCGCCGGTACATGATCGATACCCAGATTGCGCAACATGGTCGCCACAAGGGTCGGCGCGATGTGACGCCCGATGATGCGCTCGCCGGCATCGGTCTGGATCCGATAGACCTGACAATCATGATCCGGCAGCCTACGCCAGATTGGCAACAGCAGGCCCGTCACGATGTGAAAGGTGCTGGTGGTGAACTCCGGGACGGCAGTGACCTCTGCCTGCCACAGGTCGCAGAACAGATTCCGGTCGGCGGGCTGCCAGTGGTTCTCGGCAAGGGCGTCGAGCCCGAAGCGCTGTTCGTCCGTCGGCCGCAGCAGGCGCACTCGGTGTTCGATGGTTCCGTCGTCGAGCATCAGGCTCGCAGTGGGCAGCCGGATCGCCGCACGGTTGGAACGGGCGTTCACCAGCAGAACCGCTTGCGGCTCGGCCCGGACGACGGCCAGCGCGTCGACGAGGCTGAGCGGCCGAATTCGGTCCTTGCGCGCGACGGTCAGCACATGCGACTGCGCGCCCGAGACTGGGTGCGCGTAGACGGTGCAGCGATCGGTGACGACGATACTCTCCGCCGTGATCGTCTCCAGGCCTTTGTCATAGGAGCCGGCAGCGATCGCGCCCTCGACCTTCGCCGTCATCAGTTGCTCGAACACCTCGAACAGCAGGTTCTGGGTCTCGATCCGCAGCGCCAGCAGGCGATTGAGCCAGGTCGTGATCGGCGGCAGTTCGTCGCGCAGCCCGCCCTCGTCGGTCGTCAGCGACAGCCCGGTCACCGTCTCGAAGGTGGTGAGCGAACAACCTTCGATCCTGCCCTGATGCAGCAGCATGTACAATTGGCGAAGTGCGGCCCGCGCGTAGAGGCTTTCGAGATTGTCCTCGGCGCGGAACAACCCTGCCCCGCCGGTCTGGCGCTGGCCGCGCGTGATCGCACCTAGCGTGTCGAGCCGTCGTGCGATCGTCGACAGGAAGCGCTTACCGGCTTTCACGTTCGCGGCCATGGGCCGGAACAGCGGCGGTTGCTTCTGATTTGTGCGGTGGGTCCGCCCGAGACCCTGGATGGCGTTGTCGGCGCGCCAGCCGGCCTCAAGCAGATAGTGCTTGCGCAGCCTCTGGTTCCTGACCCCGAGATCGGCATGGTACGAGCGGCCCGTGCCGCCGGCGTCGGAAAAAATCAGAACGCTCTTGTCGTCATCCATAAAACTCTGGGTCTCGGCGAGATTGGCCGAGCCAGGGCGGTTTTCCACGGCCAGCCGGTCGATGCCGTCTCGGCCGGTCTTCTTCACGATGCGGCGCGACCGGCCGGTCACCTCGGCGACGGTGTCGGTGCCAAAGTGGTGGATGATCTGGTCGAGCGCGCTGCCGACCGGCGGCAGCGATGCGAGTTTTTCGACCATCTCGTCGCGCCGGCGAAGGGCCTCGCGACATTGAACCGGATTGCCATCTTCGTCGTGGACAGGCCGCGAATAGACGTTCCCCTCCGCGTCCGAATATTCCTCGAACAATTGGGTTGGGAAGGAGTGCATCAAGTACCCGCCGACGTACTCGCGCGGCGTGACGTCGACATGCAGGTCCGACCATTCCTCGGTCGGGATTTCGGCAAGGCGTCGTTCCATCAGCGCCTCGCCGGTCGAGACGATCTGCACGACCGCCGAATGACCTTGGACCCGGTCCTTTTCGATCGCGCCGATCAGGGTCGGCGTCATCATCGAGGTGATGAGATGGCTGAAGAAGCGTTGCTTGGTGCTCTCGAAGGCCGAGCGCGCCGCCGATTTTGCGTCGCGGTTCAGCGTGCCGGCCTCGCTGGTGATGTTGGTCGCCTCGAGTGCGGCGGTCAGGTTGTTGTGAATGACCTGGAACGCATCGGCATAGGCATTGTAGATGCGGATCTGTTCCTCGGTCAGCGCATGCTCGAGCAGGTCGTATTCGACACCGTCATAGGAGAGCGAACGCGCCGCATAGAGGCCGAGCGATTTGAGATCGCGGGCGAGCACTTCCATCGCCGCGACACCGCCATCCTCTATTGCGGCGACGAACTCGGCGCGGTTGGCGAAGGGAAAATCCTCGCTGCCCCAGATGCCGAGACGCTGCGCATAGGCGAGGTTCTCGACCGCGGTCGCGCCAGTGGCCGAGACATAGACGACGCGGGCGTCAGGCAGTGCATGCTGGAGTCGCAGGCCTGCCCTTCCTTGCTGCGACGGGGCGACGTCGCCGCGCTCGCTTTTGCCCCCAGCGGCGTTGGCCATGGCGTGAGCCTCGTCGAAGACGATGACGCCATCGAACGAATTGTTCCCCGCCGACGGGTTTGCACCAATCCTCGTCGGGCTTTCGGCCCTCCCCGCCGACTTTTCTGCGTTCCCGGTCGGGTCTTCGGCCCTCCCCGCCTCTTGGCCCACCCAGTCGAGGATCTGGGCAATCCGGGATTTCTTGCCTTCCCGTTCCTGCGAGCGGAGCGTCGCGTAGGTTGTGAACAGGATGCCCTCGGCAAGGCGGATCGGCGTGCCCTGCCGATAGCGCGACAGCAGCTGGACGAGAAGTTTTTCCTGACCAAGTGCCGCCCAATCGCGCTGGGCATCTTCCAGTAGCTTGTCCGACTTGGAAATCCAGATCGCGCGGCGTCGCCCCTGCAGCCAGTTGTCGAGGATGATGCCGGCGACCTGCCGTCCCTTGCCGCAGCCGGTTCCGTCACCCAAAAACCATCCACGGCGGAAGCGGACAGCGTTCGCAGCCCCTTCTGGTGCGGCCGAGACGACATCGCAGGTCTCGTCAACCGTCCAGGTGCCGGCGAGATGGCCGCAATGGGCTTCGCCGGCATAGACGACGCTTTCGAGCTGGGCGTCCGACAGCAGGCCTTCGTCGATGATCGCATCAGGAAGAAGCGGCCGATAGGAAGGTTTTGGTGGCGCGACGGCGGCCATGGCGGCCGACTGCACGAGCGGCGTCGGATGCGGCTTGGCGCGGGGAATGTCGATCGACTGGAGCGCGTAGGGTTCGTAGATCGTGTCGGTGAGCCGGCCGCCCACTTCCGGCGTCCAGTCGCGTAGCTCATAGGCGAGGGGGACCGCCGGCGTGCTGTTTGCCTTGACCTGGCGGGCGGGGTTCGCCCGCGCATTCGTACGGACCGATTGGATGGCCTTCGGAGCAGAAGTTGAGACTGTTAGGGGTGCGGCTCTTGTCCCCGATCGGGCGCCCATGTGCATGGCGGCATTGCACAGGATGCCGCTGGACAACGCGCCGATTGAATCCGGAAAGCCGCCCGGTGTCCGGGGCGGGAGATCCGTGATCCAGGAGAGCAACGTTTCGACATCCTTGGCCTTGCCGGGTGACCGGACG
>JBFLWR010000082.1:0-2195 GCA_040755925.1 Pseudomonadota bacterium
GGCGCTTCCGTTTGACGAACAATCACAGGAACCTGCCCGTGGCGCTCAAATCCAAACTGTTGCTCATCGTCCTCGACGGCGTCCCCTATAGGAACTGGCGCCGGCTGATGGGCAATCTCGAGGGTTGGGCGCAATCCGGCGAGGCGCAGGTATGGCGGATGCGGTCCGTGCTGCCCTCGACATCTGCCTGCTGTTACGCCTCGATCCACACCGGGGTCACGCCGCAGGTGCATGGCATCCTGTCCAACGAGAACCGGTTCCGGGTCAAACAACCGGATATTTTCTCCGAGGTTAGCAAGGCCGGCGGCAAGACGGGCGCGGTTACCCATTCCTACTGGTCGGAATTCTTCCGTTCCTATCCGTTCGACCTTGTCGAGGACATGGAGTTCGACGAGCCGGGCGGTCCGATCACGCATGGCCGCTTCCACACCATGACCGGCTACAATCTCAAGAACCAGATGACGCCGAGCGACGTCGACCTGTTCGCGACGCTGACGATGCTGACGAAACGCCATGGCATCGACTACGGCATCCTGCACACCTGCACGCTGGACTCGATGGGCCATCGCTTCGGCCATGACTGCCATGAGATGGATCATGCCTGCTACGCCATGGACGGCATGCTCGCGGCCTTCCTGCCGCAATGGCGCGCGGCGGGCTACGAAGTGATCGTCACCGCCGACCATGGCCAGACCGACCGCGGCCATCATGGCGGGCATGACGACGAGATGCAGGATTTCGCGCTCTACTATTTCGGCCCGGCCAAGGGTCCGGAGGCCGACACGCTGCTCGACCAGCTGCAGCTCGCGCCGACGGTGCTGAGCCGGCTCGGCGTTGAAATACCCGAGACGATGAAGGCGAAGGCGTTTTTGCGGTGACGTGCCTGCCTTCTCCCCCTGGGGGAGAAGGAGAGGCGCTGCCTCTGGCAACACCCCCTATCTTCGGTTAGCCTCCGAAAATTCCGGCGGAGGGTGAACCTTTTTGGCCCGATCAGCGACACAGCCACGAGGAGCCAGGCGGCTCGACCGGCCATGACCGCGGCGACGGAAACCGACCGCGCGCTTGTCGACCGGGTCGCGAAGGGCGACCGGGCCGCCGTGCGGCTCCTGTTCATGCGTCACCACGCGCGGATCTACCGCTTCGTGGCGCGCCAGACGGGATCGGAAATGATGGCCGACGATATCACCAATGAGGTCTTTCTCGAGTTGTGGCGCCAGGCGCCCGGCTTCGAGGGCCGCTCTGAAGTCTCGACATGGCTGCTGGGCATCGCCCGCTTCAAGGCGCTGTCGTCGCTGCGCAAGAAGAAGGAAGAGTGGATCGACGATGACGATGCGGCACAGGTCCCCGACAGCGCCGACACGCCTGAAGTCGTCACCATGAAGGAGGACAAGGCCGCCGCCTTGCGCCGTTTTGTCGATGCCTTGCCGGAAGAGCACCGCACGGTGATCGACCTGGCCTATTACCACGGACAGTCGGTGACCGAGATCGGCGAGGTGCTGGGCATCCCGGTGGCGACCGTCAAGACCAGGATGTTCTACGCCCGCAAGAAACTCGGCGAGGCCCTCAAAGCCGCCGGTTACGACAGGGGGTGGCCATGAGCGCCGCTGAAAAGATGTCACGCCGCGACGAGATGGAAACGCTGCTGCCGTTCTACCTGAACGGCTCGCTGGAAGGCGCCGAACTGGAGGCCGTCGAGGAATGGCTCGCGACCGACCCGGCGGCGATGGCCGCGCTGGGCGAGGCGGAAGCCGAATTCTCGGGCACGGCAGCCGCAAACGAGGCGATCCGCCCGCCTGCCGATGCGCTCTCCCGCTTCGCCAGGGCGCTGGACGCCGAGGCCGGTCCGGTGCGCACGCCTGCCGGCCAGTCGTGGTTGTCCAGGACATTGGGCCGCTTGACGGCAATGCCGTCCGGCGTCGCCTGGGCAGTCGCCGCTGCCTTGCTCGCGCTCGTCGTGGTGCAATCCTTCCACCAGCCGGGCGGCAAGGGCCACGATTTCGAGGTGGCCGGGCAGGAGGACGACCTGGCAAAGCTGCCTTTCGTGCTGGTCAAGTTCAAGCCGGATGCGAAGATGTCGGACATCGCCGCCTTTCTTAGCCAGAACGGATTGAAGATCGCCAGCGGGCCGACGGCCGATGGCGTGTTCCACCTGACGATACCGGCGAACTCTGCCACTGACTACGACAAGCTCGTCG
>JBFLWR010000083.1:0-9827 GCA_040755925.1 Pseudomonadota bacterium
GAAGACTGCCTCATAGGTAAGCGTTCCCGAGCGGGAAACAACGCCGACCGAACCCTTGCGGAAGATGTTGCCGGGCATGATGCCGATCTTGCATTCGTCGGGCGTCAGCACGCCCGGGCAGTTCGGACCGATCAGCCGCGACTTCGAGCGGTCGAGACGCGCCTTGACCTTGACCATGTCCATTACCGGGATGCCCTCGGTGATGCAGACGATCAACGGGATCTCGGCTTCGATCGCCTCGATGATCGCTTCGCCGGCGCCCGCCGGCGGCACGTAGATGACGGAGGCGTTGGCGCCGGTCTTTTCCTTGCCCTCGGCAACCGTGGCGAAGATCGGCAGGGTTTCGCCCTTCGAGCCGGTCCAGGTCTCTCCGCCCTTCTTGGGATGGATGCCGCCAACCATCTTGGTGCCGTGATAGGCCAGCGCCTGCTCGGTATGGAAGGTGCCGGTCTTGCCGGTCAGGCCCTGCACCAGCACCTTGGTATTCTTGTCGACGAGAATGGACATCGCGGCCCTTTTCTAAAAACCGTTGATCGTGGAAGGCGAGACGCGCCGGTAAAGGCCGCTCACCATGTCTTGCCAGGCATCGCTGCCGGCGGGCTTGAACTGAAGTTTCATGCGGTAGGTATCAGCGTCATCGAAACCGTAGGTCACGCGCGCGGCGCCGCGTGGCGACGACCGCTCCAGCGTGAACTCATTGCCGTTCCAGGAACCCGTGGCCGGCGCGCCCGGCACGAAACCCATCGAGTCGAACTGATGCATGGTCCAGACACCGTTGGCCTGGTCGAAGCCGAACACGCTGTGCGCGGCGAACGACACCGTGCCTTCCCGCTTCTGGCGGTAGCGCTGCACCACGAACAGGCCACCGAATTGGGCCTCGGTGAGCACCTCCGCCTCAGCCATGCCGTCATCGGCCCACTGCGTGGCCGAGATCTCCTCCACGCCACGCCACGCGCCGACCAGCGCCTGCAGGCGCTGATGCTCGGCCGAAAGCGTGAAACTAGGAGCTGCGTTCATGGTCAGAGCCGCTTGAGGTCGACGACGGTGAGGTCGCTCGTGGCATTGCCCGTGTTCAAAGTCGTCGCCGGCTCGAACATCAGCACCACGGGCTCGGTGGTCAGCGAGCGTGGCCGGTGCTCGACGCCGCGCGGCACGACGATGAAATCGCCCTCGCCGAGCTCGACCGGTCCGTCGCGGAAATCGATGGCGATCCTGCCGCGCAACACGAGGAACGCCTCATCCTCATGGTCGTGTGCGTGCCAGTCGAAGACCTCGCCGAACTTGGCGACCTTGGCCTGGCTGTCGTTGACGTCGCCGGCGATGTGCGGATCGAAGACCTTGGCGATCGTCCGATCCGCAGCCTCGACCAGGTTTATCTTGCGCGGAGGCACGCTCTAGCCCTTCACCGCCTTGACGATCTTCTTGGCCGCGTCGTCGAGGTCGTCGGCCGACACGACGTTCAGGCCGCTGTCGTTGATGATCTTCTTGCCGAGCTCGGCATTGGTGCCTTCGAGCCGCACGACCAGCGGCACCTTCAGGCCCACTTCCTTGACCGCGGCGATCACGCCCTCGGCGATGACATCGCACTTCATGATGCCGCCGAAGATGTTGATCAGGATGCCTTCGACGGCCGGATCTTTGGTGATGATCTTGAACGCCGCCGTGACCTTTTCCTTCGATGCGCCGCCACCGACGTCGAGGAAGTTAGCCGGCTCGGCGCCGTAGAGCTTGATGATGTCCATCGTCGCCATGGCGAGGCCGGCGCCGTTCACCATGCAGCCGATATTGCCGTCGAGCGCGACATAGGCGAGGTCGTATTTCGACGCCTCGATCTCCTTCTCGTCCTCTTCGGTGGTGTCGCGCAGCTCGACCACGTCCGGGTGGCGGAACAGCGCATTGTTGTCGAACGACACTTTTGCGTCGAGGACGCGCAGGTGGCCGTTCTTCATGACGATCAGCGGGTTGACCTCGAGCAGGCTCATGTCCTTCTCGACGAAGGCCTTGTAGAGGATCGGGAACAGCGATGCGCCGTCCTTGGCCGCATCGCCCTCGAGCTTCAGCGCGCCGTTGAGCTTCTTGACGTCGTCGGCCGTCACGCCCTTTTCCGGATCGATGGCCACAGTGACGATCTTTTCCGGCGTCTCATGCGCTACCGTCTCGATGTCCATGCCGCCTTCGGTCGAGACGACGAAGGCGACGCGGCCGACCGAGCGATCGACCAGGATCGACAGATAGAGCTCGCGCTCGATGTCGGCGCCGTCCTCGATGTAGAGGCGGTTGACCTGCTTGCCGGCAGGCCCGGTCTGCTTGGTGACCAGCGTATGGCCGAGCATCTCGTTGGTGTTGGCGACCACCTCGGCCGCCGACTTCGACAGCCGCACGCCGCCCTTGGCGTCGGGGCCGAGTTCCTTGAACTTGCCCTTGCCGCGGCCGCCGGCGTGGATCTGGCTCTTCACCACATAGAGCGGCCCGGGCAATGCCTTGGCGGCGGCTTCCGCTTCGTTTGCCTTGAACACGGGCACGCCCGCCGCGACCGGCGCGCCGAAGGACTTCAGCAGCGCCTTGGCCTGATACTCATGGATGTTCATGCGCTTCGTCTCCGAGGGAGGGGCGATTACTTGCCGGCGAGGTGCGGGGCGATCTTGGTGCAGGCGTCGGTCAGGCCCTGAACGGCCGCCACCGAGGAGTCGAACATCTTCTGTTCCGACTTCGACAGGTCGATCTCGATGACGCGCTCGACGCCGCCGGCGCCGATCACCACCGGCACGCCGACATAGGTTCCCTTGACGCCATATTGGCCAGACAGGTGCGCGGCGCAGGGCAGCACGCGCTTCTTGTCCTTCAGGTAGGACTCGGCCATGGCGATCGCGGACGCCGCCGGCGCGTAATAGGCCGAGCCGGTCTTGAGCAGGCCGACGATCTCGGCGCCGCCGTCGCGGGTGCGCTGGACGATCTTGTCGAGCTTCTCCTTCGAGGTCCAACCCATCTTGACGAGGTCGGGCAGCGGAATGCCGGCCACCGTCGAATAGCGGATCATCGGCACCATGGAATCGCCGTGGCCGCCGAGCACGAAGGCGGTGACGTCCTCGACCGAGACCTTGAACTCCTCGGCCAGGAAGTAGCGGAAGCGGGCGCTGTCGAGCACGCCGGCCATGCCGACGACATGGCTGGTCGGCAGGCCGGAGAATTTCTGCAGCGCCCAGACCATGGCGTCGAGCGGGTTGGTGATGCAGATGACGAAGGCCTTCGGCGCGTACTTCTTCAGGCCGGCGCCGACCTGTTCCATGACCTTGAGGTTGATGCCGAGCAGGTCGTCGCGGCTCATGCCGGGCTTGCGCGGCACGCCAGCGGTCACGATGCAGACATCCGCGCCCTCGATGCCGGCATAGTCGTTGACGCCGGTCAGCCGCGAGTCGAACTTGTCGACCGGCGAGGATTGGGCGATGTCGAGGCCCTTGCCCTGTGGAATGCCCTCGGCGATATCGAACAGCACCACGTCGCCGAGATCCTTGAGGCCGACCATATGGGCGAGCGTGCCGCCGATCATGCCAGAGCCGATGAGCGCTATCTTGTTGCGTGCCATGTCAGGATGTTTTCCCTTTGTCTGTGACGGTGCCGTGACGGGGCCGGGGAGGCCGGAAAGGATGCGGAAAACCGCGAAATTTCGCCGCACCCAATAGCTCCGGCGCGGACGAAATTCAAACGATTATTTTGAGCCTAGCATTTTCAATCGGTTAGATGCATCGGGATTTACGTAAACGTCAAAGTATGTGAGCCGACTGAGGAGAATTTACACAATGAACGTCGAAATCAGAAGGCTACATCCCGGCGATGACGCCCTTGTGATGCGCCTCGCCGACGAAGTCTTCGACGAGCCCGTCCGCCCCGAGCGCCTCGCTGCCTATCTCGCCTCGCCTGGCCATTTCATGATCGTGGCGATAGTTGACGAAATCGTGGTGGCCCAGTGCGCCGCCGTCATCCACCGCCACCCCGACAAGGTCACCGAGCTCTATATCGACGAGGTCGGCGTGGCGCCGCCCTTCCAACGACAGGGCATCGCGCGAAGGATGCTCGACGCCATGTTCGCTATCGGCCGCGAGCATGGCTGCGAGGAAGCGTGGGTCGGCACCGAACCGGACAATCTCCCGGCGCGGGCGCTCTATGAAGCGCGCAAGGAGCCGCATGGGCCGGCTGAGGATTTCGTGATGTATGTTTACCGTCTGTGATAGCGTGGGAGCCCAGACGCCGGACTGAGTGCGAAGGAACGCTACGAAACGAGATTCACCCCTGCGCCTGCCGCACTTCCGCAGGCTGTGAGACATCGCGCCGTTCCGCCCAACCCTCCAGCCAGTCGCGGCTTTGCATTTCGATGAGCCGCGAGGCGGTGCGCTCGAATTCGAACACTTCGGTGCCGCGCCTGGCGGTGTAGAGCCCGGACGGCTCCGCCGCGGCGCTCATCACCAGCCGCATGTGATGGTCATAGAGCGTGTCGATCAGCAGGATGAAGCGCTTCGCCTCGTTGCGCTTGCCCTCGCCGAGCACGGGGACATGGTCGATGAAGACGGTCGAGAAGTGGCCGGCGATCGCCAGATAGTCGCGCGCGCCGAGCGGCTTTTCGCAGAGGTCGGCGAAGGAAAACCGCGCCGCGTCGCCGGCCGCGCGCGGCACGACGAGATGGCGCCCCTTCAGCGTCAGGGTCACCTCGGCGACCGGCCTGCCATGCGTCATCGCCTTCCAGGCGTCGTCCAGCGCGCGGTCGGCCGCTTCGTTGGCCGGCGTGACATAGACCGGCAGGCGGTTGAGCTTTTCCTGCCGGTAATCCTTTTCGGTATCCAGCGTCATCACGTCCGCATTGCGTTCGAGCAACGAGATGAACGGCAGGAACAATTGCCGGTTCAGGCCGTCTCGATAAAGGTCTTGCGGCGCCACGTTCGAGGTGGCGACCAGCACCACACCATTGGCGAACAGGGCCGAAAACAGGCGCGACAGGATCATCGCGTCAGCGATGTCGGTGACGGAGAACTCGTCGAAGCACAGCACCCAGGCCTGCTCGGCCAGCGCGCGCGCCACCGGCGGGATCGGGTCGTCCTCCTTGACCGTGCCTTCCTTGCGCGCCTGCCGGTGCTTCTGGATGCGGTCCTGCACATCGGCCATGAAGTCGTTGAAATGGACGCGGCGCTTGCGCCGAACCGGCAACAGCTCGAAGAACATGTCCATCAGCATGGTCTTGCCACGCCCGACGCCGCCGTAGATGTAGAGGCCCTTGACCGCCTCGCTCGGCTGATGCTTGCGCGCGAACAGCCAGCCCAGCGCGCTTGATTTCTTCGCCAGCCTCTTCGCCGAGATCTCATCGGTCAGCCGGTCGAGCGCGGCGGCGATGCGCTCCTGCGCCGAATCGCGCTCGACCATTCCGGCGCTTACCAGATGGTCGTAACGCTGCCTGACGGTCGCATGGGTTTGGAGGCCGTCACGCAGATGCATCGGTCACGTTCGTTCCAGGGCAGTTCCGGGGAGCCGGAACTGCGTCAACAAGGGGCGGTTTCGCCTTACCTTGTAAGCGCGATCGCCTGGCCGTTGGAAGTCTGGCCGTCGAACTTTTCACCGCCCGAGGAATAGAGCCGGGCCAGCGTGCCGCCGTTTTCGTCGTAAAGCGTCAGCTGCTTGCCGGCGACGTTCCACGACTTGATGCCGTCGATGGGGGCGGGGCAATGCAGCGGCCCGGCGCGATAGCCGGCGCCGAACTTGGTCTGCGGCGTCGCCACCTTGCAGCTCTGGCCGCCGACATTGACGTTCCACACGCCGGCGACGCTGGCCGCCGTGAGGTCGCTGGCGCCGGCGGGCGCCGAACCGTCCGTGGGCAAGGAGGCAACCTGGGTGTTCTTCGGCGCGGTGGGGAACTGCGACGGGTCGGTTGTGCCCGGGGCGGCGGGCGGCGGCAGCTGGTTCTGCGTCACCGTGCCGGAGGGCGCCGGCGTGAGCGGCGCCGGCTGCTGATCGTCCATCGACGAGAAGCGCGACGTCGAGCAGCCGCTCGCAACGAGCGCGGCCAGCGATACGGCCACAAGACCGGTCTTCGAAAAATGCATTCCAAACCTCCGTCGGAGCGGGCCGGGGGGAAGCCCTCCGCGTAATGTTCGCTTCACCAAGATGGCGAAGGTGGCAGAATTTCAACCTGATATGGTTAAAATAGGGTTTTCGAAGCCGCTGTTGCAAATTTATCGCAAGAGCGCCCGTCGCTCGGACAGGCTGTTCTTCCGGCCAGCTAATATATTGATATCAAAGGTCTATAGCGGCGCGCTCGGCACGAAGACATAGCCGTCTGGACCAACGATATGGCATTCGCGGAGCCCATGCGGCTTGTCGATCGTACCGGCGAGCACGACGTGCCCCGAGGCGGCCGCCTTTTTCTCGATCGCGTCCGGGTCGGCGCCGTAGAGGCGCAGTTCGATGCCGGCGCCGCGGGTCTCCATACCGGAAATGACGCCGGTCATCGGATTGTCGAGGTAGGAATGATCGGCATGCAGCATGAACACCGAGCCGAGAAGCTCGATCGCTGCGAAATCCTCATCGGCATAGATGATGCGGGCGCCGAGCACGTCGCGGCAGAAGGCCTCCATCGCCGCCATGTCGGTCACGAGCAGGTTGACTCCCAACCCACGCGGCAGCGAGCGGCCGAAGTCGTCGGCTTTCATCCAAGGTGTCTTGGTGCGCTTCTTTGCCATCGGGTGCTTCTCGGAAATCGCTAACTCTCATTGACGGGACGTCTAGCGCGGTTCGAAACGATAGAGCGGCTCCGAAAACGGCTTCGACCGACCTAGAACATCAGCGCAGCGGCGATCCAATCCGCGCGCCAATGCATGGGTCCTTAATACCGCCGTCTTCCAGTCGCGGGCTGTCGTCAACAGAGTTAGGGCGTCAGCCGGACGACCGGCCGCAGACAAGAGATCTGCGGCCACGATGCTATCGTCTGGAGAGATCGCTTCACCTGCCCTCAATTGACCCGCTAGGCGAACCCATTGTTCCCAAGGGAATACTGCAGCGAGTTGCACAGGGCGAGAGGGTGGCTTAGCTACCTTCCCTTCCACGAAAGGTGCCAGCGTTAGCCGCGCCCAAACCCTGTCGACGAATTCCTCAGCCGTTTCGCCCTGCATTTCCGATACCCCGAAAAGCACCAGGATGTGCTCGCGAGCGGTACGTCCGAAAATATAATCTAGCCCAAGAACCATTGAGGCAATCAGGGCATCGGGGTTGCTGATCGGATTCACCTGCTTTGCCGAGATCTGTCTGTCGAGCCCAGCGGCAACCACAGTGCCCACGCGTCGGTCACCGCTATCCCTCATCGATGTCATCAATATCTCGGCTACAGGAGAATAGTTCACCAACTGACCGATTGGTCGCCAAACTGGCCCCCATCCGATCTTTCTGTCCATCGCCTGCACCTCGGTCGGCTGTACTGACATGTCGAAGGAGGGGCGAAAATCTTCCTCGTATAGCGCTTCACGCATTGATCGATCTCGCCAGTCCTTGTCAGGCGGAAGCGCGGTCGCTCCTGGGGCCATGGGAATCTTATGAAGGTAGGACAAATAGTCTGCCAGATTGTCCTTGAGAGCCAGGAGATGGAGCGCCAGCGTTGCAACACCGGCGTCTTCTGCTCGCTTGGCCAGACGCGACTTTGCATCGTCACTGAGGTCGGCCAAAGACTGCGCGATCTCCGCCGTAGCGACCGACGCACTGTAGGGATCTGATGTCTGCCAGCGAGCCAATTCGCTGAGCAGCCAGTCGCCACCATCCTCCACGATCAAGGCGCGCAATGCAGATTCGCCAAGTTGAGGCACAATGGATTTGGTGTTCCGCGGCAGTTGCATGCCAGCGATCATGGCTGCCCGGTCGGACTTTGTCGCATAGGCAAGTCTGAGCTCGACAATTCGTAGCGGCGGATGGCTGCGTTTTTCGAGACTCGCCAGCAGCTCTGAGCTTTCCGCGTAATTGAGATCGCCGTAACGGATTTTCAGATACGCGGCGTCATCGCCGACACGATCCCGCCAGAAGTTCGGGAATTTCGCTGGCTCTGTGAGGAGGAAATCAGCGGCCGCAAGGATGGTTGCAGTGTAGCTGCAGGTATTGGGCTCATCTAGTTGCGCGGCAACCGCCGGCGAGATCGACACGGCCCCGAGGAGCCCGAGCATTGCAAGCCGACGCATAGTATCCCCGCTTTACCTGCCTCGGCGATCCTAAACTGAAACTCGCGGGTCAACATCAAAACTTTGCAACCTTCACTGGTTGCGGGCCAAAACCTGCCCGATCGTCCCTGCAACCCCATGCATTCGGCAGTAGGCTTGCGCCAACCTGAGCAGGACATATCTCTGAGGGACGAGGTTGCCGGAGCAAACGACTTGATCGCAGCAAGGAACGACGCCAACCGCTATTACAGCGGCCCGCCCGGCGACCATTTCGACGGCACGCTCTTTTTCAATCCCGACGGCAGGCCCCCGGCGCGCTTCGCCGATCTGCTGAAATGGCAGTTCGGCGGCGGGCGCGCGAAATGGCCCGCGACATGGCCGAGCCCCTATCCGCAGGCAAAGCCTGACGCGAGGATTGAAGGCGAGGCGCTGCGGCTCACCATGGTTGGCCATGCCTCGCTACTCATCCAGACCGCTGGGCTGAACATCCTCACCGACCCGGTCTGGTCGGAGCGCGCCTCGCCATTCACCTTCGCCGGGCCGAAGCGGGTCAACGCGCCGGGCATCGCCTTTGCCGACCTGCCGCGGATCGATCTCGTGCTGGTCAGCCACAATCACTACGACCATCTCGACCTCGCGACGCTGAAACGGCTGAAGCAAAGCCACGACCCGCTGGTGATCACACCGCTCGGCAACGATGCCATCGTCGGCCGCGCGGTGCCCGGCATGCGGCTTGGCGCGCATGACTGGGGCGACAGGATCGATGCCGGCAGAGGCACGGCCATCCATGTCGAGCCGGCGCATCACTGGTCGGCGCGCGGCTCGCGCGACCGGCGCATGGCGCTGTGGGCTGGCTTCGTCATCGAGGCGGCCGGCGGCAAGATCTACTTCGCAGGTGACACCGGTTTCCATGACGGCATCAACTACCGCTTGATGGCTGAAAAACACGACGGCTTTCGCCTCGCCATCCTGCCGATCGGCGCATATGAGCCGCGCTGGTTCATGGCGCCGCAGCACCAAAACCCCGAGGAAGCCGTGCAAGGCATGAAGCTGTGCAATGCAGCCCATGCCGCCGGCTGCCATTGGGGCACCTTCCAACTCACGGACGAGCCGATCCACGAGCCGGCCATGAAGCTGGAGGAGGCGCTCGCGGTCGAAGACGTGCAGCCGGAGCGGTTCCGCGCCATGCGCCCGGGCGAGGTCTGGGACGTGCCCGCCAACTGAGGGAGGAACCTGAGCCCGGCAAACGCGTTGGTCCCACAACGCAATTTCGCCTGGAGCCTCTTATGATCAAGTGGATCATCATCCTTCTGATCGTCGCCGCGGCGGCGAGCCTGCTCGGCATGCCGGCATTGGCCGGAGCCGCCGCAACCGGTGCGCGCCTCCTCATCGGCGTGGTCCTCGTCATCTTCCTGCTCATCGTGCTCGGCGTCTTCGCGGTAACCTAGGCGCGGCGTCTTCGTCGCGGCCAAGGCGCCGGACTGGTAATTCGCGCCCGTTTCCGCCATATAGCGCCAAACGGATACGAAATGACCGGCTAGATGGCAGGAACCGCCCCCTTCGCCAAGATGAATGGCATCGGCAACGAGATCATCGTTGCCGACATGCGTAGCCGTGCCGACAGGGTGACGCCAGCGGCCGCGATTG
>JBFLWR010000084.1:0-14991 GCA_040755925.1 Pseudomonadota bacterium
GGGTATCGCTCCAAAAGACTGAAATAGCTTGGCTATTTCAGCCTTTGCAACGTGAACGCCAATATCACGATTTGGCGTCGCGAAGAATCGTGACCGCATGCTAAAAGGCTCGAAGGCAAGGAGCCAAGGGAGGGCCGCGATGGACGGAGAGAGCAAGAAGACGGCCCGGTCGGACCTCGATGAGGCCGCGCTCTTCTTCCACAAGCACCCCACTCCGGGGAAGCTGGAAATCCAGGCGACCAAGCCGCTCGGCAACCAGCGCGACCTGGCGCTTGCCTATTCGCCGGGCGTCGCCGCCCCTTGCCTCGAAATCCGGGACGATCCGGCGACCGCCGCCGACTATACCGCGCGCGCCAATCTGGTCGGCGTCGTCTCCAACGGCTCCGCCGTGCTCGGTCTTGGCAATATCGGTCCGCTCGCCTCCAAGCCCGTCATGGAAGGCAAGGCGGTACTGTTCAAGAAGTTTGCCGGCATCGACGTCTTCGACATTGAGATCGACGCGCCCGAAATCGAGCGCATGGTCGAGACCGTGGCGGCGCTCGAGCCCACGTTCGGCGGCATCAATCTCGAGGATATCAAGGCGCCGGAGTGCTTCGAGGTCGAGGAGCGCCTCAAGGCCCGCATGCGCATCCCGGTCTTCCATGACGACCAGCATGGCACGGCGATCATCGTTGCCGCCGCCGTGCTCAACGGGCTGGAACTGGCGGGCAAGGCGATTTCCGACATCAAGATCGTTACCTCCGGCGCCGGCGCTGCCGCGCTCGCCTGCCTCAACCTGCTGGTCTCGCTTGGCGCCAGGGTCGAGAACATCTGGGTCACCGACCGTTTCGGCGTCGCCCACAAGGGTCGCGTCGAGGAGATGGATCGCTGGAAAGACCCTTATGTGAAGGACACCGAGGCCCGCACGCTGACCGATGTCATCCCTGGCGCCGACGTCTTCCTTGGCCTCTCCGCCGCCGGCGTGCTGAAGCCGGAACTTCTGCAGCATATGGCGCCAAAACCGCTTATTCTGGCGCTGGCCAATCCCAACCCCGAGATCATGCCGGAGGCGGCCCGCGCCGCCCGACCCGATGCGATGATCTGCACCGGGCGCTCCGATTTTCCCAACCAAGTCAATAACGTACTCTGTTTTCCTTACATCTTCCGCGGCGCGCTTGACTGCGGCGCCAGCGCCATCAACGAAGAGATGAAGATGGCCGCGGTGCGCGCGATCGCCGCGCTCGCGCGCGAGGAGCCTTCCGATGTCGCGGCGCGCGCCTATTCCGGCGAGACTCCGATCTTCGGCCCCGATTTCCTGATCCCCTCGCCCTTCGACCCCCGTCTCATCCTGCGCATCGCGCCGGCGGTGGCGAAAGCCGCCTGCGACACCGGCGTCGCGACGCGGCCGATTGCCGACTTCACGGCCTATATCGACAAGCTCAACCGCTTCGTCTTCCGCTCCGGCCTGGTGATGAAGCCGGTGTTCTCCTCCGCCAAGGCCTCGAGCGCCAAGCGCGTCATCTATGCAGATGGCGAGGACGAGCGCGTGCTGCGCGCCGCGCAAGTGGTGCTGGAGGAAGGCATCGCCGAGCCGACGCTGATCGGACGCCCGCATGTCGTGGAAGTCCGGCTGAAGCGCTACGGGCTGCGCATCAAGCCGGGCGTCGATTTTGCTCTGATCAACCCCGAGGACGATCCGCGTTACCGCAATTATGTCGACCAGTTGATCGAGCTTGCCGGTCGGCGCGGTATCACGACCGAGGCCGCCCGCACCATGGTGCGCACCGACAACACCGTGATCGCGGCGCTGGCGCTGAAGCGCGGCGACGCGGACGCCATGATCTGCGGCCTCGAAGGGCGCTTCGAGCGGCATTTGCGCAACGTTAACCTGATCATCGGCGCGCGGCCCGGCATCAGGGACCGGGACCTGTCGACGCTGTCGATGCTGATCTCCCAGCGCGGCATCATCTTCCTCACCGACACCCATGTCACCGTCGACCCGACGGCGGAGGAGATCGCCGAGATGACGGTGCTGGCGGCGGAGGAAATCCAGCGCTTCGGCATCGAGCCCAAGGCCGCGCTGCTGTCGCATTCGGATTTCGGCTCGCGCGATTCGACGAGCGCGCTGAAGATGCGCCAGGCTGCCGAAATTCTGGGACGAATCGCGCCCGACTTGCAATGCGACGGCGAAATGCATGCCGACACGGCGCTGTCGGAGCATCTGCGACAGCGCGTCTACCCGCATTCGCGGCTGAAAGGCGAAGCCAACCTTCTGGTATTCCCGAATTTGGATTCCGCCAACATCACGCTGACGGCGCTGCGCGCGATGATGGACGCGTTGCATGTCGGGCCGATCCTGCTCGGCACCGATAAGCCCGCGCATATCCTGACGACGTCCGTGACCTCGCGTGGCGTGGTCAACATGACCGCGCTTTCGGTGGTGGAGGCTGCCCACAAGGCGCAGGCGATCGCCAACCTGGATTGAGCCTCTCAGGCAGGCGCGAAGCGGAAATGGCCCGTCTGCCTGAAGGCAAACAACGTGTCCTCTTCCTGGGCGCCCTGGCCGATGTTGTGGACGACCAGCGGCCTCTCCGGCGCTTCGGCCGAACGATTGGACGACACGACCGCGATGTGCGTCAGATTGCCGGGCAGCATCTGGGTGACGAGATCGCCGGGTTGATAGTCGGCCGGATCCGAACTGACGGGCAAGGCGGCGCCCCGTCGGCCGAAAAAGACAGCAAGGTTGGGCACGCGACGATGATCTATGTTGCTATCCGGCGCTTTCAGGCCCCAGGCCTTCGGATAGGCCGCGAAGTTCGCCGCCATGTCCTCATGCACCAGCTTTTGCAGGTCGAGCCTGAAGGCGTGCCGATAGGCGCGGATCACGACATCCGTGCACACGCCCCTGTCCTGGGCGACGTCGCCGCCGGGATAAGCGAGGCGGACATAGGTTGGATCGTAGAGAGTGGTGACGCCGATCTGCCGGCGAGCGGCGTCGACCAGTCTGGTTGTCCAATCCGGTAAACCGTGCTGCTGCTTTGCCATGGCGGTCGGCATCGCTAGGCACAACAGACCGAATTGCAGCGCAGTCCGACGGGTCGCTTGGATCATGTCTGGCCCTCGCCTGTGGAATCGGGTCATTGTTTCCGGGCGAAAACGCCTCTTTTCGGGCGTTAGAGAGGATCAGGTCGATCCGCTGAAACACCTCGGGGCCTGGTTGTCCTGAAGTTCCGACGGATCGGTTTTAGGCATACGCAGTCAGTTAACCATGACCGCATAGTCTCGGATTGGACAGGCAATCGGGGTTTCACAATGAACGGCGCGGGGTTGAAGCTGACCCACCTTGCGGCGCTGCTTGCAGCCCTTGCCGCGTCGGCAGCCGCCGTGACGCAGCCACAGGCGGCTTCGCGCATGTGTCGCCAGCTCGAAACGGAGCTTGCCGCGGCGAGTGGCGGTGGCGGCGGGCCGAGCCTGATCCGCAAATATGACGACGCCATCGCGCGCCAGCGCGAGCAACTGGAGAAGGCCCGTGGCCGGGCGAGCGACGCCGGCTGCGGCTTCACGCTGTTTTCGCGCAACATCAGCCAATGCGCCGCGATCAATGCCTCGATCCAGCGCATGAACGCCAATCTCGACACCCTGCAGGCAAAGCGCGAGCGGCTGGACGGTGGCGGTTCGCGGCGCGATCGCGGCCGCATCCTCGCGGCGCTCGACGCCAATGGCTGCCGCGATGAGCAGACCCTACCGCGTCGCCCATCTGTTCAGGAAGCCGCCCGCGACAACGGCGGCGGCAATCTGTTCGAGCAGCTGTTCGGCGCCGGCAACCGCGACATCGGCACGCTCGACGCGCCAGGGGTGACCGACGTTCCAGCGGACGACCCGAGCCAGCGCAACATCCGTCGCGTCATCAACCAGCCCGATGGCATGGACCTGCCGCGCTTGGGTGGCGAATTCCACACCGTATGCGTGCGCACCTGCGACGGCTATTTCTTCCCGATGTCGAACGCCGCTTCCGTCGGCGATTTCGAGCGCGACCAGAAGAATTGCGAATCGAGTTGTCCAGGAACCGAAATGCAGGTTTTCTATTCGCGTGGCATGGAAGACGACGCGGGCGCGATGACCTCGTCGGCGACCGGCCGGCCTTACAGCGAGCTGCCGACCGCCTATCTCTATAAACAGGCCAATTTCTCCCGCCCGCCCGCTTGCGGCTGCAACGCCCAGGCCGGCAATTTCTCCATCATCGGCGGCAACCCGCCCAATCCCGAGCAGTCGCAGCCGGAAGCCGAGGCAAAGGCTTTCATTCCCGTGCCCGCCGGCAAGCCTGATCCGGGAGCAGACCCGGAGACGCTCGCCAATGCGCAGGGCGGGCTCGACCGCGAGGCGATCCGGCGTTTGACCACCAAGGCGCCGGTATCTCCGGTCTCGGCGCTGCCGCCCGATCAGCGCAGGGTCAGGGTCGTCGGGCCATCGTTCCTTCCCGACCCATCAGCGGCAATAGATCTGCAAGCTCCGGCCCCGAAGACCGCCCAGTAAGGGCGAGCCTCAGCGGCATGAACAGCGGCTTGCCCTTGCGGCCTGTCGCCTCCTTGATCTTGGCGGTCCAGTCCTTCCAGACGGTGCCGTTCCAAGGCTCCTCGGGCAGCAGGTCGAACGCCTGGTGCAGGAAATCGCGATCCTCTCCGGAAAAATCGGCGGGTTCCGGTGGGCCGTCGCTCAGGATGCGCCACCAGATGACCGCGTCCGACAGGCGGTCGAGATTGCCGCGCACCGCCATCCAGAACCGCTCGGCATTGTCACCGGAAATGCCCAGCACCATCAGCCGGTCGCGCGCTTCCTCGAACGGCATATGGTGCAGCAGCGCGCGGTTGAGCACGAAGAGCTCGTCCGGATCGAACTTGGCCGACGATTTGGATGTCGCGGCCGGGTCGAAATGGCCGGCAAGCTCGTTGAGATCGTGCGCCGCCGTGACGTTTTCCGAGGTTCCGACCAGGACGGCGAGCGAGGCGACCGCCATCGGCTCGATGCCGTCCTCGCGCAGGCTTTCGATCGACAGCGCGCCGGTGCGCTTCGACAGCCCCTCGCCCGACACCGTGGTGAGGAGGTTGTGATGGCCGAAGGTTGGCGGTTCGACACCCAGCGCCTTGAATATCTCGATCTGCACGCCGGTGTTGGTGACATGGTCGTCGCCACGGATGACGTGGGTGACGCCCATCTCGATGTCGTCGACCACCGAGGGCAGCGTATAGAGATAGGTGCCGTCCTCGCGCACCAGCACGGGATCCGACAGCGAGGCGAGATCGACGGTTTCCTCGCCACGCACAAGGTCGTTCCAGTGCACCTCGGTGCGCTCCGGCTGCAGCGGATCCGAGGTGAAGTTCGGCAGCAGGAAGCGCCAGTGCGGCCGGCGCCCGTCCGCTTCATATTCGGCCACCTGCTCCGGCGTCAGTGTCAGCGCTTCACGGCCATAGACCGGCGGCAGGCCGCGGGTGCGGCGCACCTTGCGGCGCAGGTCAAGTTCCTCCGGCGTTTCGTAGCAGGCGTAGAGCACACGGGCTGCCTTCAACCGTTCGACCGCGGCGTCGTAGATCTCAAAACGTCGCGACTGATATTCGGTGGCGTCTGGAAAGATGCCCAGCCAGTGCAGGTCATACAGGATGGAATCGGCGAACTCCTGCTTCGAGCGGGCAATGTCTGTGTCGTCGAAGCGTTGGATGAACCGGCCCTTGTTGTTCATGGCGAACAGCCAATTGAACAGCGCGGTGCGCGCATTGCCGATATGGATGCGGCCGGTCGGCGATGGGGCAAAACGTACGGTAACTGTCATGAGCGGGGCGTAGCGAATGCTTTCTGGGTTGACAAGACACGCCCCCGCGCAAGGGCAACAGATAGTGCAAGCCAGCTAAAATGAAAAGCCGTTCGTCCGGCAATGGTTGGGAGGGTTGGCGGAATCACCGTCAAGGCCCGGCAACCCAAGGTTTTTTGAACCGCCTTTCTGTCCCCGTTATCCACATATGTGACACACAACATATTGGGGTCACAAAAGCTACAAAAACGAATCCTTGACGGGTGGGGACGAGTCGCTTTTTATAGGCCATGCGCTCCTGTTGCGAGCGTGACCGGAGAGTTCCGAGGCCGGTCTTTTTTCCCGGATTTTGTGCGTTCTACCCACATTTCCGCCTGTTCACGAGGCTGGCGGAAGCGTTGGGATCATTGGGGCTTGGGTGGGCGAAAGGGAGAATTGTCGGCCTGGAAAAAATGATCTGTTAACACTATATTTAGTGTTTGCAGGCAGGCTAGACCCTAGATAGTGTGAACCTCCCTCCTTCGAGGGAATCGACAAAAAGTTTCAGTTTTGAGGGACCCGCGGGTCGACCTGCAGCTTGGCCAATCGCCCGGTAAGGCGTTTGGCCGCCTGTATGGCGGCGCCCGCGACGAGGAGAGTGCCGGCATGCTTGCGATGCCGGCAAACGGCGGACCGCGCTTTTCACCTGGCAGGGCAGCAATCCCTGGGGAAAAGCGCTATATATAGACAAAAGGGACCGGACCAATGCGCATCGAGCGTCGCTTCACAAAGCCAGAACAGTCGGCCTACGCGGAGATCGAATTCCGCAAGGCCCTGTCCGAGATCAAGAATCCCGACGGCTCGGTGGTGTTCCGCCTCGACAACATCGATGTGCCTGCCCAGTTCAGCCAGGTCGCGGCCGACATCCTGGCGCAGAAATATTTCCGCAAGGCCGGTGTTCCCGCTCGCCTCAAGAAGGTCGAGGAGAACGACGTCCCCTCCTTCCTGTGGCGCTCGATTGCCGACGAGGCCGAGCTTGCCAAGCTTCCCGAGGCTGAGCGCTATGGTTCGGAAACCGACGCTCGCCAGGTCTTCGACCGTCTCTCCGGCACCTGGACCTATTGGGGCTGGAAGGGCGGCTACTTCAAGTCGGAAGAAGACGCGCGCGCCTTCCGCGACGAGCTTGCCTATATGCTCGCCACCCAGCGGGTCGCGCCGAATTCGCCGCAGTGGTTCAACACCGGGCTGCACTGGGCCTACGGCATCGACGGCCCCAGCCAGGGCCACTTCTATGTCGACCCCTTCACCGGCAAGCTGACCAAGTCGAAGAGCGCCTACGAGCATCCGCAGCCGCACGCCTGCTTTATTCAGAGCGTGCAGGACGACCTCGTCAACGAGGGCGGCATCATGGACCTTTGGGTGCGTGAGGCGCGCCTGTTCAAATACGGCTCCGGCACCGGCTCGAACTTCTCGATGCTGCGCGGCGAAGGCGAGAAGCTTTCCGGCGGCGGCCGCTCGTCCGGCCTGATGAGCTTCCTCAAGATCGGCGACCGTGCCGCCGGCGCCATCAAGTCGGGCGGCACGACGCGCCGCGCCGCCAAGATGGTCATCGTCGATGCCGACCATCCCGATATCGAGGACTTCATCGACTGGAAGGTCAATGAGGAGCAGAAGGTCGCCTCGCTGGTGACGGGCTCGAAGATCGTCAAGAAGCACCTCGAAGCGATCATGAAGGCCTGCGTCAATTGCGAAGGCAATGGCGACGACTGCTTCGACCCCTCGCTCAACACCGCGCTGAAGCGCGAGATCAAGGCGGCCAAGAAAGACGCCGTGCCGGAGAACTACATCTACCGCGTCATCCAGTTCGCCCGTCAGGGCTACACCTCGATGTCGTTCAAGACCTACGACACCGACTGGGATTCGGATGCCTACCTCACCGTCTCCGGCCAGAACTCCAACAACTCGGTGTCGCTGAAGGACAATTTCCTGCGCGCCGTCGAGGCCGATGGCGACTGGCAGCTCACCGCCCGCAAGGACGGCAAGGTGCTGAAGACGCTGAAGGCGCGCGACCTGTGGGAAAAGATCGGCTACGCCGCCTGGGCGTCGGCCGACCCCGGCCTGCACTTCAACACGACGATGAACGACTGGCACACCTGCGCCTCCGCCGGTGCGATCCGGGCCTCCAACCCGTGCTCGGAATACATGTTCCTCGACGACACGGCGTGCAACCTCGCTTCGATCAACCTGTTGCCCTACCGCAATGCGGACGGCACGATCGACATCGCCGCTTACGAGCATACCGTTCGCCTGTGGACCATCGTGCTCGAGGTCTCGGTGATGATGGCGCAGTTCCCGTCGAAGGAGATCGCCAAGCTCTCCTACGACTACCGCACCCTCGGCCTCGGCTACGCCAACATCGGTGGCCTGCTGATGACCTCCGGCATTCCCTATGACTCGGACCAGGGCCGCGCCATCTGCGCGGCGCTCACCGCCATCATGACCGGCGTCGCCTATTCGACCTCGGCCGAGATGGCCTCCGAGCTCGGCGCCTTCCCGGACTACGACCGCAACGCCCAGAACATGCTACGCGTCATGCGCAACCATCGCCGCGCCGCCTATGGCGACAAGGACGGCTATGAGAAGCTCGCCGTGAACCCGGTGCCGCTGGTCGCTTCCGACCTGAAGCAGCCGGAACTGGCCGAGCATGCCCGCGCCGCCTGGGACCGCGCCATCGAGCTCGGCGAAGAGCATGGCTACCGCAACGCGCAGGCGACGGTGATCGCGCCGACCGGCACGATCGGTCTCGTCATGGATTGCGACACCACCGGCATCGAGCCCGACTTTGCGCTGGTGAAGTTCAAGAAGCTCGCCGGCGGCGGTTACTTCAAGATCATCAACCGCGCCGTGCCTGAGGCGCTGCGCACGCTGGGCTACTCCGAAAGCCAGATCGCCGAGATCGAGGCCTATGCCGTCGGCCACGGCAACCTCAACCAGGCGCCTGGCATCAACCCCGGCTCGCTCAAGGCCAAGGGCTTTACCGACGAAAAGATCGCTGCGCTGAACGCCGCGCTGAAGTCGGCCTTCGACATCAAGTTCGTGTTCAACCAGTGGACGCTCGGCGCCGACTGGGTGAAGGAGACGCTCGGCTTCACCGACGAGCAACTCGGCGACTTCTCCTTCGAGATGCTGCCGGCTCTCGGCTTCTCCAGGAAGGACATCGACGCCGCCAACATCCATGTCTGCGGCGCCATGACGCTCGAAGGCGCGCCCTTCCTCAAGGCCGAGCACCTGCCGGTGTTCGACTGCGCCAGCCCCTGCGGCAAGATCGGCAAGCGCTCGCTCTCCATCCAGAGCCACATCCTGATGATGGCCGCGGCGCAGCCCTTCATCTCGGGCGCCATCTCCAAGACCATCAACATGCCGAACGAGGCGACGGTCGAGGACGCCAAGAACGCCTATATGCTGTCCTGGAAGCTGGCTCTGAAGGCCAACGCGCTCTATCGCGACGGCTCGAAGCTGTCACAGCCGCTCAATGCCTCGCTGCTCGCCGATGGCGAGGAGGATGAGGACGAGGCAGTCGAGCAGCTGATCGCGGCGCCCGCCGCGCAGCGCGCCGTGCAGGTGACGGAAAAGATCGTCGAGCGCGTTATCGAGCGCCTTTACCGCGATCGCGAAAAACTGCCGAACCGCCGCAAGGGTTACACCCAGAAGGCAGTCGTCGGTGGTCACAAAGTGTATCTCCGCACCGGCGAGTTCGACGACGGCCGCCTGGGCGAGATCTTCATCGATATGCACAAGGAAGGCGCCGCCTTCCGCGCCATGATGAACAACTTCGCCATCGCCATCTCGCTCGGCCTGCAATATGGCGTCCCGCTCGACGAATATGTCGAGGCCTTCACCTTCACCAAGTTCGAGCCGGCCGGCATGGTGCAGGGCAACGACGCCATCAAGAACGCGACGTCGATCCTCGACTACGTGTTCCGCGAGCTTGCTGTCTCCTATCTCGGCCGTCACGACCTCGCTCATGTCGACCAGTCGGACCTCGACAAGACAGCACTGGGCCGCGGCATCACCGAAGGTAAGGCAACGCCCTTCTCCAAGGGCCTCTATCGCGGCGCCTCACCGGTGAAGCTGGTGTCGGGCGTTGGTTCCGAGCCTAAGGGCTTTGGCGGCTCGGGCTCGACAACGGCCCCTGCCCGCGTCGCCCCCACCGCCTTTTCCGGCTCCAACGTTCTGACGCTGAAGCCCGCAAGCGACGATGCCATCGCCTACAAGCGCGACTATGAGGAGCGCGCCAGGGAGCTGGCCGAGGAGATAGTGGAAGAGGAAACCGAGGCTTCGGGCGCCGAGGCGCTGTTCACCGACGCCGCCGCCAACGAGGCAGCCGAAGCGAAGAAACTCGCCGCCACCCGCCGCCAGCAGTCGCTGCTGCAAGGCTACACCGGCAACGAGTGCTCGGAATGCCACAACTTCACCATGGTGCGGAACGGCACCTGCGAGAAGTGCGACACCTGCGGAAGTACAAGTGGGTGCTCTTGATACTAATGCTATTGCTACTACCGCCGCCGCTTCTTCAGCACGACAAGGACTGACGATCGCGCCGGCGACAGAAGCGGATGGGGGCGGCACACTACCCAAATTGTGCCGAAGCCGCCCCCATCTGCGTCTCGGTGGCAGTTCGCGGATAGGGATGCGACTGCGATTCGTGCCGGTCTCCCGGACCTGCCCGCAGGGCAGGCTTTGAGAGCAGCTTCTAAACCATAGCTGCTCTTAGGAGCCTGCGGAGCCTTCGAAGCTTGCCGGCGAGACGCTTGCCCCTGCAGACATATGTCAGCCTGCTCCGTGGACTGCGGCTGGTCGTACTTTCGGTGAAAGGTGATAAAGCTTGTTGCGACATCGAGCGCGGCCGGCGAAATTGCACCTACTTTGATCGGTGACGTCCACGTCTGTACTCACGACAGCGCCAATTACATAGTCGGCAGCACACGGATTGTCTGCAACCCGAGGGGCTATGATGGCGAAAATAGTGCATTCGATCCCGCCCTGGTCGGTTCGATCTGACGCGCCGAGGTGTCACAGATCATTGCGTTGCTGCCAATGCCCAGCCCAACTCGGGGCAAGTCGGTCGCACTGTCCCAATTGCCAAAAAGGGCGTCGGCCTTGGATCTGCCAGGCCGCCCGCCACCTAACGAGCCATGAGTACCGGAAGTCGCGGTTCCTCGATCATCGACCTGGTCACGCCGCCAAAGATCCGCTCTCGCAGGCGGGAGTGGCCGTAAGCTCCCATTACGATGAGTTCCGCGCCAACATCCACGGCATGTTGGCGAATGACATAGGCAATCGGATGATGTGAGCTCGGCAACCGGTCCACGATAACCTTGACGCCATACCTGGCAAGATAGGTCGCAACGTCGGCTCCAGGTTCCTCGCCGTGGTGGCGTTCGCCTTCGATCGGATCGACCATGACGACACGCACCTCGCCCGCGCCGGCGAGTACATCGAGCGACTCCCGAACGGCGCGCGAGGCTTCCAGGCTGGCGTCCCAGGCAACGACAACGCGTTTCGGCCGCAGTGTCGCATGAGCGCCCTCGGGGATGAGCAGGATCGGCTTTCCGGACCAGAACAAGCAACCTTCGGCAACCTTGCTCTTGAGCGTATGGGTCTTTAGCAGCTCCGGCCCGATCACCGTCAAATCGGCGTAGCGCGCGCGCCGACCAATGATCTCAGCCGCCCAGATCGTATCGGGATAGTCGTTGCTGACATCGGCCGATATAGCGCCGTCCGACATCAATCTGGAGACAGCCGCTGTCCGCTTCTCCAGCGTGTCCATCTCCGCCTGGCGCTCCTCCAGCCACGCCGGCGAGACAACAGCGCCATAGTCACTGCCTGCAGGTGGGGCGGCAAGCACCAGAACGAGGACCGAGAGATGTGCATTGATCTCCTGGCACAAGCTGGCGGCTACTTTGAGGTCACCCTCTCCCTGGCCAGCGGATGTAACTGTAAGCAACGTTTTGAAGGACACGGCGGTAACTCCTGTCAACGATCGCGACTTACTCGGCAGTATTGGCGAACGGAGTCGAGCCTTCCTTGCGCTGGATCAAAGTCGTCCACGGCTTGAGTTGATATCGATCAACGCTCGAACGCGTCTGTGCCGTAGGCTTTGCCGGGTTAGGCCCATAGGCCGCAGTTCCAGCACCGTTCATGGCATGTCGGCCGACGAGATTAGATCAGGCTGCAACCTTGCAAGGAACCTTAGCGATGATCCTATGCGGCCAAGATGCGGTGGTGGAACTTTTGCGGACCCCCGCCACTTACGGCGAGGTGGACCCAGTCGAGCTCGTCGAAACCCACATCTCTCGCGTCTTCCTGGTCGGCCAACATGCTTTCAAGCTGAAGCGCGCAGTAAAATTGCCCTATGTCGATTTTTCCACGCCCGAACTCCGGCTCGCCGCGTGCCAGAAGGAGGTGGATCTGAATTCATTGACTGCGCCCGGCCTCTATGTCGGAGTGCGACGCATCACCCGGGATGGGGACGGGTTCGCCCTCGACGGCTCGGGCGAACTCGTCGACGCTGCGATCGAGATGGTCAGGTTCGACCAGTCCCGACTTCTCGATCAAATGGCAATCGCGGGCAAGCTGACGCCCGGCTTGATGACGCAGGTGGCGCGCATGGTCGCTCGATACCACCGTGGAGCGCCGACGATTCACGCCGGCAGCGGCTCATCGAACATCGCCGGCGTCCTTGGAATCAATGCGGCAGGCTTCGCGACCAGCCGAGTCTTCGGGGAGGCCGAGATCGGGTCGCTCACTGAAGCCTTTCACGCCACCCTCGCCCGCCATTCGGACTTGCTTGACCTGCGTGAATCCGCAGGCCGCGTTCGACGTTGCCATGGCGATTTGCACTTGCGCAACATCTGCCTTCTCGACGGCGAGCCGAGCCTCTTCGACTGCATCGAATTCAATGATCAGATCGCCACCGTCGATGTGCTTTACGACATAGCATTCTTGCTGATGGACCTCTGGCACCGAGGTTTCCCGCAGCTCGCAAACCTGACGATGAACCGCTATCTGGACGAGGCCGACGACGAAGACGGCTTCATCCTCCTGCCCTTCTTCATGGCGGTGCGGGCCGCGGTTCGCGCCCACGTCACGGCGACGCAGGTTGAGGAAGGCTGCGCTGATCCTTCGGCGCTTGTCGCTGAGGCCAGGTGCTATTTTGATCTTGCGCGAGAACTCCTGGTCGAGAGATCACCCAGGCTGGTAGCGATCGGCGGCCTGAGCGGTTCAGGCAAGACGACCATTGCCGAAGCTCTTGCACCACAAATCGGGGCACCGCCCGGCGCGCGCATCGTCGAGAGCGACCGCATCCGCAAGGCCATGCATGGCGTGCCGGCGGAAACCAGGCTGCCGGACAGGGCTTACCGGCCAGGCGTGTCTGAACGCGTCTATCGCCAGATTGCCTGGCGCGCCGAGTTGATCCTGGCCGAAGGCGGCTCTGTCGTAGCCGATGCCGTGTTCGACAATCCGGCTTATCGGGATGAGATCGAGCGAGTCGCCGGCAACAGAGCCATTCCCTTTGCTGGATTTTGGCTGTCGGCCGATCCGTCGGTTCTTTGGCACCGGGTCAATAAGCGCAAGGGCGGCCCTTCGGATGCTACGGTGGACATTCTCGCACGGCAATTACAAGGCCACGCCGGCCCATTGAGCTGGAGCCAGGTCGAATGCGACCGCAACGTCGCGGAAATTGCTGCCGAGATGCTGGCGTGCGTCGAGAGTGCTGCTTTGGCTCCCGTCGGCATCGAGAAGACGGGATCGTAACCGGCAATCATCGAGGGGTTAGGTTTAACGTTGCGGCTGAAAGGCCCGGCTCGTCGGGGTTGAACCCTATCGAGAAACCGAACTCGCGGCACATTTTAAGCATGTTGCGATTCTCGTTCAGGACAATGCCCTGGATCCGGCCGACACCGTCCGCCTTGGCATAGTCGATGATCTGTTTCAGCAACTCCCATCCAAGGCCGTGGCCTTGCAGGTCAGTGCGCACGAGCAAGGCGTACTCACCGCTTTCATGGTCCGGATCGCACGAGAGCCGGCCGATCCCCGCCAGCGCGCCGGTACCCGCTTCGATCGCCACGAAGGCGATGTCGCGATCATAGTCGAGCTGGGTCAGCCGTTTCAGCATCTGGTGCGGGAAGGTCTTGCGCGGCGAGAGGAAGCGCAGCCGCAGGTCGTTGGGAGAAATCCTGGCCAGGAATTCGGGATAGAGCGTCACGTCCGCCGGCATGATGGGCCTGATATGGAACGACATGCTTTCGGAGCGGAACTCGCGGCTCCAGCCTGCAGGATAGGGCCTTATTGCGAGTGCCGGATTGGGCGCCGCATCATCCACCCGTTCCGGATCGATTTCGATGCGAGCGTCGAGAGCGATGGCTCCCTCGCTGTCTGCGAGCAATGGGTTTATGTCCAGCGAAGCAAGGCAGGGGAAGTCGACGACCATCCGCGACAGGCCATCAAGGGCGGCGACGATCGCCGCACGGTCGGCCGGCTTTCGGCCACGATAGCCGGCAAGCAGCCGCCCCACCCTGGTCCGGTCGATCAAGTCTCCAGCCAGCACATCGTCGAGCGGAGGCAATCCGATGGCCGTGTCGTTCAATACCTCGACCGCGGTGCCCCCGGCGCCAAACAGGATGACGGGTCCGAACATCGGATCCCGGCTTATGCCGAGTATGAGTTCCTGGGCTTGCTTGCGAACGACCATAGGCTGGACGGCATAGCCGTCGATCGCGGTTCCCGGTACACGCTTTCGCACACTGGCTTCGATTGCCTTGGCGGCCTTGCCCGCTTGCGCCGCGGTCGCGATGTCGAGAACAACGCCACCTGCGTCCGATTTATGGGAAACCGTCTTCGACAGCAGTTTGACAACGACCCGTTCGGAGGATTCGAGAAGGCGGCCAGCCGCGTGTGCTGCTTCCGAAGCGGAGGTGACAACAACGGTCTCCGGCACGCGGATGCCATAGGCGGCGACCGCCGCCTTTGCTTCCGGCTCCGTCAGCATTCGCCGTCCTTCATTCGCGACCTGGCGGAATATCGCTTGCACCGTCGCACGATCACCGGCGGCGTCTCCGCCCTGGCTCGATGGCGTGCGCAGGAGTTCCCGCTGGGCTCGCGACCACTCGCCAAGATAGGACGCGGCAATTGCCGCGTCCTCGGGAGTCTCGAAGCTTGGAATGCCG
>JBFLWR010000085.1:0-4063 GCA_040755925.1 Pseudomonadota bacterium
GCTCGATCCTGCCAGCGAGGTCGAGTTCCAGCAGCACCATCGCGATTTGCGCCGCGCTCAGACCCGTATGGCGGATGATCTCGTCGACCGCAACGGGCGTGGGACCGAGCGCCTCCAGCACATCGGTGCGCTCGTTTTCGCCGGGCGGCGGCATCCAGGAGAGGTCAAGCTGTTCGGCCGGCGGCGCGGCGCGAGGAATGCGAGGACCGGCGAGGGGCGCCAGCGCATCGAGGACGTCGGCGGCTTCGGTCACGAGCGTGGCGCCGTCCTTCAGAAGCGCATTGCTTCCGGCCGCGCGAGGGTCGAGCGGCGAACCGGGCACCGCGAAGACCAGCCGGCCCATCTGGTTGGCGAGGCGGGCGCTGATCAGCGAGCCGGAGCGCTGCGCGGCCTCGACCACGACCAGCCCCAGCGACATGCCGGCGACAAGGCGGTTGCGGCGCGGAAAATCCTGCGCGCGCGGTTGCCAGCCGAACGGCATTTCCGAAACGATGGCGCCGCCATGCGCGACAATTTCGTTGCACAGATCCGCGTTTTCCGGCGGGTAGGGAGCATCGAGGCCACCCGCCAGCGCCGCGACCGTTCCTGTCGAAAGACTGCCGCGGTGCGCGGCCGTGTCGATGCCGCGCGCCAGGCCGGATACGATGGCATAACCTTCGCGGCCAAGATCCGCGGCCAGCGTCCGCGCCATCTTGATCCCGGCCAGCGAGGCATTGCGGGCCCCGACGATCGCCACTGCCGGCAGCCGGAACACCGCGCCTTCGCCCTTGATGGCGAGCAAGGGCGGCGGGTTGTCCAACGTCTTGAACAAAGGCGGATAGTCGGCCTCGCCGATGCCGACGAAACGGGCGCCGGCGCGCCGGGCGGTTTCCAGTTCCGCCTCGGCCTCAGCAACAGAGGGAATGCGGGTAACCCGGCTCGCGCCACCCGAAATCATCAGTTCGGGCAGCATTTCAAGCGCCGCTTCGGCTGAACCGAAGCGATTGATCAATTCCCGGAACGAGGCCCGGCCGACATTCGGCGTGCGGATCAGGCGAAGCCAGCTCAGCCGCTGCTGGTCGCTGAGGCGCGGGCCGGCGGCCGGGTTGTTCATCCCTTGCCCCCGATCTTGCCCTCCGTGCCAGCGAGAAGCCGTGAGATGTTCTCGTGGTGCCTTGCGATAACGATCAGGCTCATCACCACAAACAGGCCGGCGATCTGAGGTGTGCTGAGAAAGAAGAGCGAGATCGGCACGGCGACCGCCGCTGTCAGCGCGGCGAGCGATGAGTAGCGGAAGAGGAAAGCCATCGCCAGCCAGACGACTGCGAAGACGAGCGCGCCTTGCCAGGCAAGCCCGAGCAGCACGCCGAGGTAGGTGGCGACGCCCTTGCCGCCCTTGAAGCCCAGCCAGACCGGGAAGAGATGGCCGAGCAACGCGCCGAAGCCGGCGGCGAGCGCGAATTCAGGCGCGAAATGGCCGGCAATCAGCACCGCGGCCGTGCCCTTCAGCGCATCGAGCAGTAGCGTTGCGGCGGCGAGCCCCTTGTTGCCGGTGCGCAGGACATTGGTCGCACCGATGTTGCCCGAGCCGATCTTGCGCACGTCGCCGAGGCCGGCGGCTCGTGTGAGCAGGAGGCCGAACGGAATCGAGCCGAGCAGGTAGCCGAAGATCAGTGCGAGCCCGTAACCCATTGTTCCCCCCACGTTTCTTGTATGCTGGCGTGGCCGCGATGCCGTCCAGGCTGGCGTTCAGGCGGAAAACACTGTGCGGCCCGCAACCATCGTTTGCAAGACCTTGCCCTGGAGGCGGGCGCCTTCGAAGCAGGTGTTCTTCGAGCGCGAACGCAGGCCGCCTTCGCTGACGATCCAGGGCTCGTCGAGATCGATGACGGCGAGATCGGCCGGCGCGCCGGGCTTCAGCGTTCCGCCGGGCAGGCCGAACAATCTTGCTGGGGCGGTCGAAAGCGTTTCGATCAGCCTTGTTAGTGCAAGGTCGCCATTGTGGTAGAGCCTCAGCGCGACGCCGAGAAGCGTCTCCAGACCGATCGCGCCGGCGGCGGCGTCGGCGAAGGGCAGGCGCTTGGTGTCGACGTCCTGCGGATCGTGCGAGGATACGATGATGTCAATCGTGCCGTTCCTGATCGCCTCGATCATCGCCAGGCGGTCGTCCTCGTCGCGCAGGGGCGGGGTCAGCCGGAAGAAAGTGCGGTACTCGCCGACATCATTCTCGTTGAGCGACAAGTTATGAATGGCGACGCCGGCCGTGACATTGGCGCCGTCCGCCTTTGCCCGGCCCACGGCGCCGGCCGCCATCGCGCTCGAGATCTTGGCCGCGTGGTAATTGCCGCGCGTCAGCCGCGCCAATGCCAGGTCGCGCTCCAGCGGGATCAGTTCCGCCTCGCGCGGAATGCCCGCGAGACCGAGCCAACTCGCATAAAGCCCTTCGTTCATCACGCCGGCCGAAGCGAGGTCCGCATCCTGGGTCTCATGAGCGATCACGCCGCCGAAATCGCGTGCGTAGGTCAGCGCCCGGCGCATGACCAACGCATTGTCGATGGTGTGGCGGCCGTCGGTGAAGGCTACCGCGCCCGCCTCACGCAAGAGACCGAACTCGGTCATCTCGCGGCCTTCGAGGCCCTTGGTGATCGCTGCCGCGGGGAAGATGTTGACGCTCGCGGTGTCTCTCGCCGTGCGCAGCACGAATTCGACCAGCGCCACATTGTCGATGACCGGGTCGGTGTCCGGCATCATGACGATGGAGGTGACGCCGCCGGCAGCCGCGGCGACGCTTGCCGATGCGATCGTCTCGCGGTGCTCGGCGCCCGGCTCGCCGATGAAGACACGCGCGTCGACAAGCCCTGGCACGATCGTCTTGCCGGCGCAGTCGACGACGGTCGCGCCTTCCGGAGCGCCCTGGTTCAGCGTCGCCTTGCCGGCCGCGGCGATCCTGCGGCCGTCGACGATGACGGCGCCGACCTCGTCGATGCCGCGCGATGGGTCGACAATGCGCGCCTTGCTGAAGACCGTCATGCTCATGCGCCGCGTCCCTCATGGTTGCGGCGCGGGTCGAGCAGCGCTTCCATGACCGCCATGCGCACGGCGACGCCCATCTCGACCTGTTCCTGGATGACGCTCTGCGGTCCGTCGGCGATCTCCGAGGCGATCTCGACGCCACGGTTCATCGGCCCCGGATGCATGACCAGCGCATCCTCCTTGGCTGCTTTCAGCTTTTCGGCGTCGAGGCCGAAATAACGGAAATACTCCCGGACCGAAGGCACGAAGGCGCCTTCCATGCGCTCGCGCTGCAGGCGCAGCATCATCACCACGTCGGCGTCCTTCAGGCCCTCGGCCATCGAGCGCGACACAATCACGCCCATCCTGTCGATGCCCGACGGTAAAAGCGTGGAGGGGGCGACGACGCGCACCTGCGCGCCGAGCGCGTTGAGCAGCATGATGTTGGAACGCGCCACGCGCGAATGCAGGATGTCGCCGCAGATCGCCACGATCAACTTGGACAGCGGCCCCTTGGCACGGCGGATGGTCAGCGCGTCAAGCAGTGCCTGTGTCGGGTGCTCATGCGCGCCGTCGCCTGCGTTGACCACCGAGCAGCCGACCTTCTGCGCCAGGAGCGCGGCGGCGCCCGCCGACTGGTGGCGGATGATCAGGATGTCGGGCCGCATGGCGTTGAGCGTCATGGCCGTGTCGATCAGCGTCTCGCCCTTCTTCACCGAAGAACTCGCCACCGACATGTTCATGACGTCGGCGCCGAGCCGCTTGCCCGCCAGCTCGAAGGACGACTGCGTGCGTGTCGAAGCCTCGTAGAACAGGTTGATCTGGGTGCGGCCACGCAGCGTGGAAGTCTTCTTTTCGGGCTGGCGCGAGATGGCCACGGCGCGGTCGGCGCGGTCGAGCAAGAGCTCGATGTCGGCGGCGGAAAGATCGCGGATGCCCAGAAGATGGCGGTGAGGAAAGAGCGGCAGGGACGAAGCGTCGGTCATCTCAAGGCGCTGCTATAGGGTGCGGTCTTGCAAGCCGCAAGCGCCAGCTTTGGATAGCGGGCGTTCTCCCCGGTATTTTCGTCGCG
>JBFLWR010000086.1:0-3426 GCA_040755925.1 Pseudomonadota bacterium
AACAGAGTGACGGGCCTCGCGAGGCCCGTCAAAAAAAGCGCCGGCTCAAGGTCCGCTTTGAGCCGGCGCAACTGCGTTTTGTCTTACTTGCCTGCCATCGCCTTGAGGTTGGCGGCATAGGCGTCGACATCGTCCTTGCCGATGATCTTGGTCGGGATGATGATCAGGTTGTTGGCCGGGATGCCCGACTTGTCGCCCTTGAGGTAGGCCGCCATCAGCTTCATGCCCTGATAGGCCCATTCGAAGGGCTGCTGCACGACGGTGGCGGCAATGGTGCCCTCCTTGACGCCGCCCAGCGTGATCGGATCGTCGTCGAAGCCGACGACGGTGATCTGGCCGAGCTTGCCGGCATCGCGCAGCGCTTCATAGATACGCGGCGTGTTGTAGGAGTAGAAGCCGACCATGCAGGTGATGTCGGGGCTGGCGACAAGCGCGTCCTCGACATTCTTCTTGGCGCGCGCCTGGTCGATGTCGTCGCCGCGCACGTCGACCAGCTCGATCTTGCTGCCGGCGAGCCCGTCCTTCATGCCCTGGATGCGTTCCTTGGCGTTGTCGGCGCCGAGCAGGCCGACGAAGCCCAGGCACTTGCCGCCGTTCGGCATCGCCTTCTTGGCGATGTCGGCCGCCTGCTTGCCGGCATCGACATTGGACGAGCCGATATAGGCGACGCGCTTGGTCTGGGGAGCGTCGGAGTCGGTGGTGAACAACGCGGTTTCGGACGCGATCTTGTTCAACCCGTCTGTCGAGGTCTTGGGGTCCACGGCGGAGACCATGATGCCCTTGACGCCGGCCGTCACCAGGTCGTCCATGAGCCGCTGCTGGATGGCGACCGAGGATTGCTCGGGGTATTTGAGCTCGAGAGTGTAGTCTGGCAGTTCGCCCTGCGCCTTCTTCACGCCGGCTTCCGCGGCCTTCCAGAAGTCTGACGCGCCGTTGACGACGAAGGCCAGCGTCGGCTTGTCGTCCGCGCGGGCAGCCGCTGTGGCCGACAGGCCGAGCAGCAGGGCCGCCGCGGCGACGGATGCGTTACGGATCATGGATTTCATGGTTCAACCTCCCTTTTGAAACTCATCGCTGATGCCTCGGCTGCGGCCCGGACGCCTCCTCCTCCAAGGGTATCGCCCAGCAGGCTGGCAACTGGTTCGGACCGACCCAGCCGCGACCGAAACACTAGACACTGATTTGCAGTACGTAAATAGTCCGATTTGTCTGACATTTTCGTGAGAGCGTCGCATACCTCTCCGGCGAATTGCCGGCCGTCAGGCGCGCTCGTCTCCCGCTTGCCGACATCGACCGAGAACCTCGATCGAGTGTGCGGCCAGTTGACAGTAGAACGCTCAAGGCTATTAGTAAAGAGTATTAGTTATGAGGCTCGAATGGACCTGGTCGGGGCGAAGGGAAGGCTGGCGGCCGGGTCGGCACGTCAGGCTTCCGGGGAGGTCTGATGCTGCGCGAAATTCCCGGATTTGTCAGCTCTGTTGACATTGTTTGGCAGTTTCGTCGGTGCGCGATACGGCTGGCGTCGGATGCGTCAATCGTGATAATAACTATAAGCATGGGGTGCTTTCCATAAACGCGCCCTGGCTATGTATCTTGCCGTAGCCGCCGGCTTTGCTTAAGAGCCGGCTGGGTTTGGGAAACGACCATGAGCGAACCGACGGAACTGCGCGATCCTCCGGACACATCCAGGCGCCGCAAGCCGCCCGCCAAGCCGAAGGGTCGTGTCACCATGACCGACATCGCGCGGGCCGCCGGCTGCTCGCAGGCGACGGTCTCCTTCGTGCTCAACAATTCGCCGGGCATCCGGCTGTCGCAGCAGACCCGCGACCGCGTTGTCGAGGCGGCTCGCTCGCTGGGCTATACTCCACCAGTCTTTTCCGCCCTGCGTCCGCCCGTCGCGCCGTTCGAGGGACTTGACGGCGTCATCGGCTTTGCCGTCGACCAGCTCGCCACCAGCCCCGAGGCGGTGGTCGCCATCGAGGGCGCGCGCCAGGCCTCGTGGAACGCGGGCAACGTGCTCCTGGTGGCGCAGACCATGGGCGACGCGGTGATGGAGCCGCGCGCCATCCAGGCGCTGACCCGGCGCGGCATCTCGGCGCTGATCTACATGACCATCTTCACCCGCGAGATCACGGCGCCCGACTTCCTCTACAGTCTCGACATCCCGGTCATCCTGCTCAACTGCTACACCGCCGACTATGCCTTCCCGGCGGTGGTGCCTTCCGAGATCGCCGGCGGCCAGAACTCGACAAGGCATCTCATCAGCCACGGCCACCGCCGCATCGCCACCATCACCGGCGAGCCCTGGATGCAGGCGGCGCAGGATCGCCTGAAGGGCTATCGCCGCGCTCTCGCCACCGCCGACATCCCGTTCGACCCCGATTTGGTGGTCGAGGGCGATTGGTCGGCAAGCGCCGGCTACGCCGCGACCGTCAAACTCCTGGCGCTGAAGGATCGCCCGACCGCCATCTTCTGCCAGAACGACCGCACCGCGATCGGCTGTTACGAGGCATTGAAGGAAGCCGGCCTGCATATCCCGCAGGACATTTCGGTGGTCGGTTACGACGACGAGGAAATCGCCCGCCATTTGTTCCCGCCACTGACGACCTCGATCCTGCCGCATCTGGCGATGGGCCAGTGGGCGATCGAGCAGCTGGAGACACCGCCCGCGCCCGGCCGGGGTCGCTACCCCATCACCAAGCTGGAATGCCCGCTGGTCGAGCGGGAGAGCGTGGCGCCCCCCGCGTCTCAGAAAGCGCCCGCGACGGACTGATCCGCCTGGCAGGACCGACCTGCCGGCCTATCCCCCGACCATCAGCTTGACCACCTCGTCGTGGTTGGTCTCCGCGATCTTGCGTTCGCCGGCCTGGACGCCACGCCGCAGCACGACGATGCGATCCGAGACCGCGAAAATATCCTGCAGGTTGTGCGAGATGAAGATAACACCGCGCCCTTGCGCCTTCAGCTGGTGGATGAGCGAGATCACCTTGCGCTGTTCCGGCACGCCGAGCGCGGCCGTCGGTTCATCCATGATCAGGATCTGCGCATCCCAGTAGACGGCTCTCCCTATGGCGACGGCCTGGCGTTGGCCGCCGGAGAAATTACTGACCGGAGCCTCGAGCCGGCTGACGTGGAAATCCAGCCGCTTCATCGTCTCCCTGGCTGCATCGGCCATCGCCTTGCGGTCGAGCAACGGCAGGAAGCCGAACGCCTTGCGCATCGGCTCGCGGCCGAGGAAGATGTTGGCGCCGATGGACAGATTGTCCGCCAGAGCCAGATCCTGGTAGATCGTCTCGATGCCCTTCTCGCGCGCCTCCTGCGGCGTCGCGAAAGCCACAGGTTGTCCGCCGAGCAGTATTTCTCCGCCGGTCGGCTGGAACACGCCCGAGATCGCCTTGATCAGCGTCGTCTTGCCGGCGCCGTTGT
>JBFLWR010000087.1:0-19834 GCA_040755925.1 Pseudomonadota bacterium
GATGGGCTTCACCAAGATCGGCTGTGCCATCGTCGGCGGCGAAGTCATCTATAAGGGAGCCGACCTCAGATCGATGCCTGAGGAACAACGACGCAAGATCCGCGGCGCCGAAATTGCCTATGTGGCGCAAAGCGCGGCGGCGTCATTCAACCCGGTGCGCCGCATCGTCGACCAGTCGGTCGAGGTTCTGGTTGAGCACAACGGCGTCGAGCGCGGCAAGGCCGAGGCGACCATTGTCGATTTGCTGAAGCAGCTCCAATTGCCCAATCCTCCCGAAATCGCGCGCCGCTTTCCCGACCAGGTTTCGGGCGGGCAGCTGCAACGCGCGATGGCGGCCATGGCCATGGCGCCTCGTCCAAACATCATCGTCTTCGACGAACCGACAACCGCGCTCGACGTCACTACCCAGGTTGAGGTCCTGGCCGCCATCAAGCAAGCGGTGCGCGACTTCGGCATCGCCGCGCTCTACATCTCCCACGATCTCGCCGTGGTCGCGCAGATGGCCGATCGCATCGTCGTGCTGCGCAACGGAACCGTCGTGGAAGAGGGCTCGACACGCGATATCCTCAGCCAACCGAAGATGGACTATACGCGCTCGCTTGTGGCTCACCGCTCGGTCGACGCGCAAGAGCGCGCGATGCCCGGCGCACCCCTTCTTCGCGCGACAGACATTGACCTCGATTTCGGCGAGGTGCGAGCTCTGTCCAAGGTCAGCATCGTCATAAGGCAGGCCACGACAGTGGCCGTCGTCGGCGAATCCGGCAGCGGTAAAACCACTCTCGCGCGCGTCATAGCAGGACTGTCGCCAAGAGCCTCCGGCTCCCTCGAATGGAAAGGCAAGCCCCTGGCGTTCGACTTCTTGGCGCGCAGCAGGGAAGATCTGCGGCGTATCCAGCTTGTCTATCAGATGCCAGACACAGCGCTCAATCCGAAAGCCACGGTTGAGGATATCGTGGCCAGGCCATTCCGCTTCTACTTCAAATTGAAAGGATCCAAGCTTCGCGAAAGAGTAAGGGCACTGCTCAATATGGTCGAGCTCGATCCTGACGTGTTCATGTCGCGCAAGACGACCCAGCTTTCCGGTGGCCAGAAACAGCGCTTGTGCATAGCCCGAGCTCTGGCAGCGGAACCAGACCTCATCATCTGCGATGAAGTCACCTCGGCGCTTGATCCCCTGATCGCCCAAGGCGTTTTAAAGCTCCTCATGCGCCTTCAGCGCGAGCTCTCCGTGGCGTATCTTTTCATTACCCATGACATGTCGACGGTGACGGGGCTCGCGGATGAGGTGGTGGTCATGTCCAAGGGCAGGATTGTCGAATCTGGCAGCCGCGAGGATGTGCTGACGCGCCCGCAAAATCCCTATACCCGGATGCTGCTGGACTCCACGCCACAGCTCGATACCCAGTGGCTCAACCGATTGCTCGATGCGCGCAAACAATCGCGTGTGGCTGGCGGCACCTGAAGCAGCCATTGTCGCTTTAAAGGTTTCAACAGGTCCGCCTCGGGCAATCTCCCTGCAGGATGCTTGATGTCCCGCCCTTCCGAACATTCAGCGATGCTTGGGCCGGGCCTTGCCGTAGTGGCCTACGCCTTGCTATCGCTGCAGGATGCATCGGTAAAGATATTGGTCGCGACGCACCCTGTCTGGCAGATGCTCTTGTTGCGCAGCCTATTTGTGGTGGCAATCTCGCTGGCCGTTGGAGCGCGCAGCGGCCTCCTGCGCCGGACCGCTCGCGCCCAGCGCATGCCCGGCCTCATCTGGCGCGGATTGCTGATCCTGGCGGCATGGTCGTGCTATTACACGGCGTCGCGCGACCTGGAGCTGGCGCAGATGACGACCATCTATTTCGCGGCGCCGCTGATCGTCACTGGGCTCTCGGTCGCGCTGTTGCGGGAAAGCGTGCCGCTAAGGCTGTGGTTGTCGACGGGGTTGGGTTTTGTCGGCGTGATCGTCGCATGCAGTCCTGGCGAAATCGGATCGCTCTTGCCGGTCGTGCTTGTCTTGGCGGCTGCGGTATTCTGGGCGCTGAACGCCATTCTGATAAGGAGCATCAGCGCTTACGTCGAGTCCGATGTCCAGATGCTGGTCGCAAACGTCGCCTTCATCGCTTTCTGTGCGCCTCTGATGTTTTGGATGTGGGCTCCTCTGTCCTGGCGGGACCTGTTTTGGATGGCTGGCGTCGCCTGCATAAGCGCCTGTTCCCAATATGCGCTTCTTGAAAGCTACAGGCTGGCGCCTGCCTCGATTATCGCGCCATTTGAATATACGCTGCTAGTCTGCTCCTTCATCCTGTCTTACCTGATCTGGGGCGTGGTTCCGACACTGCCGGTATGGATCGGCGCCGGCATGATCTGCGCCGCGGGACTTCTCACGATCCTGTTTCAGGTCGGTCTGGCGCGAGCCCGCGCAGCCGCTGGCGGTCCCGCCAAGCAAGGCCAGTGAGGCGATGGCGGGGGCGGCGGCGATGAGCAGGAAGACCGTGATGTATCCGGCGGAGGCCGAAAGAAGGCCCGCCCCAATCAACTGCCCCAGTAGAAAGCCGACCTGGACGAACAGAAGACCGCCGGCGGTTACCTGCGCGACGGTTCGCGGCGGTGCGCGGCGCGCCAGTTCGGCGAGAAAGGTTCCGTTCCACCCGGTGAGCGTCGCGCCCGCCGCGACCGCGACAAGGCTGGTCGCCCAGATGCTCTCGCGCGACAACGCCAGAAAAATCGACACCGGCAGACAAAGCAGTGCCGCGGCCTGAATGACCCTTGCGCCCGAACCCAGGCGGTCGGCGGCGAAGCCGAGGCCAATGCGCCCGGCAACCGCGGCGATCTGCATCAAGGTGAAGACGAAGCCGGCCTCCGCAAGGCCGAGCGAACGATCCTCGACCAGGAATGTCACCAGGAAGGAGCCCCAGAAACTCTGGTTGGCCGACAACGCGGCGCCGACCACCGCCAGGCCAACCAGGTTCGGTTCGCCGGCCAGGGTTCGAAAGGGTCCAAGCGCGGCAATCGGCCTGAGATCTCTGAGAGCCACGCGCCACGCGCCAGGGTCGACATCGCCGTCCATGCGGCGCGCCAGACAGCAGATGGCGATCGTCGCCAAGGGCACGAAGGCGGCGGCGCCAAGCGCCGCCGCAAGCCCTGCGCGCTGCGCAATGACGGGCAGCGCCGAGCCGGCGAGGGCGGCGCCAAGCGGCACGCCTGCCTGCTTGATGGAAAACATCAGCGCGACATGCCCGGGCGGCGCGTACCGTTGCAGCATCTGGTTGCCGGTCGGAGCGACGACGCCGTAGGCGGCACCGAAGAGCAGGCTTGCGCCTGCCGGAGCAACCACGCCGGGGACAGCCAGAAGCGCCACGCCCGCCGCCGCCGCGAAGAACGCGACAATCACGCTTCGGATCGGACCGGCCGCGTCGAGGATCGTCGACCCGAACAACAGGACGGCCATCGAGCCGCCGACGCAGAGCGCTGCATAAAAGCCGATCGCTTCGACGGGCCAGCCTCTCGCCTGCGCAAGCGCCGGAGCAAGCACCGCCACGATTTGCGTCAAGAACGCCGCGGTCGACTGGACCAGCAGGATGACCGCGACGGCCGACATCCAGCTCAGCCGGTCGATGCCGTTATCCAGGACTGGATCGCTCATGGCGCCGGAGCGACGCGCCCGTTGCCATCAAGTTCCGCGAAGACGTCCCGAGCGATCCGGAAGGCCTCCACGCCGGCCGGGATGCCGCCATAGATGGCCAGCTGGATCAAGGCGTCCCTGATCTCGTCCCGCGAGCAGCCGTTGGTGATCGCGCCTTTCAGGTGCAGCTTGAACTCGTGATTGCGGTTCATCAATCCGAGCATCACCAGGTTCAGCAGGCTCTTGTCACGGCGCGTCAACGTTGTGCGGCCCCAGCCTGCTCCCCAGCAATACTCGGTCACGAGTTTCTGGAAGTCGGCACTGAAATCATCGGCATTGTTGAGCGCGTTTTCGACGTAGTCGGCGCCAAGCACAGCCTTTCGTATTTCCAGACCGCGCTCGAAGAGTTCGTCTGACATGTCGTTTCCTCCCGTACCAGCTGGCTTGTCGTATTGAATGATGGTTGTCGGGTTCTCACGCGGGCCGTTCCCTGACAAAATCTCGATTGAGCCCGGCGATCTGCGGACAGCCTATTTGCATCAGCGTCTCTTCGATGCCCTCCCGGATGATCTCGATGGCGCGCATGCAGCCCGCTTCGCCATAGGCCGAGATGCCGTAAAGGGTGCATCGGCCGCTGAAGACCAAGCGCGCGCCGAGCGCCAGCGCGACCACGGCGTCCGAGCCGCTTCGTATGCCGCCGTCCAGCATGACGATCATTCGGTCCCCCACGCGATCGACCACCTGGGTCAGCGTCGCCAGCGTGCCAAGCGCCTTGTCGAACTGCCTGCCGCCGTGATTGGAAACGATGATGCCGTCGACGCCGTGGCTGAGCGCCCGCGCCGCGTCCTCGACGTGCTGGATGCCCTTGAGGACGAGATTGCCTTGCCACAGCCGACGATAGGCTGCGACATCGTCCCAGGTCTGCGCGGCATGATAGTGCTGGCTGGCGAGACGCGCGACCGCGCCTTTCGATGCTCCCCGCGGCGCGTAGGCGACCCAGTTTTCCATCAGCGGGACGCCGCCATTTCGATAGAATCTCATGGTCCAGCCGGGATGGCTTAGCCCATCCCAAATCAGACCGATCCCCAGGCGCGGCGGCAGGCCGAAGCCGTTGCGGATGTCGCGCGGCCTTCTCGATGCCACCGGCAAGTCGACGGTCACCACCAGCGTCTCGACGCCCGCCGCCGCCGCGCGCCTGACGAGATCGTCCGTAATGCGCGGGTCGCGTGTTGGATAAAGCTGGTACCACATGAAGCCTTGCGACGCGGCCGCCGCCTTCTCGAGCGCCACAATGCCGGCTCCAGACAGCACGAATGGGATTTGCGCGCTTGCCGCGGCGCGCGCCAGCATGAGTTCGGCCCCCGGCCAACAGAGATCGCCGAACCCGGTCGGCGAGATCCCATAGGGCATGGCATAGGTTTTGCCGAAGATGGCGGTCGTGGTCGAGAGGCCTTCCAGAGCGGCCAGATAGCGGGGCAGAAGCCCGTAAGAAGCGTATTGCCGCCGGTTGACCTCAAGAGCCCGCTCGTCGCCGGCGCCGCCATCAAGCCAGTCATAGACGATCCGCGGCAAGCGTTTCCTTGCCTTGCGTCGCAAATCCTCGATCAAGACGGCGTTCGAACGCAGCTTTTCGATGTCGACCATGACCGCGATCGCCTAGAGCAGGCCGAGCAATGGCTGGCCGCTGTTCCACCGCTGAAGGTTTTCGTTGAAGCGAGCGGCAAATCGCTCCTGCCAGTCGACGACATTGTCGGAGGCGTGCGGCGTGATCATCACGTTTTCCAGCGACCACAGCGGACTGTCCCTGTCCAAAGGCTCCTTTTCGAAGACATCGAGATAAGCGGCGCGGATGCTGCGGCGCCTGAGCGCGTCGATGAGAGCCTCCTCGTCGACGACCGCTCCGCGCGAAGCGTTCATGAAAATGGCATCCGCCTTGAGCAAGGCAAGCCGTCGCCGGTCGAACAGATGCCGCGTTTCTTCGCTCAGCCTGATATGCACCGAGATGAAATCCGCCTTGGGAAGGATTTCGTCCAGCTGATTGGCGCCAAAGGATTCGTCGGCCCAGTCGGCCGCGGAGGCGGATCTGGTTATCGAAAGAACCTTCATGCCGAGCGATTTGGCGTTGCGTCCGACCCTGCCGCCGATCGCGCCGGCGCCGACGATGAGCAGCGTGCGGCCTTGCAGCGGGCGGAACGCGATAGGCTGCCAGAGCATCTCTTTCTTCTGGTTCCAGTAGGCCGGAAAGTTCGCATTGAGCGCCAGCATCGCGCCGGTCATCGTCTCGGCCAGGAATGGCGCAAGCAATCCGCCGCAATTCGTCACAACGACCTTGTCGCGATCCCAGGCGCCAAGATGGTCATAGCCGACGCCGCCAACTTGGAACCAGCGCACCGAAGAGGCGGTGAGGGCTGCGCGCTGGGCGCTTCCAGGGAAGGTGGCTTGAGAGATTCCGAACACCGCGTCAGGTCTGATCGCCTGCAGCATCGGCGCAATACGCTCAGTGGTGTCGACATAATGAAATGCGATCTCGTCGGCTTCGGCTTCAACGATCCTCGCAACCCGATCGGGCTCGGCATGCATGACCAGAACGCTTCTTATAGGTCTCAAGAAACCGACTCCGTTAAAACCGGCGCAACATCATCAAAATCACCACGTTACGGCGCGACGGACACTTTTGGGCGACAGTCTGCGCCTTGATCACGCCCCGGCGCCGCTAGTCCGATCGTGTCGCGTAGCGTCGATCCTCGATAGCTGGATCGGAAAAGCCCACGTCTGCGAAGTTCAGGCACTACGAGACCGACGAAGTCCGAAAGGCCGCCAGGCACATAGTAGGGCAACAGATTGAACCCATCTGCTGCCTCTTCGGCAAACCACTCTTCCATGACGTCGGCGACCTGTTTGTAGGAACCCACACGTGTCATGAACCAGCGCTCCTGGTCGCCGACCAGCTCGTAGGTCTGGCGCAGCGAAAGACCATCGGCTATCGCGCGCTCGAAGACATGCTTCGCATAGCCGCCCATGACCGTTTCTGCCGGCTCGACGGATCGCGGCAGCGGCGCGTCGGGATCGCAGTCCGACAGGTCGCCGAACAGCGGGCGAAGCAGGTCGAGACCGACCTGCGGGTGGATGAGGGCGCGGATGGCTTCCAGTTTGCGGCGCGCTTCCAGATCGGTTTCGCCGACGATGGGCATCAGACCAGGCATGATCTTGAGTTCTTGCGGAGCACGCCCATAGTGCACCATTCGTTCCTTCACGGCGCGATAATGCGTCTTGGCGGCGGCGATGTCGCCAATGGTGGGAGCATACTGGATGTTGGCGTAACGCGCCGCCAAGTCCTGCGCTGCTGGTGAATCGCCAGCAGCCACGAGCACCGGCACGCCCTGGGGTGAGCGGCCGACGTCGAGTGGGCCGTCAACGGAAAAATAGCGCCCCCGGTGGCCTGGCGCCTTTATGGTGGCTCGATCCAGGAAAACGCCACTCGCTTTGTCCTGCGGAAAGCTTGTTTGGCTCCAGCTGTCCCAAAGTGCCGCAACGACGGCCACCGCCTCGTGGGCGCGCGCATAGCGCGAAGCTGGTTCGGGCAATGACGCCATGCCGAAATTCCGGATCTCGTCGGAACTGTAGGACGTGACGATGTTCCAGCCGGCGCGGCCGCCGCTGACAAGGTCGAGAGAGCCAACGGCGCGTGCGATATTGTAAGGATGGGCGTGCGTTGTCGACATCGTGGCGATAAGGCCAATTCGTTTCGTCGTCATGGCGATGGCTGACAAGGCCACGACCGGATCAAATTTCACGACATAATGCTCGAACGCGATGTCGCGCTCCGCAGCCTGCACGTTCTCGACAGCCAGAACGTCTGCGAAGAAAACGAAGTCGAACGCCGCCGCCTCAGCCGTCTTTGCCGCATCAACGAAAGGCCGGATCGAGGTCATCGCATCCCTGGGAAAATCCGGCATGCGCCAAGCGGCGCGATGATAGCCGAGCTTGTATACGGACAGGCCGAGGGACATCGTTTTGCCGGCCAAAGCATGAATCCCTTGTACGGTCATTGCATAATCTGATAATATGAGATTACGCTATCATGGCATTATAACTTAGAAAAGAGGGAGGACACCTTGGATAGACGGGAACTTCTAATTGGCATGGCTGGCGGCGTTGCCGCGCTCTCCGGCATTCAACCGGGCTTTGCCGAGGAGAGCGGCGCGGTGGCGATGGAATGGGGGACGCCTTACATCGAGGCATCGCGAAGCATGTCGGAGCGCTTTGGCAAGCTGGCGGTTAACTTCGTTCCATACGAAGGCAGCGCCGCGGGCGTGCTCGCCAAGATAAAGGCGACCTGGCCAAACCCGCCTTTTGATTTCGTCGACAATTGGAGCGCGGTATTCCCAGCCCTCATCCGCGAGGGTTGGGCACAGACCGTTTCCGTCACCGATGTGCCCAACCTTGCCGACGTTCCCGAGCAACTCATCGCCAAAGACGACAAGGGCAACTGGAAGTCGATTCCACGCTCGAAGTCGGGCGCCGGCTGGGGTTACGCCAAAGGCAAATCACCCATCGAGATCAAGAAGATTGATGATCTGTTCAGCTCCAATCTCAAAGGTCAGATCGCTCTGCCTGGGCCGACGCAGAATTCGGGTCTGCACATAGTGTCTCTGGCTCTCGCTTTTGGCGGCAACGAGCGCAACATCGATCCTGGTTTCAAGGCGTTGGCAGACCTTGCCAAAACCGGCAACGTTGGTCGCGTTTATAACGTCTTTTCGGAGGGCGTGGCTTCGATCACCTCGGGCGAGACGTCGGTGACTTTCACTGACGCCTCCTCGCTGAACACTATAGCTGCGTCGGTGCCGTTCATTCCCGTAGCGCAGACTGATTCTTCGATGAAGGTCTTCCTCTGGACTGAGGGTTGGGTGGTGCTCGCCAGCTCCAAGAAGAAGAAGGAAATTTTCGACCTGTTGAACTTCTCGATCTCGCCCGCAGAAGCCCGGGCCTTCAATTCGGCAATCAAAGCAAGCGCGGCAAACGCCAAGGCTGGCCCGATCGAGGGACTCAGTTGGCTCGATATACAGGGCGATGAGTCCTTCAAGAAGTTCGCCTATGTGCCGGACTTCGACTACCTGTCGGCACAGGGTGATGCCTGGGCCAAGCGGTTCGAGGCTGAGATCATGCCGCTTCTTCGCTAACGGCTCGTGCGATCCTTCAATCGAAGAGGCAGTCCGGCCCCTCACTTCAGTCGATACCAATGTCAGCATCACGTCGAATGCTCGGGCTTGCCCCGGCTGTGCTTTTGACCGCATTTCTGCTGCTCATCCCGCTAGGGTTGATGCTGCATGAGAGCGTTCAAACCTATACGCCAGGACGAATAGGGTCCGACGAAGCCGGGCCCCTGACGCTTGAGAATTTCCGCGAGATACTGACAGTGTCCTACCTGTCGTACTTCACGGACACATTCCTGTTGTCGATGATCGCGGCCATTGTCGCGGTCATCGTATGTTTCCCGCTCGCCTACCGCATTGCCCGGCTCAGCGGGAGACGGGCCCGGGCAATGTGGATATTCTTCCTGATGTCACTGCTGTTCGTCAGCGCGCTTGCCAAGGTTTACGCGATCTCGGTGTCGTTTGGACCCGTGGGCATCCTGCCCTACGTCACACGCGCCATCGGGATCAGCCAGAATTCGTTGCTCGCCATTCAGGGCGTGGTGATCATCGGCCTTCTGCATTACCTGATGCCGATTGTGACATTGTCTCTGATCGGGGCGGTACAAGGGGTCAACCCTCGACTCCTCGATGCCTCGCAGTCGCTTGGCGCTTCCCAGCTGGAGACACATCTATTGATCACCTTGCCGCTGTGCGGGCGCGCGCTGTTGTCGACGTTTCTGTTCGCGACGACTCTTTCGATCAGCGCCTTCGTCATCCCGCTTATCCTGGGTCGTGGGCGTGTCGCATTCCTGTCCAATCTTATTTATACGCGCTTCGGCGAGATTTCGAATTATCCCAGCGGTGCCGCATTCGCGATCGTGCTGTTGAGCTTGGTGGCCGCCGCATTGGCCTGCACCACGTTTCTAACACGGTCGCGCAGACGGAAAGCGGCGGCATGAGGCGGGCAATCGATAAGGCCGGTGCTGTGCTGGAGCGCGTCACGGTCGCTTTGGTGTGCCTTTTCCTCGTGGCGCCGATCATCGCGTTGATCTTCATGTCGCTCGACTCGCGCGCCTATCTCGCGCCCTTTCCACCGCCGAGCCTCTCGTTGCGTTGGTATGCGAAGCTTCTGCATACGGATCTGTTGCTTAAGGCCGCGGGCAACACAGCCCTGATTGCCGCCACTGCGACAGCAACTGCCCTGTTGATTGGAGTGCCGGCCGGCCTTGCTCTTTCGGGTGGGCACTGGCGAGGCCGCAACCTTTTGACCGGCTTCCTGATGTCACCGCTCGCCATCCCTGGGGTCGTGCTCGGTTTCTGCATGTTGCTCTTCTGGGCAAAGTTGCAGTTCTCAACCGGGTTCTTGAGACTTTATTGTGCTCATACAGTGCTGACGCTGCCCTTCATCCTGCGCGCCGTGATGGGTGGCACGGACGGCCTTAATCGCAACCTGGCGTCGGCGGCCGAGAGCCTGGGCGCGACGCCGACACGCTCCCTGGTCGATATAACGTTGCCACTGATCCGCGCCAACATAGTTGCAGGTGTGGTGTTCGCCATTGCCTTCTCGATAGACGAGATCGCCGTCAGCCTGTTCCTGACGGATCCGAACATCACGACGTTGCCGGTGGCTATGGTCAGCCTGATGCGCTCCAGCTTCGACTTGAGCGTTGCCGCCGCCGCGGTGGCGCTGATGGTAACGACAGTCCTGGCGCTGCTGGTTTTGCATCTCATATTCGGTATGGACCGCATACTTGGCCGTGGACAGTACGGATGAGGCAAGGTCGATAGAGGCACATGTCTACAGTCGAGTTCAGCAATGTCTGCAAATCCTTCGGGTCCACGAAAGCCGTGGACGACGCATCCTTTTTCTTCGCCGCGGGATCGCTCGTCTCGCTGCTGGGCCCTAGCGGCTGCGGCAAAACCTCAACGCTGCGGCTAATCGCGGGATTCGAGCGTGTTGATAAGGGCAAGGTTCTGATCGACGGCGCGGACGTCGGCGCGCTGATGCCATTTCAACGTAATGTCGGTGTGGTGTTTCAGGATTACGCCCTGTTTCCCCATATGAGCGTGGCGCAAAACATAGAATATGGTTTGCGCCGCCGTCATGGGCGTCTGGATCATTCTGCGCGCGTGCGTGAGATGCTGCAACTGGTGCAACTGGAGGGCTTTCAAGAGCGATTGCCTAGTCAGCTTTCCGGTGGCCAACAGCAGCGCGTGGCCCTGGCACGCGCGTTGGCGCCTCGTCCCGAGGTCATCCTGCTCGATGAGCCTCTGTCAGCTCTCGATCTGCAATTGCGTCAAGGGCTCCGTATCGAGTTGAAGAGGATTCTTGCCGCACTCGGTATTACGGCAATCGTCGTGACCCACGACCAGGAAGAGGCGCTCGGCCTTGGCGATGTCGTGGTGGTCATGAACAAAGGCCGGATTGAGCAGATTGGAAACCCGGCCGATATCTACAACAGGCCGAAGACGCGCTTTGTGGCCGGATTCGTGGGCAGATCCAGTTGGCTTTCTGGCCGTGCGCTGCCCGCGCCAGGAGGCTTGACGGCTGTCTGCCTGGAGGGCGGCGAAACCTTCATAACCCACGCAGTCGGCCTTGCCAGCGGCGCCCAGGTCGATATCTGTCTGCGGCCAGAGCGGTTCCGGGTGGTCGAACCGGGTATGGAGACCGAGGAAAAGCCACAGCTGGTATTGTCCGGCAGGTTGGTCGAGACCGCCTTTCTCGGCCCCGAACAGCATCTGGCGATTGTCCTCGGGAGCGGTAAGGTTGTTCACGTATCGGCGCGCGTTACCGCAAGGTCCCATTCGCTGCCGGTCGGCGGTCCGATTCGTGTCGGTATTCCCCCCGACGAGATCATTATCATACCAAGCTAAGAATGGAGGAATCGATGACGAACGCCATGCCGTCAGGCAAAACCAAGGATGGGTTTGATGCGCTGGAGTGGAAGTCGCGCTGCGAACTGGCTGCCGCGTATCGCTTGATGGCACACTTCAAGATGACCGACCTGACCAGCACCCACCTTTCGCTGCGCGTCGAAGGCTCGAACAACCACTACCTGCTCAATCCTTACGGCCTTTTGTTCGAGGAAGTTACGGCATCCAATCTCGTCAAATTCGATCTTGATGGCAATGTCCTGGATGACACGAGCTACATCCCAAACCCGGCAGGATACGCCTTCCATGCATCCATCCACAAAGCGCGCCTGGACGCCGCCGCGATCGTCCATTCACATAGCCGCGCCGGCTGCGCTTTTGCCGCCCTGGATTGCGAGCTTGAGCCCATCAATCAGATTTCCATGATCTTCCATGGTCATGTCGCCTATGCCGGCTACAGCTTTGTCAGTGAAGTCGAGGAAGCCACGTCGGCGGTCGAGGCGCTGGGCGACAAGAAGGTGATGATTATGCGCAATCACGGCCTGCTGACCTGTGGCCGCACGATCGGCGAGGCATTTATTCTGGCCTACTATCTCGACAAGGCCTGCGAGATACAGCTGGACGCAATGGCCAGCGGCAGGTCTTTTGCTTTGCCTTCAAAGGGTGCCGTCGACCACGCCGTCAAAGGCTGGTGGGATTGGGACAAGGACCAGCCATTTGGGGTCAACGACTGGAACGCCTTGTTGCGCACACTGGACAGCCGGGATTCTTCGTACAGGACCTGACGGTCCTTTCCTTGAGCCTTCGTTGAGCAGGCAATCCTTTCGAGGTGATGCTCCAGGACCGGACAGGCGCATTCCCGGCTGGGGTGCACCCTGTCCGGCAGCCTTGGGAGGCTATCTCCAGCTTGGGCTACTGGACTTTCCACTTCGCCCAGCGTTCGCTGAGCTCCGCGCCGCGATCGCGCCAGAAATCCAGATTGATGTCGACCGCCTGATCGGGATGGGCGGCGCTTAGCTGCGGCCATACCGCCGGGTCGATGAGATCCTTTGATTTCGAGTTGACCGGGCTGTTGAAATTGGCTTCCGCCATTTTCGCCTGGCCTTCCGGCGTCAGCGCCGCGTTCAGGAACTTCATCGCAAGATCCTTGTTTGGCGATCCCTTTGGCACGATCAGATAGTCAACCGTCTGCAGATGCTGGTTCCATTGTATATCGACCGGCGCCCCGTCGCGCTTGACCGGGCCGATGCGCGGCCCCCAACAGAAGCACATGACCGTCTCCCCGGTGGCAATCTGGGTCTGTGAGGCCGCCCCGGAATCCCAGAATTCGATGTCGTTTTTGATCGTGTCGAATTTCTTGAAGGCGCGCTCGACGTCGAGCGGGTAGAGGTTCTCCGGTTTGACGCCATCAGCCAGCAACGCCATTTCGATTACGCCGCTGGTCATCCAGCTGATCATGCCGCGCTTGCCGGGAAACTTCTTGGTATCGAAAAAGTCTGCCCAGCCTTGCGGGACGTTGTTGCCGACGGCGTTCTTGTTGTAGGCCAGCACAAACGAGAAAGCATAGCCCGCCGGACCGTAGTCGGAGTAGTACTTCTTGTCGACGTCCGCCACGTTGATGCCGGAATAGTCGATCTTCTCGAGCAGGCCGTCCTTTTCGGCGCGCACCTTCCAGTCGCCTTCGACGTCGATCACGTCCCACGACACGGCCTTAGCGTCGACCATGGCTTTGATCTTGCCGTAGTTGGTCGGGCCGTCCGACACCACCGCGGCGCCGGTGTCCTTGGTGAAAATCGGCGTCCAGGCGCTTTCCATGCCTTGTTGGGTGGTTCCTCCCCAGGCGACAAACACCACCTGCTTGTTCTGCCCATATGCGACCCCAGCCACGGCGGCGGCCAGGATGCCAGCCGCTGCAAGAGCTGTCTTGAATCTGATTGATCTCATTTCGAACCCCATTGAGAAGTGGTTGGTTTTGTCTCGATGTTCTCCACTGTTCAATGATGCCATACTGTCATATGGTATGCCAATAGCAAATTTGGCGACCGCGGCGCCGATTGCCGCGTCGCTGCATCGATAGGAGCTGCCATGACCGGTCAGGCCGATGCCGACACCGTCGCCAAGGTGTTGGACGCGTTCAACCGCAGGGATGTCGAAGCCATCCTCGAGCATTTCGCCGACGACGTCGAATTCCGCGCGCCCGCGGGACCGGACCCGCAGGGTCGACGGATGTTGGGAAAGGCCGCCGTGCGGGACGCGTTCGCAGCGCGCTTCGCGGCCGTGCCGGATATAAGCTGGACCGATGACGAAACCTGGATCTGCGATCGAGGGATCGCGTCGCGATGGAGGGTCGCCGGCACGGCCGTCGATGGGCAACGCCTCGACATCTGCGGCTGCGATTTCTGGAAGCTGCGCGACGGCAAGATCGTTCTTAAGGACACTTACTACAAGTCGAGAACCTAGCCGCTTCGCGGCGGCGGACCGGACCGCGACTTGGCGGTGGCGCCATCGGACTTTGCCTTGCGTCTTATGCTAACATGGCATACCATCTGATCGATGTATTATCCCGGAGGGTTGATTGTCCAGCGCTAATGTGGCGAAAGGCGTGGCAGCCGCCAATGGCGCCATGGAGCTTTCGGACGGAACTTTTGTCCGGGTCGAGGGCGCCGGGCCGGCCGCGATCTTCCTGCACGGGATCGGTCTTGACCACAGCATCTTCGCGGGCCAGGTCTCCGCCTTTCGCCACAGCATGACGACGGTCGCCTACGACATTGTCGGCCACGGACGCTCTCGCAAGCCCCAGGTCGAGCATTCGATCAGCCTTTATCTGGACCAGCTTTGCCTGGTCATGGACGAACTCAGCCTCGACCGTCCGATCCTTGTCGGATTCTCGCTCGGCAGCCTGATCGCAAGGGCGTTCGCGATCAGATATCCCGAGCGGCTGGCTGGACTTGCCCTCATGAACACATGGTTCCAGAGGACACCCAAGGAAACTCGAAAGGTCTTGAGCCGGCTGTCCCAGGCCGCGACAGCCGGGCCGGCCGTCAGTGTCGCGCCGGCTCTGGAGCGCTGGTTCTCGGAGGCCTATCGGGTGAGCTCGCCGGAAAGTTTGAAGAATATCGCCGACATCCTGAAGGCCAACGATCATCACTCGTTCATCTCGGCCTATGCGATCGTGGCGGCGCAGGGCACGCCAGAGGTGGATGAGGTCGATCGCATCACCTGCCCGACCATCGTCATCACCGGACAGGAGGATCGGGGAAACTCGCCCGGAATGTCCATGCGCGTGTCCGAAAACATCGAGGGCAGCGATCTCGTGATCTTGCCGGGCTTGCGACACATGGCGCTTGTCGAGGACGCCGCCGTGGTCAACGCGACCCTGGCGAGGCTATTCCGGCGCGTCGCGGTTGGCTGAAGGAAAACCGGATGCGAAAAGCCAACCTCCTCAACGGCGCGCTGTTGCTGCCGGCACTCGTTTTCCTGCTGTTGTTCTTCGCCGCGCCGCTGCTGCAACTATTCGGTCGCAGTGTATCGGGGCCCGACGGGTTCAACACATTCGTGAAGTTGATTTCGACCGAGGTTTTCCGGGCGATCTTGCTCAACACCATCGAGACGGGGCTATCGGTGACCGTCACGACCTTGCTCATCGCTTTCCCCATCGCCTGGTTCCTGGTGATCTGCGGCGAGCGGCTTTCGAAACTGATCTTCGGGATCATCATCGTTTCGATGTGGACGAGCTTGCTGGCCAGGCTGTTTTCCCTGTCATTGCTCTACAAGAACACAGGACCGGTCAATCAGCTTCTCCTGTCGATGGGACTGATCTCAGCCCCCTTGCCGATGATGAACAATTCGGTCGGCGTTCTGATCGGCATGTTCTACACGATGCTGCCATTCATGGTGCTGCCGATCTACAACACGATGTCGAAGATCGACCCCGCACTCATGCAGGCCGCATCGGTCTGCGGCGCGAGCAACGCGACGATTTTTTGGCGGGTCATGCTGCCGCTCTGTCTTCCAGGGATCAGCACTGGCTGCATCATCGTCTTCGTCACGTCGATGGGATACTTCATCGTGCCGTCCGTGCTCGGCGGCGCCCACGATCTGATGCTGGCGCAGTTCATCGTGGAACAGACGCAACAGTTTCTGAATTGGGCGGCCGGCACCGCCGCGGCGATCTATTTGCTGATCCTGACTCTGATCATCTACGTCGTCTACACGATGCTGATCGGGGTCGCGACCAAGAGGGAGGGAAAACCATGATCCTTTCCCGCGCCGGCAACACAACGCTCAGGACCCTGCTCGGCCTCGTTGTGTTTGCCACACTGATTTTCCTCATTGCGCCGATGGTGTTCGTCGCCGCCTTGTCGTTCGGAAACTCGCGGTGGATGGCGTTCCCGCCGCCGAGCTGGACATTTCGTTGGTACGGCCAACTGTTCGCCAATGAAGCCTGGCTGGCCGCGTTCTGGGCGAGCTTGCGGATCGGCGTCTATGTCGTTGTCTGTTGCATGGCGTTGGCTGTGCCTGCCTCGTTCGGCCTGGTTCGGTCAAGGTTCTTAGGCAAGGCGGCGGTGGATACCTTCCTCAGTTCGCCATTGTTCGTGCCGGTCATCATCATCGCCATCGCGCTCTATATCCTGATGCTGAACCTGGGATTGGTTGGCAGCGAGGTTGCGTTTGTCATCGCCCATACCGTCGTCGCGCTGCCATTCGCGATGCTCATGGTGACCAATGCGCTGAAGGGGTTTGACGAGTCGATCGAGAAGGCCGCCATGATCTGCGGCGCCTCGAGGCTGCGAGCGATCATGCTCGTGACGTTGCCGTCGATCTCGCAGGGCCTGTTCTCAGGCGCGCTGTTCGCTTTCGTCATTTCCTGGGATGAGGTCGTGCTGTCGATGTTCATGGCGGGCCCACGGATGCAGACCCTGCCAGTCAAGATGTGGTCCATGGTGCGCGCCGACATCAGCCCGGAGATCGCCGCCGTCGCGACAATCATGCTGGCGTCCACGACTATCCTCGTCACAATCGCTTACGCTTTGATGCCGTCCGCCAGAAGGGCGCTCTAGGAATGCTTATGAACGAAACGTCGACAATCATGACCGGGCAACGCGCGCGCGCGGCGAGAGGCGCCGCGGTTGAGGTCAAGGACATCAGCCGCAACTATGGCGCCTACCGGGCTCTCGACAACGTTTCCCTGTCGATCAGGGAAGGGGAGTTGATGGCTTTCCTCGGACCGAGCGGTTCGGGCAAGACGACGCTGCTTAACATCATCGCCGGCTTTGATCAGCCGTCCTCGGGCGAGGTGCGCTCGCAAGGCAGGTCGCTGACATCATTGGCGCCGCACCGCCGCGACATCGGCATGGTGTTCCAGCGCTACACGCTGTTTCCGCACATGTCCGTCTACAGAAACGTCGAATTCCCGCTCAAGGTCCGCAACTTCCCCGTCGGCGAACGTCCCGGCAGGGTAGGCGACGTGCTGCGCCTTGTGCGCATGGAGGGTTTCGACGACCGGCGGCCATCGGAACTGTCTGGCGGCCAGCAGCAGCGGGTGGCGCTGGCGCGCGGCCTCGTCTACGAGCCGAGCCTGATCCTGATGGACGAGCCGCTCGGCGCGCTCGACAAGAAGCTTCGTGAGGAGATCCAGGACGAGATCAAGGACCTGCATAGTCGTCTGGGCGTGACGATCATCTACGTCACCCACGATCAGGAAGAGGCTTTGCGCCTCTCCGATCGCATTACAATTCTGAACAAGGGCAAGATCGAGCAGACCGGGGTGCCACGCGAACTCTATGAGCAGCCGGCCAGTCTGTTCGTCGCCGACTTCATGGGCAATTCCAGCACGATGCGCGGGGTTATCGAATCCATCGACAACGGCGTTGCGTGGATCAGGCTTGGCTGCGGAACCATGGTCCGAAGCGAGCGAGGCGCAGAGATCGGCGTCGGCGGGAAGGTTGTGGTCGTGGTGCGGCAGGAGCACCTGAGCCTCTCCAGCGGCGCCGGCCTCAACCAGGTGCCGGTGACGGTGCATCAGACCGTATTCCTCGGCGGCCTGTCGTCGGTCGATGCGATGACCCGGGACGGCGAGCGCTTGACCGCGAAGTCGCAGACCACCGGCGGGAGCCTGCCGGCGGGCGGCGCCGAAGTCATGGCGGCGTGGGATCCGGCGCGGACGATGGTCTTCCCAGCGCCCGTGTCCGGGTAACGGCCATCAGCCGTCGGCCGCAATTTTCTTCAAACTCGGTCAGGACGATAGGCGATCACGTCGAGCTCGACATCGATGTCGACGAGGAAGTCCGCCACGATTGCGGTGCGGGCGGGCGGCGCTTCAGGAAAATACTCGGCATAGACGCTGTTGAACCCGGGAAAACTCTCCCGGTTCCGCAGGTAGACGGTCGATTTCACAATGTCATCCAGGGTCGCGCCCGCCAAATCGAGCGTTTCGCGGATGCTCTCTATGATCGAGCGCGTCTGTTCCTCGACCGTGCCGGTCGTCATGACGGCGCCATCGCGCATCGGAACTTGCCCGGTCAGGAAGAGGAAGTCACCGGCCCGCACGCATCTCGACAGCGACAGCTTGCGGCCGTTGATGACCAACGGAGGCCCGAAGACCTGTTTCATGGATTGTTGTCGCCGGCGGCCGGCTGATGTGACGCGATCACATCGCGCGCGATCAGGAAACTGTCGAAGGCTGCAGGCACGCCCGCGTAAACCGCCGACTGCAGCAGTATTTCCTTGATCTCATCAGGCGAAACGCCATTCTTCAGCGCCGCCTGCAGGTGCAGCTTGAGTTCGTTTTGCCGGTTGAGGCCGGTCAGCATCGCTATGTTGAGCATGCTGCGGATCTTCCTCGACAGGCCGTCCCTGGCCCACACGGAACCCCAAACGAATTCGGTCACGAACCGCTGGAACTCGGCCATGAAGGGATCGGCCTGCTTGAGCGAGCGCTCGACATATTCGGCTCCAAGAACCTCGCTGCGGACCTCAATACCTTTCTTGAACAAATCAGACATGTCGATCCCTGTTGCAGTCCCGTTGTTTAGAGCCGTCGCCGCGACTGGCCGACGATGTCACGCCAACCGCCAAAAGACGGTTTTCGGCACCAATCCTGCTTTGAAGGCACGCCCGGCCTGATCTGGGACGTCCCTTTCGTGGCCAAGTCCGGAGTCGATAACCCGAAGTCAGTAATTGTGCATACCGTATGATGGTATGGCATATTTGTCAAACGCGCGGATTGGTCTATAAAGACGCGTCACCCTCGAATTCAACGCAAGCCAGAAGGCGATCCGCCATGTCCGAAGCAACAAGTTACAAGATGTTTATCGCCGGCCAGTGGGTCGATGCCGAGGATGGCCAGACCTTTGACAGCTTCAATCCGACGACCGGCCAGGTTTGGGCGAGAATCCCGAGCGCCACCGAGGGCGACGTCAATCGCGCGGTCGATGCCGCGCACGACGCCTTCGCCAATGGCCCGTGGTCGCGCATGACGGCGACGGCGCGAGGCAAGCTCTTGCGCAAACTGGGCGACCTGCTCGCCGAGGAATCGGAGAATCTCGGCCGCACCGAGACGATTGATACCGGCAAGATGTTCAAGGAGACGCGTTGGCAGGCCCGTTACATAGCGGACTATTTCCATTACTACGCCGGCCTGGCGGACAAGATACAAGGCGACACTCTTCCGATCGACAAGCCGGACATGTTTGCCTGTACCGTGCGCGTGCCTCTGGGCGTCGTGGCGGCGATCGTGCCTTGGAATTCGCAACTGTTCCTGGTTGCGGTCAAGGTCGGACCCGCGCTTGCCGCGGGAAACACGGTCGTGCTCAAGGCTTCCGAGCATGCTTCGGCGCCGATGCTCGAATTCGCCCGCCTATTTGAGCGCGCGGGCTTCCCCGAAGGGGTCTTCAATGTCGTAACCGGAACCGCCGAACCCTGCGGCCGGGTCCTGACCAGCCATCCCAAGGTGGCGCGCGTCAGCTTCACCGGCGGGGTGCCAGCCGCTCGCCATATCGTGCGCAACAGCGCCAACAACCTGGCGCAGTTGTCCCTGGAGCTTGGAGGCAAGTCCCCGGTCATGGTGTTCGCCGATGCCAATCTCGAGAGCGCGACTAACGGCGTCATGACCGGTATCTTCAGCGCCAGCGGCCAAAGTTGCGTGGCCGGTTCGCGCCTCTATCTGCACGAAAGCATCGCCGACAGCTTCTTGGACAATCTGACGGCGCGCGCC
>JBFLWR010000088.1:0-21158 GCA_040755925.1 Pseudomonadota bacterium
GTGCTGCGCTTGTGGGGCATGTCGCAGTGGATCATGTGGGAGATGTCGGGCCTGTTCGAGAATATCGGCACGGTGCAGGATGGCATCGGCTCGATCTCACTGCCCCGGCTTGTCGAGGACAGGCCGGATGCGAAGGACATCGCCGTTTCGTCGGGCGAGATCCGCTTCGAAGACATCCGCTTCCACTATGGCAAGCAGAAGGGTGTCATCGAGGGCCTGTCGCTGGCGGTGAAGCCGGGCGAGAAGGTCGGCATTGTCGGCCGCTCGGGCGCGGGCAAGTCGACGCTGGTCAATCTTCTGCTGCGCTTCTACGACCTCGAGAGCGGCAAGATCCTGATCGACGGCCAGGAGATTGCTGGGGTGAAGCAGGATTCTCTGCGCGCGCAGATCGGCATGGTCACGCAGGATACCTCGCTGCTGCATCGTTCGGTGCGCGAGAACATCCTCTATGGCCGGCCGGACGCCACCGACCAGATGCTCATAGAGGCGGCAAAGCGCGCGGAGGCGCTCGATTTCATTGCCGAGCTTTCCGATTCGGAAGGCCGTAAGGGCTTCGATGCCCATGTCGGCGACCGCGGCGTCAAACTGTCCGGCGGCCAGCGCCAGCGCATCGCCATCGCCCGCGTGATGCTGAAGGACGCGCCGATCCTCATCCTCGACGAGGCGACCTCGGCGCTCGATTCGGAAGCCGAGGCGGCGATCCAGGAGAACCTCTACAAGCTCATGCAGGGCAAGACCGTTATCGCCATCGCCCATCGGCTTTCGACCATCGCGGCTATGGACCGGCTGGTCGTCATGGACAAGGGCCGGATCATCGAGGAAGGCTCGCATGACCAGCTCGTCGCCAGGGGTGGGCTCTATGCGCAGCTGTGGCAGCGCCAGTCGGGCGGCTTCCTGCTCGAGGACGGTCCTGCCGAGGCCGACGCCAAGCCGCTGGCACCCGATTCCGATATGGCCGCCGAGTAACATCGCCTCGTGCGCAGGGTCCACAGGAACAATGATTGCGGGCGTAACCACCGCCCGCAATTGAAACGAAGTCGAGACACAAGGGGCTGATCCCGGACAGGGCGCGCCCGATTGTAGCGCCCGTGAGGAAAAATGTTCGATCGCCTGTTTGCCTGGTTCGAAAGCCGTTATTCGCCAGTCGCGCTGGCCGACGACCGGCAGCCGCCCTTGGGGCTTTGGAAGTTCTACTGGTATTTCATAAGCCAGTTTCGCGCCGCATATTTCCTGCGCATGATCATCGTTGCGGTCGCCGCTATCGCGGATGCGATGCTGCCGATTTTCGTCGGCGTGATCGTCGGCCTGCTCTCCAGCACCAAGCCGGGCGATTTTTTCGCGGCACATGCGCCACTGCTCGCCGCGATGGGCTTCATCGTGCTGCTGCGCCCACTCGCGACCATCATCGACGGGCTCGTCCGCAACCACGCCATCGCGCCAAATCTGATCGATCTCGTGCGCTGGCAGAGCCATTGGCATGTAGCGCGGCAGGACTGGTCGTTCTTCCAGAACGACTTCGCGGGGCGCATCGGGACGAAAGTCATGCAAAGCGGCGATTCGGTGGAGATGAGCGTCAACCTCACCATCGACGCTGCCTGGTACGCGCTGGTCTTCGTCGCCGTGGCCATCGTCGTCTTGGCGCAGCTCGACCCGGTCCTGCTCGCGGTGGTGGCAGTATGGCTGGTGTTCTATTGCCTGCTCTTCCGATTTTCGATGCCGAGGATCGCCCGGTGGTCGACGGCCCTGTCAGAGCGGTGGTCGGTGGTGAGCGGCCGCATGGTCGACAGCTACACCAACATCCTGACGCTCAAGACGTTTTCGACCGGCGAACATGAAGACAGATATGTCTCGCAGGCGGTGATCGAGCATGCCGACACGTTTTACCATCTGATGCGCGTCTTCACGTTGATGTGGTCAACATTGTTCGTTCTGAATGCGGTGCTGCTTGTCGCCATAAGCGGGCTGGCTCTTGCCGCGTGGAACGCCGGTCACATGACCACGGCAGCCGTGGCAACGGCGATCCCGTTCGCGCTGCAGATCGCAAACATCTCCGGGAGGATCCTCGATGTCGGCGCCAACGTCTTTCGGCAGATCGGCGTCGCCAGCAATTCGATGACGACGATCGCGCGGCCCATCACCATGCAGGACAGGCCGGGCGCCCCGGCGCTCGTGGTGACCGCCGGCGGCATCGAATTCGACCGGGTGAATTTCAATTATTCGCGCGTCGACGGCAAAGGCGGCGTCATCGACAATCTGTCGCTAAGAATCGCGCCGGGCGAGCGTGTGGGCCTGATCGGGCGTTCCGGAGCCGGCAAGTCGACGCTCGTCAATCTAGCATTGCGCCTGTTCGACGTGCAGGACGGCAAGGTGCTGATCGACGGACAGGACATTCGCAACGTCTCTCAAGAGAGCGTTCGCGCGGCTATCGGCTTCGTCAACCAGGACACATCGCTGCTGCATCGGTCCGTGCGCGAGAACCTCAAATATGGACGCCAGTCCGCCAGCGATGAGGCGATGTTCGACGCCGCGAAGGCCGCCCAGATCGCGGATGTGATCGCCGGACTGACCGACCTCAACGGCCGAGGCGGCTATGACGCGCTCGTCGGCGAGCGCGGCGTGAAATTGTCCGGTGGCCAGCGGCAACGCATCGCGATTGCCCGCGTCATGCTGAAGGACGCGCCGATCCTTATTCTCGACGAGGCTACGTCCGCGCTCGATTCGGAGGTGGAAGCAGCTATACAGGAGAACCTGTACAAGCTCATGCAAGGCAAGACAGTCATCGCCATAGCCCACCGGTTGTCGACCATTGCCGCAATGGACAGGCTTGTGGTGATGGACAAAGGTCGCATTGTCGAGGACGGCTCGCATGACGCGCTGATCGCCAAGGGTGGGCTCTATGCCCAGCTCTGGCGGCGCCAGTCCGGTGGTTTTCTGCTCGACGAAAAGCAGGCCGCCGAGGGGATGCCGGTGAAAGGTGAAGCCGCGGAATGATGAAGGCCGTCTATCGCTGGTTCGAAGGCTGGGTCAACCCGTTCCGCGAGCCCGCGAATCTCAGGCCACCCGCCAGCGTCGGCGGCTTCCTCTGGCACTATGTCGGGCAGGCGAAGCTCGCTTTCTTCGCCATGCTGGTCATCGGCGGCATCGCGCCCCTGGTCGAGGCCGGGCTGTTCTACTTCGTCGGGCGACTGGTCGATATCCTCGACCAGCTGCCTGGCGGACGCAGCTGGCACGCGCTTTGGACCGCCGCCGGCCCCGAGTTGCTCTTCATGGGCGCGGTGGTGCTTATCATCCGCACGCTTGTGGTCGGCTTGTCGGCGCTGGTCGACGAGCAGACGATCACGCCGGGCTTCTACAATCTGGTGCGCTGGCAGGCGCACCGTCATGTCTCGCGCCAGTCCTACGCCTTCTTCCAGAACGATTTCGCCGGGCGCATCGCTACCAAGGTCTGGCAGGCGGGGCAGGCGACCGGCGACCTGATGGAAAGCTTCATCGAGGTGGTCTGGTTCATGATCGTCTACACGGTGACGACGCTGGCGCTGGTCGCGGGCCTCGACCTCAGGCTGGCGGTGCTGGTGGTGGTCTGGATCGTCGCCTTCGGCTGGCTGGCAAAGCTCTATCTGCCGGCGATCCGCAAACATGCCGAGGCGACGGCAGAGGCCGGCTCGATGATCAACGGACGCATCGTCGATTCCTATTCCAACGTGCAGACGCTGAAGCTGTTCGCGGCCGACGGCGACGATCGTTACATCCGCAACGGCTTCGACATCTATCTCGACGCGCTGCGTCCATTCACGCGCAGGCTGACCGGCGTGCGCATGGCGCTGACGACACTGTCAGGCTTGATGATCACGGCGATTGCCGCCTTCGCCATCTATCTTTGGGTCGAAGGCTCGATCACCGTCGGCGCCGTCGCCTTCACGCTGTCGCTGGTGCTCAGGCTCAACATGCTGCTCGGACGGCTGATGATGCAGCTTAACGGCATCCTGCGAAACCTGGGCGTGCTGGAAAACTCCAAGGCGCTGATCTCGCAGCCGCTCGGCCTCGTCGATGCACCCGACGCCAAGGAACTGGTGGTCACCGGCGGCCGCATCGACGTCAAGGACGTCACCTTCCACTATGGCAAGGGGGCAGGGGTCCTCGACGGCATCGATCTCGTCGTTCGGCCGGGCGAGAAGGTCGGGCTGGTCGGCCCGTCGGGCGCGGGCAAGACGACGCTCGCGAATCTCATCCTGCGCCTCTACGACCTCGAGGGCGGCAAGATCCTGATCGACGGCCAGGACATCGCCGAGGTGACGCAGAACTCGCTGCGCGCCAATATCGGCGTTGTCAGCCAGGATACCGCCCTGTTCCATCGTTCGCTGCGCGACAACATCAAGCTCGGCATGCCGGAAGCGACCGACGCTGAAGTGATCGCCGCGGCCAAGAGAGCCGAGGCGCACGACTTCATCCTCGGCCTGCGCGACAACCGCGAGCGCGTTGGCTACGAGGCTTATGTCGGCGAGCGCGGCGTCAAGCTTTCCGGCGGCCAGCGGCAGCGGGTGGCGATCGCTCGTGTGTTCCTCAAGGACGCGCCGATTCTCATCCTCGACGAGGCGACCTCGGCGCTCGATTCCGACATCGAGGCGGCAATCCAGGAGAATCTGGCAAGGCTGATGGAAAACAAGACCGTGATCGCCATCGCGCACCGGTTGTCGACCATCGCGGCGCTCGACCGCCTGGTGGTGCTGGACGGCGGACGAATCGTCGAACAAGGCACGCATGACGAACTGGTCGCGCTCGACGGGCTCTATGCGCGGCTGTGGAAACGGCAGTCCGGCGGCTTCCTGTTCAACGAGGAAAGCGTGCTGGAAGAGACGCGGCCGGCGGAGTAGAACGACACCATGTCGGTACGCATGCCCTCGAACTTCGGACGGCCGGGCGCGCAGGAAAGCGCGCTCGACCTGCTCGGCCATGAAATTCTCGCCGAGAAGGCGGCAGCCCTTGGGCGAGCCGGGCAGCGCGTGGAGGAAACCCTGGCGAAGCTGCGCGAGCATGGCGAGGGCGAGCACCGCAACAGACTGCTCAAGGAAGCCGCGGCCGCCGTGCATGGCTATTTCATCCAGCGCGAGCTTTGCGGATTTCGCAGGCATGACGCGGTGATCCGCGAATACGACATACCGAGAGCCGTTCTGGTCAGGCTTGGCGCGAGCTAAGGCTATCCAGTAAGGCGCGGCCTTACGCGGAATACCGTTACTCCAGCCATTCGGTAATGAAGTGGCCGTTCTCGTGGATATCGGTGGTCTCGAGTGGACCGGGGCCGAGATTGCTGAATTTGTGCGGCGTGTCGGGCGGCACGATCAGGATCTGGCCAGCGGTGGCCTTTATCTCCTGGTCGCCGACCGTGAACAGGCCAGTGCCTGAGCGGATGATGAATATCTCCGCATAGGGATGCCTGTGCAGGCGCGGACCATCGCCGATCTCTGGCAAATAATTGAAGATCAAGCAGCTTTTGGAGCCAAAGGCACCGCATTGCAGCTCGCCCTGCCAGCGATCGGGCGCTTGCGCCCATCTTGCACGGTCGACGACATGCGCCATGGCCACAGAATAGACCGGGCCAGCGACCGCTGTCGAGGCGAAGGGAGGTTCGATTCCGCCTTTGATTTTCCGCCGTTTCACGGCCGCCTCGGGGCTGCCCGCGCCGCGCCTGACGAGGTCGCGTCACACAGCCGCGACAATCTGCCCTTGTGCCTTCACCCGACTGGACAAAAACGGGCTTCACGCATAAACCGAAGTCCAAATGCCGGAGGAATTCGCTAGCCTGTTCGCCATGCGCTGTCGGGCCGGCGCGATTGAGCGGGGACAAGGCTCGGCCGCCGGCACGGAAGAGGCGAAAGGATCAGGCACCCGTGAGCGCAACCGACATCCACGATCCCAACCGTCGCGATTTTCTCTACGTAGCCACCGGCATGGCCGCCGTGGTCGGCGCGGGGGCTGTCGCGTGGCCGTTCATCGACCAGATGCGCCCGGACGCCTCGACGTTGGCGCTGGCTTCGGTTGAAGTCGACGTCGCCTCGCTGCAGCCCGGCAGCTCGCTGATCGTCAAATGGCGGGGCAAGCCGGTCGTGGTGCGCAATCGCACCGAGAAGGAGATGAAGGACGGCGAGGCGGTCAATCTGGCCGATCTCAAGGACCCGATCGCCCGCAACGCCAACCTGCCGTCCGACGCTCCGGCCACCGACGCCAACCGCACCACACCCGGCAAGGAAGCCTGGATGGTCATGGTCCAGGTCTGCACCCATCTCGGCTGCATCCCGCTCGGTCAGGAAGGCGATTTCGGCGGCTGGTTCTGCCCGTGCCACGGCTCGCAGTACGACACCGCCGGCCGCATCCGCAAAGGCCCGGCGCCCGAGAACATGGCGATCCCGGTATTCAAGTTCATTTCCGATACCAAGATCGTTATCGGTTGAGGCAGGGGGATATTTCGATGAGCGAGGGACACTCGACCTATACGCCGAAGACCGGTATCGAACGCTGGTTCGACGCCCGCATGCCGCTGCCCAGGCTGATCTATGACAGCTTCGTTTCCTACCCGGTGCCGCGCAACCTCAACTACATGTGGACGTTCGGCGGCATCCTGTCGATCATGCTGGTGGCGCAGATCCTGACCGGCATCGTGCTGGCCATGCACTATACGGCCGACACCAATCTCGCCTTCGATTCGGTCGAGAAGATCATGCGCGACGTGAACTCGGGCTGGCTGTTGCGCTACATGCATGCCAACGGCGCCTCGTTCTTCTTCGTCGCCGTCTACATCCACATCTTCCGTGGCCTGTTCTACGGCTCCTACAAGGCGCCGCGCGAGCTGCTCTGGATCCTGGGCTGCATCATCTACCTGCTGATGATGGCGACAGGCTTCATGGGCTACGTGCTGCCCTGGGGTCAGATGTCTTTCTGGGGCGCCACCGTCATCACCGGCTTCTTCAGCGCCATCCCGCTGGTCGGCAACTGGATCCAGCAGCTGCTGCTCGGCGGCTTCGCCGTCGACGATCCGACGCTGAACCGCTTCTTCGCGCTGCACTACCTGCTGCCGTTCATGATCGCCGGCGTCGTCGTGCTGCATATCTGGGCGCTGCATGTCGTCGGTCAGTCGAACCCGACCGGCATCGAGGTGAAGTCGAAGACCGACACTGTCGCCTTCACGCCCTATGCGACCATCAAGGACGCGTTCGGCATGATCGTGTTCCTGTTCGTCTTCGCTTATTTCGTCTTCTACCTGCCGAATTATCTCGGCCATGCCGACAACTATATCGTCGCCAACCCGCTGAAGACGCCGGCCCACATCGTTCCGGAATGGTACTTCCTGCCGTTCTACGCGATCCTGCGCGCCATCACCTTCAACATCGGGCCGATCAACTCCAAGCTCGGTGGCGTGCTGTGCATGTTTGGCGCCATCGCCATGCTGTTCCTGGTGCCGTGGCTCGACACCTCGAAGGTGCGCTCGGCCGTCTACCGGCCCTGGTACAAGCTGTTCTTCTGGCTCTTCGTGGCCGACGCCATCCTGCTCGGCTGGCTGGGCTCGCAGCCGGCGGAAGGCAGCTACGTGTTCATGGCGCAGATGGCGACGCTGTTCTACTTCGCCTTCTTCCTGATCATCATGCCGGTGCTCGGCCTGATCGAGACACCGCGCAGGCTGCCGAACTCGATCACCGAGGCGGTGCTGGAAAAGAACAAGGGTGGCAGCGGGCATCCGGCAGGCGCGACGGCCGCACCGCAGACCAAGGGCTGAGCGGTAGAGAATCTAAGGGGATTTGGCATGAAGAAGATTCTCACCTCGCTGGCGCTGATCGGCCTTGTGGCCGCAGGCACTGGGGCCGCTGGCACCTGGGCGATCGCCGCCGAAGAAGCGCACAACGCGGCCGCGCCGACGCATTTCCCGATCAACGAGCCGAAGGAGATGAAGTGGAGCTTCTCCGGCCCGTTCGGCACCTATGACAAGGGGCAGCTCCAGCGCGGCCTGAAGGTCTACAAGGAAGTCTGCTCGGCCTGCCACTCGATGAACCTGGTGGCGTTCCGCACCCTGTCGGACCTTGGCTATTCGGACGCGCAGATCAAGTCGCTGGCCGCCAGCTACACGATCCATGACGGCCCCAACGATGCCGGCGATATGTTCGACCGTCCCGGCAAGCCATCGGACCATTTCCCGGCGCCGTTCGCCAATGAGGAGGCGGCCGCCGCCTCCAACGGCGGCGCGGCCCCGCCTGACATGTCACTGTTGGCCAAGGCGCGCGGCGTCGAGCGCGGCTTCCCGCAATTCGTCTTCGACATCTTCACCCAGTATGACGCGGGTGGCCCGGACTACATCCATTCGCTGCTGACCGGCTATGACCAGACGCCGCCGGCCGGCATGGTCATCCCCGAGGGCACGCACTACAATCCGTACTTCATGTCGGGCGTGTCGCTGAAGATGCCGAAGCCGCTTTCCGACGGCCAGGTGACTTATGACGACGGCTCGCCGCAGACAGTCGACCAATATGCCCGCGACGTCGCGAGCTTCTTGGCATGGGCGGCCGAGCCGCACATGGAAGCCCGCAAGCGTACCGGCTTCAACGTGCTGGTGTTCCTGCTGATTTTCGGCACGCTGGTCTACCTCACCAAGCGTAGGGTCTGGGCCGACGTGGCACACTGATCCGCCATCGGAGCAAGGTTTTGAAGGGCGCCCGCGAGGCGCCCTTTTCGTTTGCCGGGCGATAGGCCAACGCGCTTCCCGGTAGCTCTGTTTTGAACGTGTCGCGCGGCAAGCGCGGCCAATCCTTTGCCGGATGCGCTTGTCTCCGGGGCTGCGTCGCGGTAGCCCTTATTGGTTGCGTCGCGGCGATCTGCGCCGACTCGCTTGCGCCGACAGCCCGACTCGCGGAAAGCCCCATTTTATGAAACCCTCGCTCGAAGACGCGCTGCTCGCCTCGATCCGCACAATTCCGGATTACCCGAGGCCCGGGATTCTGTTTCGCGACATCACCACGCTGCTCGGCGACGCGCGCGCTTTCCGTCGCGCCATCGACGAGCTGGTGCATCCCTATGCCGGGCTGAAGATCGACAAGATCGCCGGCATCGAGGCGCGCGGTTTCATCCTCGGCGGCGCGGTGGCGCACCAGCTTTCGGCCGGCTTCGTGCCGATCCGCAAGAAGGGCAAGCTGCCCTACGAGACCGTGCGCGTCGCCTACAGCCTCGAATACGGGCTGGACGAGATGGAGATGCACAAGGACGGCGTTTCGCCCGGCGAGAAGGTGATCCTGGTCGACGACCTGATCGCCACGGGTGGCACCGCGGAGGCGGCGGTGAAGCTGCTCAGGCAGATCGGCGCCGACATCGTCGCCGCCTGCTTCGTCATCGACCTGCCTGATCTCGGCGGGCGCAAGAAGCTCGAGGCGCTCGGCGTGCCGGTGCGGACGCTGATCGGGTTCGAGGGACATTGAGGCGCTCTCCCCTTTACCGCAAGGGGAGAAGGAAAGGGCGCTACACCACCTTCACCAGCACGGCGCTGTCGAACTCGATGACCTTGTCGCCGGTCGAGTCAAAACCTTCCGATCTCAGCGTGAGAAGGTTCCAGCCGGGGCGCCCGCCAAGCGGGCGGTGCGCCAGCGCGGTGCGCGTGAAGGTCACCGTTTCGCCTGCGTAGACCGGTTTCAGCCATTTCAGATTACGGAAGCCCGGCGAGGGGCCGAATTCCGGCTGAGGCCCAGGACCGGTCCAGCGTACGCCCTCAGTCTCCATGCGCTTGGCGAGATTATATTTCATCCAGGTGGCGGCGGTGTGCCAGCCGGAGGCGCAGAGCCCGCCAAGCACGCTCTTCTTCGCCGCCTCTTCATCGACATGGAAGACCTGCGGGTCGTATTTGCGGGCGAAGGCCTTGATCTCGTCCGGCTCGAACTTGTGCGAGCCGAGTGTCACGGTTTCGCCGATCAGGAAGAACTCGTCGAGGGTCACGCGGCGGCCTCACGGGTCAGGAACATGCCGGTGTTCTCAAGTTCGAAGACGCATTCGCCGCGCTGGTTGAACAACTCGCTGCGCATGGTGATGAGGCCCAACTGGGGCCTGGATCTGGACTGACGCTTGGAAAGGATGGTGACCTTGCCGGTAAGCCGGTCGCCGGCCAGCACCGGCTTTTTCCATTTCACATGTTCGATGCCGGGCGAGCCTTGCGAGGTCGAATCGAGCAGGAAGGCGTCGCACAGCATGCGCATGAACATGGCGCAGGTGTGCCAGCCCGAAGCGGAAAGCCCACCGAGGATGCTGGCCTTGCCAGCCTCCTCTTCGAGATGCATCGGCTGCGGGTCGAACTCCCCGGCGAATTCGACGATCTCGGCGGCGCTTACGTCCTTGCTGCCGAGGTCGAGCGAAGCGCCTTCGATGAAATCCTCATAGGCCCAGGTCTTTCGGGTCATGGTCGGTAATCCGGTTGACGAACGCGTAATTCCAACGGTCGGGCAACCCGGATGCCGGCCCAAGCCAATTTGGTCAAGTCCTTTCTGGTGAGCCAGACGCCGTCAGAGCCAGCCGCGGCGGCGGAAATACCAATAGGGGACGATCGCAGAGGCGACCATCAAGCCGATTGCGAAGGGGTAACCAAAATGCCACTTCAGCTCGGGGATGATGTCGAAATTCATGCCGTATATCGAGGCGACCAGCGTCGGCGGCAGAAAGATTACGGCGGCGACCGAGAAGATCTTGATGATGGCGTTCTGCTCGATCGAGATCATGCCGAGGGTGGCGTCGAGCAGGAACGAGATCTTCTGCGACAGGAAGGTGGCGTGGTCCGCGAGCGAGAGCACGTCGCGCGACAGCGTCTTGATGCGGGCGCGAACGTCCTTGCTCATCTTGGTCTGGGTCGAGACGTGGGCCAGGAAGCCGGCGAGGCGCTGCAGCGAGGTCAGGCTGTCGCGGACAGAGGAGGCGATATCCTCCTTGCGGCCGATGCCTTTCAGCAGTTCCTGGAAATCCCGGTTGCGCTTCGACGCCTTGGTCGAGCGTGCCTCGAAGATGTCGCGCGAGATCGCCTCAACGTCGCGGCCGGCGCGCTCGAGGATGTCGGCCAGGCGGTCGACGATTGCTTCCAGCAGCCCGATCAGGATCGTGTCGCCGCTGGTGCAGCCCGTCGCCACCTTTTCAGCCCGCAGCGGGAAGGTCTTGAAGGCCTTGGGCTCATGGTAACGGATGGTGATCAGCCTGTTGCCGGCAAGCGCGAAGGTCACCGGCGACATCAACGGGTCGTCGGCTTCGGTCTGGGCCGGCAGCACGGCAGTCATGAAGTAGCCGCCGTCCTCCACATACAGGCGGCTCGATATTTCGATCTCCTCCATCTCCTCGCGGGTCGGGATGGCGATGCCCAGCCAGCTCTCGATGGTTGCTTCTTCCTCCTTGGTCGGATTGAAGAGGTCGGCCCAGACGATCCTTTCTCCATCGGCCGCGAAATCGTCGGTGAGGCGCAGGCGATCATTGTCCACGACGAAGGCTTTGATCATCGCCGAGGTCTCCCTTGCTCTATGCGTTCCGGATCGGAACTCGCGATTTCGGATTGAGTGGGGCAGCACTATCGCAAGCCGATTAGCCCTGCCGTTTTGCAAGGTCAAGGCAGCCTTTTCGGCGCCGCTGACATGGTCGGCACGGCATGCCGATCTAAAAGACTTTCAAAATTTTGAACGATTGCGCAAAATCGGCGCGATCGTGCGTCATGCTATCCTGACGAAGGCATAGAACGGCATAGGCAAAGAATGACCGGAAAGCTGATCGCGGCGATCGTGTGCGCGGAAAGTACGGTGATCCAGAAGCTCCTGGCCGCCGCTGTTTTGGACTGGCGGTGGGCAGGGCTGAAGGTGTGCGGTCTTGTGGAAGAAGCGCACGGCCTGACGGGCCGCTCGTGCAGTTCCGGCCTTTTGCGGAATGTTGAAACGGGCAACATCTTCGCGATGTATCTGGACGAGCCGCCGGCCCATACCTCGTGCACCCTCGACGAGCTTGGCGTGGTCAATGCCTGCGCCAGCGTTGTTGACCGCATTGCGACGAGCGATCTCGTCGTGTTGAGCAAATTTGGCAAAGTCGAAGCCGTGGGCAGCGGCCTGCACGAAGCCTTCGAGCTTGCCATCAGGCTGGACAAGCCCGTGTTGACCTCGGTTGCGCCGAAACATCACTATGCGTGGCAGCGCTTCGCGCCCGAGGCGTCTTTCATAGGCCCCGACCGCGCTTCGATCGAGGCATGGAAATGGAATGTCCGCGATCGCTTCTGCGACCGCCACACGCGAAGTCTGGCGCCGTCCAGTTGAGGACCGGCGCTCATCCTGTCAGGTGTTGAACTTGAACAGCATGACGTCGCCGTCCTGGACGACGTATTCCTTGCCTTCGTCGCGCGCCTTGCCGGCTTCCTTGGCCGCCACTTCGCCACCCAGCGTGACGAAGTCGTTGTAGGAAATGGTCTGGGCGCGGATGAAGCCGCGCTCGAAGTCGGTGTGGATGACGCCGGCGGCCTGGGGCGCCTTGTCGCCCTTATGGATGGTCCAGGCGCGCGTTTCCTTGGGCCCTGCGGTGAAATAGGTGATGAGTTGCAACAGCTCGTAGCCGGCGCGGATCACCTTGTTCAGGCCCGGCTCGTCGAGACCGAGCGAGGACAGGAATTCCATCTCCTCCTCGTCAGATAGCTGCGCGACCTCGGCTTCGATCGCGGCGGAGATCACCACGGCGCTGGCGCCCTGCGCGGCGGCCATCTTCTGCACGGCTTGCGTATGCGCGTTGCCGGTCGCGGCGTCCGACTCGGCGACATTGCAGACGTAGAGCACCGGGTGCGAGGTCAAGAGGTTCAGCCCCTGCAGGATGCGCAGGTCCTCGGCCGAAATGCCCTTGAGCAGGATGCGGGTCGGCTTGCCGGCCTGCAGTAGTTCGAGCGCTGCTTCCATCATCGGCAGCACTGTGGTCGCTTCCTTGTCTTTGCTGGCTGCGCGCTTCCTTATCTGCGCGATGCGACGCTCCAGGCTTTCGAGGTCGGCGAGCATCAGCTCGGTCTCGACGGTCTCGGCGTCGGCGACCGGATCGATACGGCCCTCGACATGGGTGATGTCGTCATCCTCGAAGCAACGCAGCACATGCACGATGGCGTCGACCTCGCGGATATTGGCAAGGAACTGGTTGCCCAGCCCTTCGCCCTTGGAGGCGCCACGAACCAGGCCGGCGATGTCGACGAAGGAGATGCGGGTCGGGATGATCTCCTTCGACTTGGCGATCGCCGCGATCTTCTGCAGGCGGGGATCAGGGACCGCCACCTCGCCGGTGTTCGGCTCGATCGTGCAGAAAGGATAGTTGGCGGCCTGCGCGGCGGCCGTTCTCGTCAACGCGTTGAACAGCGTCGACTTGCCGACGTTGGGCAAGCCAACGATGCCACATTTGAAACCCATCTTGTCCGGTCCTATCGGGAGTTCGAAATTTGATCAGGGCTATGGGCGATAGGGCCAATGATCGTCAAGCCCCGTGGCGCCGGGCCCGGCACTCAGTCCTTGCCGAAGAGCTTCTTCAGCATGGCGGCCATCGGCCCGGTTTCGGGCAGCTTGGCGGGTTGTTGTTGGGGGCGGGCCTGGCGGACATGGCTTTGTGCCTTCGGCGCCTTGGGTGGCGGGCGATCGTCGTCGCCGGTCGGCACGAGCTTCTCGCGCAGGGCGAGCGTGATGCGGTTCATGAAGGAATTGTCGTCGCCCTTGGCCAGCAATCCGGCGTCGTCGGCGATCGCGTCGAGCAGCACATCCAGCCATTCGCGGTCGGCCTTGGCGAAGTCGCCGAGCACATGGCCGTGCACCATCTCCTTGACGCCCGGGTGGCCGACGCCGATGCGCACGCGGCGATACTCCTTGCCGACATGCTGGTCGAGCGAGCGGATGCCGTTATGGCCGCCGGATCCGCCGCCCACCTTGATCCGGACCTTGCCGGCGGCAAGGTCGATCTCGTCGTAGAAGACGGTGAGCGCGGAAGGATCGAGCTTGTAGAAGCGCAGCGCCTCGCCGACCGACTGGCCGGAGAGATTCATGAAGGTCTGCGGCTTGATCAGAAGGATCTTCTCGCCGCCGAGCGAGCCTTCCGAAATCAGGCCCTGGAATTTTCTCGACCAGGGCGAAAAGGAATGGCGGCGGGCGATTGCGTCCGCCGCCATGAAGCCGACATTGTGCCGGTTGTTCTGATATTGCGCGCCCGGGTTGCCGAGGCCTGCAAACACAAGCATCGCCGCCTCCAGGCGCGGGAGAAATTACTTCTCTTCGGCCGCAGGGGCCGCCGTTTCAGCCGCCGCCTCGGTGGTCTCTTCCGTCTCCGGCTTCATTGCCGCGGAACCGGCGATGGTCGCGATAGTGAAGTCGCGATCGGAGATGACCGGCTTGACGCCAGCCGGCAGCTTGACCGCCGAGATGTGGATCGAATCGCCGATGTCGGCGCCGGCGAGATCGACGGTGATGAATTCCGGGATCGCGTTGGCCGGGCAGTGGAACTCGACTTCATGGCGAACGATGTTGAGCACGCCGCCGCGCTTGATGCCGGGCGACTTGTCCTCGTTGATGAAGTGGACGGGCACGTCGACATTGACCTCGGTATCCTTGCCGATGCGCAGGAAGTCGACATGCATCGGGAAGTCCTTGACCGGGTCGAGCTGGAAGTCCTTAGGCAGAACCTGGATCTTCTTGCCGCCGAGGTCGATCGTGGCGACCGTGGTCAGGAACCCGCCGCCGTGGATCTTGTAGAAGACTTCCTTGTAGTTCAGGGCGATCGCCAGGGGAGGCTGCTTGTCGCCATAAATAACTGCAGGCACTTTACCGTCGCGGCGAACTGCACGGGCGGACCCCTTACCGACCTGTTCGCGCGCTTCGGCCTTGAGCTCGTAAGTATCGTGGCTCATGGCATTTCCTTTCGCGTGTTGTGGAGCGTTCGCGGCGGGCAGGGCCCGACCGTAAACGTCGAAAGCCGTCACGGCTTGCACGGTCTGTCCAAATGCGTTTGGTTGTCCAAATGCGTCCGGGGATCGCGCAGGCCTAGCCGGCCTTCCTCCGCGTTGCCTCCAAGGGTGTCTACGCGGGTGGCGGCTCTATAGCGGAAGGCCGCCGCAGGTGCAAGCGGCTGCAATATAACCGCCTGCTTGGCTGAAGCGCCACATTCTTCCAACCAACCAATGGGCATCCGGCGCAAACCCAATCTCCCGGTTGGCTTCGTTTTGAAATCTTCTCGCTCATCTAATTCTACAAAATCGGTAATCTTAATGAATAAATCGAGGAGAGCCGGATGACGAAGAAGCTGGTGGTGGGGATATCAGGCAACCTGACGCGCCCGTCGAAGACCAAGGCATTCATCACCCACATCGCCGGCGAGGTGGCGGGCCGCATCGGGGCCGCATCGGCCATATTCGACATTGAGGACCTTGGCTCGTCTTTCCCGTCGGCCCGGCGTATCTCCGATCTCGATCCGGCGGCACGCAATATCGTCGCCCAGTTGACAGGCGCGGATGTCCTTGTGGCGGGGTCGCCGACGTTCAAGGGAAGTTATACCGGTCTTTTCAAGCATTTGTTCGACCTGCTTGACCCTGCTTCGTTGCGCGGAAAGCCGGTCATCCTCGCCGCGACCGGCGGCGGCGAGCGCCATTCGCTGATCGTCGAGCACCAGCTGAGGCCACTCTTCGGCTTCTTCGAGGCGTTGACCATGCCGACCGCCATCTACGCTTCCGACAAGGATTTTGCCGACGGCGCGCTGGTGTCGGACGCGATCCACGCTCGTGCCCGCCAAGCGGTTGCCGAGGCTTCGAACGTCGTCGGCGCGACCCGCAATGTCGGCCTTGCCGCCTAACTATCGCGTGGAATTGCTGCGGGAGTACGGCTTGCATTGAAGCCCGGATCGCATCAGGCGTCGGCGGACTGGTCGCCGCCCAGCGCATCGCGCAGCGCCCATACTTTTCGGGTGAGCGCATCGATCTCGGCCAAACTCATCCCCGAGCGCTCGATCAGCGTTTCGCCCAGACAATTGCATTGCGACAGCAATGCCCGGCCGGCCGCGGTGAGGTCGACTTGCACCTGGCGCTCGTCGGCGTGTTTGCGCTGGCGGGTTACCAGTCCAGCCTGTTCCATCCGCTTGACCAGCGGCGTCACGGTGCTCGATTCCAGCGCCAGGCGCCGGGCTATGGTCCCGACCGACATGCCGTCCGCCTCGCCCAGCGCATTGAGCACCAGATACTGCGGATAGGTGATCCCCATCTCGTCGAGCATGGGCTTGTAGGTGCGATTGATCGCCATGCTGGTGGCGTAGAGCGCGAAGCACAGCTGATTGTCCAACGGAAACGGCACGGCGAAATTCCTTTCCTGCTTTGCGCTCTTTCATTATCACAAAAAACAATATCGCAATATATATTATCATGGACAGCGAGCTCCCATTGCGCTACGCGTATCGTTATCGCGATATCATTTACCGCGACATTCAACGAAGGGAGATTGCAAATGACTGAAGCTTCGCACGCAAAGGCCGGCTCGGGCAGCGGCACGATCACCACCAAGGACGGAACGCAGATCTTCTACAAGGACTGGGGCGCCGGTCAGCCCATCGTCTTTCACCATGGCTGGCCGCTGAGCAGCGACGACTGGGACGCCCAGATGCTGTTCTTCCTCTCCAAGGGCTATCGGGTCATCGCCCATGACCGTCGCGGTCACGGCCGCTCGACGCAGACGGACATCGGCAATGAAATGGACACCTATGCCGCCGACGTCGCTGCGCTCACCGCGCATCTCGGCCTCAAGAACGCCATCCATGTCGGTCATTCGACCGGCGGCGGCGAAGTGGCGCGCTACGTCGCGCAATATGGCTCCGGTGGCCGTGTGGCCAAGGCGGTGCTGATCGGCGCGGTGCCGCCGATCATGCTCAAGACAGCAGCCAACCCCGGCGGGCTGCCGATCGAGGTGTTCGACGGCTTCCGCTCCGCCCAGGCGGCCAATCGCGCCCAGTTCTTCCGCGACGTTCCCGCAGGCCCGTTCTACGGCTTCAATCGCCCGGGGGCTGAGATGTCGCAGGGGGTCATCGACAATTGGTGGCGTCAGGGCATGATGGGCGGCACCAAGGCGCACTACGATTGCATCAAGGCGTTTTCGGAGACGGACTTCACCGAGGATCTGAAGAAGATCGACGTCCCGGTGCTGGTCATGCATGGCGATGACGACCAGATCGTGCCGATCGCGGATTCGGCGCTGCTGACGATCAAGTTGCTAAAGAAGGGCGAGCTCAAGGTCTACAAAGGCCTGCCGCACGGCATGGCGACAACCCACGCGGACATCATCAACGCCGACCTCCTGGCCTTCTTCAAGGCCTGAACTGGCTTGCCGAAACATGAAAGCACCCGCCCTGAGGCGGGTGCTTGATCATTGGACATCACAGGATGCTGCGGGCTCAGGCCTTCCTGGCTTCCCTCATGTTCGGCAGGAACACCGTCAGCAGGCCGAGGAACGGCAGGTAGGAGCAGATCTGGTAGACGAAATCGATGCCCTTCATGTCGGCGATGACGCCGAGCACGGCGGCGGCGATGCCGCCCATGCCGAAGGCGAAGCCGAAGAAGATGCCGGCGATCATGCCGACGCGGCCCGGCACCAGCTCCTGCGCGAAGACGACAATGTTGGAGAAGGCCGACGACAGGATGAGGCCGATCAGCACCGTGAGCACCATGGTCCATTCCAGGTTGGCGTAGGGCAGGGCGATCGTGAAGGGCAGCACGCCGACGATCGAGAACCAGATCATCGCCTTCTGTCCGTAACGATCGCCGAATGGGCCGCCGAGCAGGATGCCCAGCGCCGAGGCGCCGAGGAACAGGAACAGCATCACCTGGCTCATCTGCACCGAAACGCCGAACTTATGGATGGCGTAGAAGGTGTAGTAGCTGGAGAGCGAGGCGATATAAGCGTTCTTGGTCAGCACCAGCAGTGTCAGCACGGCGAGCGCGCCCATCACCTTCTTGCGCGGGAAGGGCGAGACGTGAGCGACCTGCTTGCGGCTCGCCTGCGCGGCGCGCTGCCGGCTGTACCAGCCGCCGACGCGCCACAGAACGACGATGCCGATCAGCGAGCCGACAGTAAACCAGGAAATGCTGGTCTGGCCGAACGGCACGACGATGAAGGCGGCAAGCAGCGGGCCCATGGACTGACCGAAATTGCCGCCGACCTGGAACAGCGATTGCGCGAGGCCAAAGCGTCCGCCTGAGGCGAAGCGGGCGATGCGCGAGGATTCCGGATGGAAGACGGCGGAGCCGATGCCGATCAGCGAGGCGCCGATCAGCAGCAGCCAGTAGTGGCCGGCATGAGCGAGCACCACCAGCCCGACCAGTGACGAGGCCATGCCCCAGGGCAGGGAATAGGGCATGGGCCGCTTATCGGTGACCATGCCGATCACCGGCTGCAGCAGCGAGGCCGTTACCTGGAAAGTGAAGGTCAGAAGGCCGATCTGCCAGAAGTCGAGGCCGTAATTGCTCTTGAGCAGCGGATAGATCGCCGGCAGCAGCGACTGCATGATGTCGTTGATGCCGTGGCAGAAGCTCACCGAAAGGATGACGGCGAAAGCCGTCGCTTGCGCCGAGGTGTTGCTTGCCGTCGCCGGCGCGGCGACGGAGGTGGCGGTCGTATCAGTCAAGGCAATGCTCCGTGGTCTTCTTGGCGGCGAACCGCAGGCCGCCTTATAGGCCTGTTGCCAAGCGACTTCTTTCGTGGTTTGGTCCAATAGTTTCGCAAGTGGGCCACATCAATGCCGCATGGCCGGGAAATCTTCAAAGGCAATCCTGTCGAGCTGGGCAGGCTGCATGAAAGCCGCTGGGAGTGGCTGGAGCAGGCCGTCGGTCCCGCGGTGGCGTTGCCGACCGAATATCCCGACGGCTATCATGTGCCACGGCACCGCCACAGCCGCAGCCAGCTGCTGCATGCGCTGGTCGGCGTCGTGCTGGTGACGACGACGCATGGCCGCTGGATGGTACCCCCCGACCACGCCATGTGGATACCGGCCGGCACCGAGCATTCCGTCGAGATGCTGGGCGATGTCTCGATGCGCTCGGTCTACGTCAAGCCGGACGCCATTGCAGGGTTGCCCGAAGGCTTGCGCGTCGTCGGCATCACGGAACTTATGCACAGCCTGATCGTGGAATCCGAGAAGCTGCCGCAGGGCGGCGAGCTCGAAGGGCGCGGCGGGCTGATCATGGGGCTGCTGCTGCACGAGATCCCGAACCTGCCGGAGCGGCCGCTCGGCCTGCCCTTCCCGGCGGACGCAAAGCTGGCGGCGCTTTGCCGGCGTTTCGTGGCCGTGCCTTCGCCGCACGCTACGATCGACGAATGGGCGGATGCCGCAGGTATGAGCCGGCGCTCCTTCACCCGCGCCTTCCATCGCCAGACCGGGCTCTCGCTGTCGACATGGCGCCAGCAGGCTTGTCTGTTCGCGGCGCTGCCCAGGTTGGCCGATGGAGAGCCCATCACCAGGGTGGCGCTCGATCTCGGCTATGACAGCGTGCCGGCCTTCATCACCATGTTCAAGCGCATGCTCGGCGCCTCGCCGCGCGATTATATGCGCGGCGCGCGCGAGGCGGGCGAGGGTGTAAGGCGCTCGACCACCCAGGTCCGCGCGGAGAACGCGGCGCCCTAATCGAACAGGCTGGAGACCGACTCTTCCGTCGCCGTGCGCGAGATGGCTTCGCCCAACAGGTCGGCGATCGAGATGACGCGGATGTTGGGCGCGTCGAGCACGCCCTGCGTCGGCTGGATGGAATCGGTGATCACCAGTTCCTGCAGCTTCGAGCCGCTGATGCGGGCGACGGCCCCGCCCGAGAGCACGCCATGGGTGATGTAGGCGGTGACGCTGGTCGCGCCGTTGGCGAGCAGCGCGTCGGCCGCGTTGCAAAGCGTGCCGCCGGAATCGACGATGTCGTCGATCAACAGGCAGTCCTTGCCGGCGACCGCGCCGATGATGTTCATGACCTCGGATTCGCCGGGACGCTCACGGCGCTTGTCGACGATGGCCAACTGAGCGTCGAAGCGTTTGGCCAGCGCCCGCGCGCGCACCACGCCGCCGATGTCGGGCGACACGACGACGACGTTGCCGAGCTGCTTGTATTTGGCCTTAACGTCGCGGGCCATCACGGGAACCGAGAACAGATTGTCGGTCGGGATATCGAAGAAGCCCTGAATCTGGCCGGCATGCAGGTCGAGCGTCAGCACGCGGTCCGCGCCGGCGCGGGTGATCATGTTGGCGACGAGCTTGGCCGAGATCGGCGTACGGCCTGAGGCGCGGCGGTCCTGCCTGGCATAGCCGAAATAGGGGATGACCGCCGTGATGCGCCGCGCCGAGGAGCGCATGAAGGCGTCCATCATGATGAGCAGTTCCATCAGATGGTCGTTGGTCGGATAAGAGGTCGACTGCAGGATGAAGACATCCTCGCCGCGCACGTTTTCCTGGATCTCGACGAAGATTTCCTGGTCGGCGAAGCGCCTGACGCTGGCCTTCCCCAGTGGGATGTTCAGATAGCGAGCGACCGCCTCGGCCAGCACCCTGTTGGAATTGCCCGCGAAAAGCTTCATGCACCGTTCCTGGTGAAGGAGAGAGAGGCCGGAGAGACTCTCATGAGCCTTTTAAGCGGGCTTTTAGCGGCCCGCGCCGGTATTGCAAGCCTCCCTGATCGGGAATCCGTCAACCGGGCGCAACAAAACGTCATCCGCATCGCAAGCCGGCAACAGTCCCGGTCGGAAGACCGCCACGCAGTTTTCCCGAAATCGCCTTAGCCGGCGCCGCCGCTGCCGAGCCAGGCGGCGAACTGGTCGATCGTCTGGTCCGCGATCGCCTGCATGGTCGCCGGCGCGACTGCCGGCCACCCTTCGCCGCTGCCGGTGGACGGTGATTTCTGCTGGCCGTTGATGCGGTGGAGGCGATTGCCCGAGGGGTCGTAGATATCCCAGACATAGATGACGGTGGTGTCCTTACCCTCCGTCATCGTTGAGAAATAGCCTTTCAGCACATGTGTCGCCGTTTGGTCGGTGCTGCCGACAAGCGTAAGGCCGCGCTGTTTGGCGCGCGTCTGCAATTCGGCGGTCAAGGGCGCCGCGGCTTCCACCGAGGCGCCGACGATCGGCGCCACCTGCAGTCGGGTCTTGGCAAGAGCG
>JBFLWR010000089.1:0-8031 GCA_040755925.1 Pseudomonadota bacterium
CCCGGGATGCAAGGATTTATGCCGACCGAGGGCTGATATGGATGGGCAGACATGAGGATGCAGCAGCCCTACGCGATTTCGAAAAGGCGCTGAGCCTCGATCGCAAGAGCATCTTTGCCTTTCTCGGCCGGGGCGTGATCCGGACCAGCCGCGCGGACTATGATGGAGCGATCGCCGACCTCAGCCAGGCGATAAAGCTCAAACCGGATTTCGCCACCGCGTACAAAGCACGAAGCCAGGCCTGGGAGGCTAAAGGCAACCGCAAGCGCGCCGAGGCCGACCGCAAGAAGGCGCTGAGCCTCGGGGGGAAGTGAGCAGGGTGTCGGAGCGCAGGCGGGTGCCGTATTGGAGATGGCTGCAAGTGGCGGCGGTCGTCCCTGTGAGCTTCTTCGAGGCGAACGTGCTGCCCGCTCCGTTAGGCGGCGGCAGACACCACTATGAGTGGGTGGCGACGTCGCCCCAGCCGTTGACCACCGCCGACATCGATGCCGAGATCCGGAAGCAGGGCCTGCAAATATTCGAAGCGATCGCCCGGGAATTTCCGGACGATTACGATGCGATGCTGGGCAAGATCACCGCCGCAGCCCGGACCGGAAGCCAAACAGAGGTGCGCAATGCCAGCTGGCAGGCAGTCGCCGATCTGAGGCAGAGATACGCACCGCTCCTGCCTTCAGCGCCCAACAGCGAGGTCTCGGCAGCGCTTTCCGCGCAGCTCGACATGCTCAACCATGTCATGGAGCGGGAAACGCCCGCGACCTGCAACAACTATCTGCGCCACGGGCCGGGTGTGCTGGGCGCGCCCGGCCCCGATTTCCTGGCGGAAATGGACAAGATCGGCGCCACGCTGTTCCGTGCCTTGGGCGCCGCCAAAAGAAGCGGCCTGCCGGCGGCCGTGCCCAGCGATCAGGACTGGTCGCTGGTCGCCGACATTTTCACGGAGATCGGCGGCACGCCGGCCGAGATGGCCGCTATCGCGAAGCTCGACCAGGACTTCGAGGGTCTCTGCCCCGCTGTCGCGAAGTTCTATGAGGCCGCCCTGGCGCTGCAAGGCGAGCCTGGGTGGCACGTCAAAACGTCCCTGCTTCAGGCCATCGTCAAGAATTAGCCGCGGCAAACGCATCCCGGCGCAGCATTGGCGCTCCATGCGCGGCACCCCCTCTGTCGCCTTTGGCGACATTTCCCCCTTGTAGACCCCTTGCGGGGAGATCAGGCGCCGAGGAACTCGTTGCTGAAATACGCCCCGAAATCCGGCTTGTCCGCCAGCGCCTTGCCGTTGCCGTCGAGCAGAATGCCCGACGAAAATAGATAGCCGCCCATCGCCTCCACCTTGGCCTTGTCGATGGTGCCGATGGCACCAGTGGCGCTCTTCAGGAAGTGGCCGTCGTTGAGCGCCTTCAGCGAGGCATGGATCAAGGCCGGGTTGGTGAGCGTGTCCTTGTTGGCTGCAATCAGAAGATCGCCGGCCGCCTGCGACTGGTCGACGGCGAATTCGTAGCCGCGCCGGGTCGCCTGCACGAAGGCAGCGGCCGCCTTCGGGTTGGCGGTGAGGAAGGCGTTGCTGGAGGCGATGAAGGTGGTGTGCTCGTCCGGCACGCCGTAGTCGGCATAGCGGAAACTGCGCTGCTTCAGGCCCTTCAGCGCGGCCTCGACGCCTTCCCAGGTCGAGACCTCCAGCGTGAAGTCGACCGAACCGCTCGCCAGCGCGTCATAGGCGGAGGTGCCGAGCGTCACCGTCTTGAAATCGCCCTTGCCGCCGTCATGGCGGATGATGGTGGAGATCAGCGCGTTCTCCCAGGCGCTGCCGAAGCCGCCATAGGTCAGGCCGTCGAGATCCTTCGGGCTCTTGATCGCCGCGCGGTCGGCGTTGAAGACGACGCGGCCGGTCTCGGACTGGACGACGGCATAGACCGCCCTGAGGTCGGCGCCGGCGCTCTTCTGGGTGAACAGGCCGAGCGCACCGGAAATGCCGAAATCGGCGACACGGTTGGCCACCAGCGTGCCCGAGCCGGTGTCGCCATAGGGCAGGATTTCGACATCGAGCCCGGCGTCCTTGTAGAAACCCTTGTCGCGGGCGACGAACAGGCCGATGTGGTTGGTGTTGACCGTCCAGTCGAGCGCGACGGTGATTTTCTGCGCGGCGGCGCGGGCGCGCGTGGCGCCCCCGGCGAGCGAAGCCAGCGGCAGGCCGGCGGCAAGGGCCAGGAACAGCGCCTGGCGGCGGTTGAAGTCGGTCATTTCATGTCTCCATCGGTGAACGGGAATTCGGGTCGGGCTGGCCAAGCAGCGTGTCGAGGATGCCGGCCTCGATCGCGGCCGCCTCGCGGGCAAGTGCCGCGCTTTCGGTGCGCGGGCGCGGCAACGGCACGGCGACTTCGGTGACCACGCGCGCCGGCCGCGCCGACAGCACATAGATGCGGTCGGACAGAAGCACCGCCTCGCGCACGTCATGGGTGATGAGCAGCGCCGTCCAGCGATGGCTCCGCCACATCGTCTCCAGCCAGCGCTGCATGGCGGCGCGGGTCAGCGCATCGAGCGCGCCGAAAGGCTCGTCGAGCAGCAGCATGTCGCGCTGCTGCACCACGGTGCGCAGCAGCGCGGCGCGCTGGCGCATGCCGCCGGAAAGCTCGGCCGGCCAGGCCCGCTCGAAGCCGGCAAGGCCGAACTCGGCGAACAGAGGCGCGACGCGCTCCCGCGCCGCGCGGCGCTTCATGCCCTGCACCTCCAGCCCGAGCGTGGCGTTGTCGATGATGCGCCGCCACGGCATCAGCGCGTCGCGCTGCGGCATGAAGGCAAAGCGGGCGCCATGGTCGTCGAGCGGCGCGCCGTCAAAGCGCATCTCGCCCTCGCCGCGGGTCGCGCCGGTGAGCAGCTGGAACAGCGTCGACTTGCCGGCGCCGGAAGGCCCGAGGATGGAGACGAACTCGCCCTCGCCGACATCCAGCGAAACGCCGGCAAGCACGTCCAGCGCGCCAAAACTCTTGCGGACGTCGCGGAGCTCGAGCCGGGTCATGGCCGGTCCTCCCCGGACGGCTCCGGCTTGCCCTCGCGACCCGCCCTCTCCCAGGGCATGGCGAGGCGCTGCACCAGCACGGCCAGCCCGAACAAGCCAAGCGTCAGCGCCGAGCTGACGGCGACGGCGGCAAGCACCAGATCGGGGCGGAAATTGTTCTTGGCGCTGAGCATGTAGATGCCCAGCCCCTTCGCCGCGCCGGCATATTCGGCGAAGATCGCGCCCACCACGGCATAGGTGATGGAAATGCGCAGGCCGGCGAAGAAATAGGGCAGCGCCGAAGGCAGGCGCGCCAGCCAGAAGATGCGCCACCGCCCCGCCCCCATGGCGGCGAGCATCTGGGCAATCTCCTTGCTGGTCGCGGCATAGCCTTCGACCAGCGCCACCATCATCGGGAAGAAGGTGACCAAAGCCACCAGCAGGATCTTCGGCAAGAGCCCGAAGCCGAACCACAGCACCACCAGCGGCGCGATCGCGACCAGCGGCAAGGTCTGGCTGGCGATCAGGATCGGGAACAGCGCGCGGCGCAAAGGGGCCAGGAAATCGACCAGCGCCGAAAGCACGAAGGCGGCGGCGAGCGAGCAGGCAAAGCCGGCCAGCGTGGCGCTGATGGTGGGCAACGTGTTCTCGGCCAGCGCCGCGCGGTTCTCCCAGGCCTGCGCCAGCACGCGCGACGGCGCCGGCAGCACGGTGGGCGCTATGCCGCCGAGGCGGGCGTAGAGCTCCCAGGCGAGGAGAAGAAGGCCGAAAGCGATGGCGGCGGGAAAGAACCTGGCGACGGCGGCGACGACAGCTGATCTCCCCCCTTGAGGGGGAGATGGCCGGCAGGCCAGAGGGGGGTGTGACGGAACGCCATCCTGCGAGATCTGCGCGGAAGGGCGCAACGAACCGACAGGCTGGCGGGACAGCACCCCCCTCTGCCCTGCCGGGCATCTCCCCCTCAAGGGGGGAGATTGGCTGTCGCCCAAGCCTTCGCCAATCGCCGGGGATTCCCCACGCGAGGCGAGATCAGGCTTGGGGGCGCCTCCCCCATATATCGGAGCGAACGGTCCAACCACGGCATCTACCTCGACGGCGCTTGCGCGCGCTCAAACCGCGGTCGGGCTGTTCGCCGAAATGGTGATGTCGAGGGTCACGTGGCCGGCGCCCGGGCCGAAGCGGCAGAAGGCTTCGTAGAGCGTGGCGAAGATCGCGCCGGCATCGCCGCGCAGTTTGGTGCAGAAATGCTTGGAGCGCTCGAAGACGCCCGACTGCTTCAGGAAGTCGATGCAGCCATAGATCTCGTCCATGTGGTCGCCGGTGCCCATCACATAGAGCGAGAACTGGGCGGCGGCCGGCTGTTCGGTGGAAGGCGTTTCGCGCACCGCGCGGATCGCGGCCGCCTTGCGCTCGTCGAGCGGGATGGCTGGGCCGCCGATCTCGTCGGAGCGGCAGATCGGGTCGTCCGGCTCGCCGGGGCAGCCGCGCGAGATGGCGGCCGAAAGCACGCAGTGCTTGCCGCTCTTCGCCGCCGCGACGAACAGGTCGCGCATGGCCGGGAACAGCACTTCCGGCGGCCCGACCAGCAGCGTGGCGATATCGTCGGTCTCGATGCGCAGCCTGTCGCGGTAGGGATCGAGCGCGCCGAGCGAGCCCAGGATGACGCCGACGAAATCGTCGGCCATGGGATAAAGGGAAATCTGTGCGCCTGAAAACATGGCCCGCCTCGCTCCGCTGGTATTATCCAGATCAGCTTTAGGGTCCGTGGGCTTGCCGCCCGCATCTCAGCCCCGACCGTACGGAGCACCCCTGTGGATGGCGGCCTTAAAGCACCATTCCAGGCGAAGGGAAAGCGATTTTTTGCCGGCGTCGCGGGAATGTGAGGTGGGCCAGGCGCGGACAGACAAGCCAGCTACGCCGTCAGGGAGACACGTGTGATGTCGTCCGCCAGTACTTTAACGGCAATCTCCTTCAAGAACGGCGCGTTATCACCTCTAAGCATCCCAGCAAGGCGGATCCTTCTTGGTCCCGCCGGCGCGTTGTCGAAGACAAACGGTCCCTTGAAAGGCGTCTCGATAGATCGCGCCTGACCATCCCCTACCGACAGGCTGGCTGAAGCCAATTTGTCGCTCAATTCTGCCTCAATATCGACCTCTACGGTGCCAACCGCCGTTTGGGGCGGTTTTTGTTCAGCCGCCGCCTGCACCGCCGCCTTTGCGTTTGTGACCTGGGTCTGAAAAGCGGCGATTGCCGCAGCAAGATCCGTCTCCCAGATGCCTGTCTCGTCATTCACGATTGCATGGTGGGCAGCCCGGTACTCAGCGATTTTGGCAAGGGTCATCTCGAGCTTTTCATGAGCGCTGGCTTCGTTCGGTGCCGTCAATTCGAAGCAGCTCTTTTCAAACGCGAGAACATCGGACAGGAAAGTCAGCTTAAGATATGCCTTTGTGTGCCGACTCCAACTCTTCGACCTCGAAAAGAATTGATCAATGGCAAGAAGCAATCCTGCCAAAGCAAGAAATACATATCCAAGCGGTAGAATTAATTCTCCAAATCCGTCCAAAAAAGGCAATTTTATCTTGCCAAAAAACGGCACTGTCAGGGGGGTTATGCTACCTATAACAAATAGAAATGTCGCTGCCGTTCGAGGCCACACGGAATCACTTCTGGATTCAGCCTGCCTATCTTTATAATACTTTGCTTGATTGTCGATTTCTTCTTTTGCCTTATCGAAAAGACTAAGTACTGCTCCCCTGGTTGTCATTTCTTCACCCCCCAAGACGCAGAGAGCCTGTCACGACAACTGATCACGCGTCAATGACCCAGTCAGCCGGCGCGCGTTATAAGATTATCGCGGTTTTCTTATAATGCCCTTGAAAATCAGATCGATAGACAAGCCGGCACTCCACGCGCGGCGCCCCCTGTCGCGTTCGGCGACGTCCCCTCGAAAAGACTATCGTTCAAATTGTACGAATTGCGCTTGACCACTTTTCGTACGTAAAGTACGATAACTCCCTTCGTCCGAGGGGATTTGCTTGAACACCGCGAACCATGCCGCTTTCGCCGACCTCTCCCGCCCGCTGCTGTCGCCATTGCCTCTCGCCGAGCGCGAGCGCCTCGCCGGCGCCTGGCGCATGGCCAGCCAGGACATTTCCGACGACATCCGCTTCATCCGCCAATATCTGAAGGTGATTGCCGAGAAGGACGAGCGGTTGTCGACCGGTACGCTGGTGCATGGCCCGGCCTATGTCGCGGCCTGCTCGGCGTGGCTGCCGCAGACGGTGGCGCGGTATCTCGCCAATCTCAGGCTGATCAGCGAATGCGAGGGGGCGATGATCGCGGCGGGGGTGCGGTTTGCCAGGTCGAGCGATGCGTGGTGAAGCGCCTTCCCTTCTCGCCTGGCTGATCAGGTAGACCGAACGCAGGCGGGACAGCACCCCCCTCTGTCCTGCCGGACATCTCCCCCTCAGGGGGGGAGGTTAGCTGTGCCGGCGCCGGCACACGCTTTGCAATGTTAGCGATTGGCGATAGCCACGGTGACGTCCAATCTCCCCCCTTGTGGGGGAGATGTCTGCGGCGCGGACGATCGCGCTACTTGTTTACCAGTTGAATTGCAGCCCCGCATTGCCGCCGACCTGACTGCCGGCGAAGGCGATACCCAGAGTGCCGGTCAGCCGCCCGCCATGGGAGAAGCCTTCGGTCAGCACGGCGGCTCCCGTCAGGCCGACGGCGTTGGCCTGACCGGCATTGCCCCAGTTGATCCGCAGGCCGAAATGCTCGCCCTGGACGAGATCGGGGGCGGCAAGGGCCGCCGCGATGGAGGCGTTCTCGAAGGCGCGCGTGATGCGGCTGTCGATGTCGTCGATCTGGCTCTTGAGCGCGGTCTGCCCGGTGACGGTGGTGGTGCCGCCATTGCCGTCGCTGACCTGCGTCTTGGTTATGCCGGTTTCGGCGTTGACGCAGGTATCGGTGCCGGGAATGTAGTAATAGTTGATGCCATAGATGGAACATACCTTGGCATACAAGACCGCCGCCGTCGCCGGCGCCGGCAGGCCGCACACCGCGCCAAGCAGCGCGCAGGCAAGGACATATCTCGCTTTGAACATGGCTCCCCCCGGCAGCTCTTACCAGGTGAGCTGCAGGCCGGCGTTGCCGCCAACCGTGCTGCCGGAGAAAGCGACGCCGGCGGCGCCCGCCAGCCGGCCCTTGCCATTGGGGAAGAAGCCCTCGCCCAGCACGGCCGCGCCGGTGACGCCCATGGCGTTGGCCTGGCCGGCATTGCCCCAGTTGACCCGCACGCCGAAATGCTCGCCCTGCACCAGACTTGGGCCGGCCAGCGCCGAGGCCACCGAGGCGCTCTCGAAGGCGCGCTCGACGCGGTTGTCGATATCGTCCACCTGGCTCGCCAGCGCGGTCTTGCCGAACACGGTGCCATCGGCGCTGGGCGTCCTGGTTTCGCCGGTGTTGGCGTTGATGCAGGTATCGGTTCCCGGGCTGTAATAGTACTGCGCGCCATAGAGCGTGCAGACTTTGACATACTCGACCGGCGCCGCCAGCGCCGAGCCTGAAAAGCCGCCAGCCGCGACCAGAAACGCAAACGAAACGATACGGTTGAGGCCCCGCATTTTTGTCCCTCCGGAATTTGGTGGTTAAGAACCCCCTACCGAGAGAGGCGCATGCGCCGGCGCGGCGAGTCAACGCACGCAGGCGACCAATACCTGACTTTTACTGGGTGCATTCAAATAATGGCGGACGCGTTGCAGCAACACCACATCGAATGACTTGCCCGAAAAGCAAGCCATCCGGCGCGCCAAAGAAATAATTTAGAACCCTCTAATGCTAACAGAGACGGAATACGCCAGTGGCGGCGGGCACGGCCAGCCCTGCGCGCGGGCGCGTGGCGCCAGCCGCAGCCTTGCGGCCAGTTTTTGCGATAAGGAGGAATTCCGGGCCTGCCCGAGGACCTCAGCCCTTGGTTTTCGGCTTCGCGGCCTTGGCTGGCTTCTCGGCTTTGGCGGGCTTCTCCGCCTTTGCGGGCTTGG
>JBFLWR010000009.1:0-9051 GCA_040755925.1 Pseudomonadota bacterium
ACGGGTTGGAGACCTCGCGCAGGCCCTTGTCGGACATCTCGAAGACGCCGATCTCGTCGGTCGGCCCGAAGCGGTTCTTCACCGTGCGCAGGATGCGGAAGTGATGATTGCCTTCGCCCTCGAAGTAGAGCACGCCGTCGACCATGTGCTCCACCACGCGCGGGCCGGCGATCTGGCCTTCCTTGGTGACGTGGCCGACCAGCACGATCGCGGCACCTGTGGATTTCGCGTAGCGGATCATCGCCTGGGCGGCCGCGCGCACCTGCGTGACGGTGCCCGGCGCCGAATCGGCGAGGTCGGTCCACAGCGTCTGGATGGAATCGAGGATGACCAGGTCCGGCCGCTTGCCGTCGGCGATAGTGGCGAGGATGTCCTCGACATTGGTCTCGGCCGCGAGCTCGACAGGCGTCGAGGCGACGCCGAGGCGCTGGGCCCTCAACCTGATCTGCGCGACCGCTTCCTCGCCCGACACGTAGACGATGCGGTGGCCCTTGGAGGCGAGTGCCGCGGCGGCCTGTGTCAGCAGCGTCGACTTGCCGATGCCCGGGTCGCCGCCGACCAGCAGCGCCGAACCGCGCACGAAGCCGCCGCCGGTGGCGCGGTCGAGCTCGCCGATGCCCGAGACGATGCGCGGCGCATCCTCGATGTCGCCGTCAAGGCTGGTAAGCACCACGGCGCGGCCCTTGCGGGCGTTGCGCGTGGTTGCAGGCCCGGAGCCGATGCCGCCGGCCGTGCCTTCCTCGACCAGCGTGTTCCACTCGCCGCAGGAATCGCACTTGCCGGCCCAGCGCTGGTGCACCGAGCCGCAATTCTGGCAGATGAACTGAACGCGCGATTTGGCCATTAGTTTATTGATTCCAAAAGATATTTCTGGCGATCCCAATAGATCGGCAACGCCCCTTCGATCGTATCGAAATGGATGCGGCGTTGTACGTTGCTCTGGGCCCAATTGTCGTACACGGACCAACAGGCATGAATGAAGAGGCCGACTGCCAAATCATTATCTCGTCTGAGTTCTTCGTGCAGGTTCTCCAACAACCGCCCGAGCGCCAGAGAGAGACGACGGTCATGAAGTAGATGCATGAGGAGGAATGCGCATCCGATGGCGGAAATAGAAGTGGAGTATCGAGAATCCTCTGGCCAAAGTGCTACAAGACCCAGCAGATCGTCGATATCGGTGGCCCTTCCCAGCTTCCAAATCCGATAGAGACCGGTAACCGCTGCGCTTCGTGTGTAGTCCTCAACATGTTTGGCAAGGAATCTCCTAACCAATTCAATGTTCTCGGGCACCGGCTCGCTCGAATAGCAGAAGATTAGCAAACCAGCGTGGGATTTCGTGCTGGAAATTGACCCAGGGGATCTCAAGTAACCGATCAGTTGCGTCCGTTCTTTCTCCGAGATTTCGTACGCTTCGAATTTCATTCGCTGGTAGATATCGCTGAAATCCAATCGGCTACTCCGAGACCAACAACTACTCACCAAACCTTTCCGGCAGATGATGCTCCTCGGCCAGATCGGAGAAGCGCGTGAACTCGCCGTGGAAGGCGAGGCTGACCGTGCCGGTCGGTCCGTGGCGCTGCTTGGCCACGATCACCTCGGCCTTGCCGCGCGCTTCGTTCATCTCGTTTTCCCACTTGACGTATTCCTCGCTGCCGAGCTTCGGCTCCCGGTTCTTGAGGTAGTATTCCTCCCGGTAGACGAAGATCACAACGTCGGCGTCCTGCTCGATGGAGCCGGATTCGCGCAGGTCCGAGAGCTGCGGGCGCTTGTCGTCGCGGCTTTCGACCTGACGCGAGAGCTGGGACAGCGCGATGATCGGCACGCCGAGCTCCTTGGCGAGCGCCTTGAGGCCGGTGGTGATCTCCGTGATTTCCTGCACGCGGTTCTGCGAGGACTTGGCGCTCGAACCCTGCATCAGCTGGATATAGTCGATGACGATGAGGTCGAGGCCGCGCTGGCGCTTCAGGCGCCGCGCGCGGGCGGAGAGTTGCGCGATCGAGATACCGCCAGTCTGGTCGATGAACAGCGGGATCTTCTGCATCGTCTGCGAACAGGCGACGAGCTTCTCGAAATCCATCTCGGAGATTTCGCCGCGGCGGATCTTCGACGAAGAGATTTCGGTCTGCTCGGAAATGATACGGGTAGCGAGCTGTTCCGACGACATTTCCAGCGAGAAGAAGCCGACGACGCCGCCGTTTGCCGCCTTGAAAGAGCCGTCGGCCTGCTGCGCGGGCTGATAGGCCTCGGCGATGTTGAAAGCGATGTTGGTGGCCAGGGAGGTCTTGCCCATGCCTGGGCGCCCGGCGAGCACGATCAGGTCGGATGGCTGCAGGCCGCCCATGCGTCGGTCGAGATCGCGCAAGCCCGTTGAGATGCCCGACAGGCCGCCATCGCGCATGAAGGCGGCATTGGCCATGTCGACGGCGGTCTTCACCGCGTCGTTGAAGCTTTCGAAGCCGCCGTCGTAGCGGCCCGTTTCGGCGAGCTCGAACAGGCGCCGCTCGGCGTCCTCGATCTGGTCGGACGGCGACATATCGACCGGCGCGTCATAGGCGATGTTGACCATGTCCTCGCCGACCGTGATCAGCGCCCGGCGCGTCGCAAGGTCATAGATGGCGCGGCCATAGTCGGAGGCGTTGACGACGGTGACCGCCTCGACGGCGAGCCGCACGACATATTGCGCCACCGTCACGTCGCCGACCTTCTCATCCGCCGGCAGGAACGTCTTCAGAGTGATCGGCGTCGCGATCTTGCCCATGCGGATGAGCTCGGCCGCCACCTCGAAGATGCGGCGGTGCAGCGGCTCGTAGAAATGCGCGGGTTTGAGGAAATCCGAGACGCGGTAGAAGGCGTCGTTGTTGACCAGGATGGCGCCGAGCAGCGCCTGCTCGGCCTCGATGTTGTTGGGTGCCTCGCGATAGAGCGGTTGCTCCGCCACGCCGAATTTCCGTGCCGCCTCTGCCATGATGTCCCCGATTTCGATCCCGCTTTCTCGATATCAGAACGAGACGATTGGGTGCTGACCATTATGCAACACTGTGTGTCGATGCGGATTGGATTCACGTTGTTCACAGGAGTCGCAAACGATCCACAGGAGAGAGTCCCGGAGACCCGATTCTGATTGACTCGGCAAGGTGCGATTCTTAGTTGAGTTCATTGAACAAAGCAAGAACAATCTGGTTGATCATGCGCCGCTGTCGGTTAGAGCGTCGCCCCAATCCGCGCGCCGCGCCGCCTTGAAGACCTCGCCGTCGCGCTTGCTGAACAGCCGCTCGCCGGCTTGGCCGTTCGGCTCGCAGAGCTTCAGCACGACCTTGCCCGATCCGGTCTTCGGCGGCGCGATCACCCGCGCCGGGCGCGCCGGCGCCGGATGCCGCGAGGCGGCGAGATAGATGAATTTCTCGTCCTCCCACGGCACCTCGGCCTCCTTGACGAGCCGATGCACCCTCGAACGGGCGACGCGGCGGGCGAAGTGGCACCAGTCGGGCGGCACAAGCGGGCAGGGCGCTTCATGGGGACACGGCGCCGAGATATGCGCGCCGGCTTCGATCAATTGAGCTCGCGCGGCGAGGATGCGTTGCCAGCCGGCCGGGGTGCCCGGTTCGACGATGAGCAGCGTGTCGGCGCTGAGCCGCCAGAGCCGGTCGACCAGCTTCGGCAGCGATGCGGGCACGATCTCGTCCAGCACGTAGGCGGCGCTGACGAGGTCGGCGAGCGAGAGCCCGTCGAGGTCGATGGTGGCGTCGCCGGCAATCCAGTCCGCGCGGGCGGCGATGGCGTCGGCCGCCAGCGATTGCCCGACCTTGCGCACTGCGGAGCTCGCCTCGACCAGGACCGCGCGTTCGAGATCGGGCCAGGCATCGCTGGTGGCCCAAAGCATCGTGCCAGGCCCGGCGCCGATATCGAGCAGGCTTTTCGGCTGGAAGTCGGGGCGCGCCTCGGTCAGGGCGTCCAGGCTGGCGCGGACGGCGGCATAAGTTGCCGGCAGTCGCGTCGCCAGATAGGCCTTCACCGCGATGTCTTCGCCCATATGCAGGCGGCCGTCGCGCAGTTCCGCGCGATAGCGGTCGGACAATGTGCGCGCAGCCTGCTTGAGCGCCGGCAAGGGGACCTTCTCGAGCAGGCTGTCGACGCCTTGGCGCAATTGTGCTGGGAGTTCCATCGATCACGCCCCGCGCGGCGCAAGCAGGATGACCGAGGCACCGATGACGCAGAGCGCCGCTCCGGCCAGGTCCCAGCGGTCGGGGCGCGCGCCCTCGACCAGCCACAGCCAGCCAAGCGAGGCGGCAATATAGATGCCGCCATAGGCGGCGTAGGCGCGGCCCGCCGCATCGGTGTCGACCAGGGACAGCAGGAAGGCGAACAGCGCCAGCGAGACGAGGCCGGGGAAGAGCCACAGCGGCGACTTCTCCAGCCGCCACCAGGCCCAGAACGAAAAGCAGCCGGCGATCTCGGCCAGGGCTGCTGCGATGTAGATCAGGTAGGTCATGGAAAAGGCCTCGCGAACGAGGCCTTTTTCGTGACATCGGGCCGCGATGGCAAGCGGCAATGCGCGTACCTACTCCACCGCCTTGCGCCTGCGGGTCGGCTTGGCTGGGGCAGGCGCTTGAGCCGGCTCCTTGTGGCCGAGGTCGCGCAGTTCCAGCGCCTTCTCGCATTTGGCTATGTAGTCGCGCGTGATCGGCAGTGTGTCGTTGGTCTTGGCGATCTGGAACTGGAAGATCACCAGGTCCTGCCAGCGGAAGGCGGCCTCGGAGGCGGCGAGATAGAACTCCCACATGCGGCAGAAGCGCTCGTCATAGATCGCCTTGGCCTTGTCGCGGTTGGCAGCGAAGCGTTCGCCCCAGTGTTTCAGCGTTTCGGCGTAGTGCAGCCGCAGGATCTCGACGTCGGTGACGACAAGGCCGGACTTCTCGATCGCCGGCATCACTTCGGAAAGCGCCGGGATATAGCCGCCCGGGAAGATGTATTTTCGGATGAAGGCACTGGTCGCCCATGGCACGCCGGAGCGGCCGATCGTGTGCAACAGCATCACGCCGTCGGGCTTGAGCAGCGTCGCCACCTTGTCGAAGAAGGTTCGATAGTGATTGACGCCGACATGCTCGAACATGCCGACCGACACGATGCGGTCGAAGCGCTCGTTGAGCGCGCGGTAGTCCTTGAGCTCGAAATGCACCCGGTCCTGCAGCCCTTGCGCATGCGCGCGGTCTGTGGACACGCCATGCTGCTCGGTGGACAGCGTCACGCCCTGCACGTCGACGTCGAAGGCCTTGGCGAGATAGAGGCCGAGCCCGCCCCAGCCGGAGCCGATGTCGAGCACCGTCTGGCCGGGCTTCATCCGGAGCTTGGCGGCGATGTGGCGCTTCTTGGCGAGTTGGGCCTCGTCCAGCGTCATGTCCGGCTGTTCGAAATAAGCGCAGGAATACTGCATGTCCTCATCGAGGAAGAGCTTGTAGAGCTCGCCGGAGAGATCGTAATGGCGCTGCACGTTGCGGCGCGAGCGCGACGCGGTGTTGATCTGCTGCAGTCGGCGGAAGGCGTGGCGCAGCCCTTCGATCGCTTTCGACCAGGTGATGTCGATGCCGCTCGCACCCATGTTCTGAAAGGCAATGCGCATCAGTCCGATCACGCCGCCCTCGAGAACGTCCAACTCGCCGTCCATATAGGATTCCGGCACCGCCAGCATGGGATCGAAGGCAATGGCGCGCTCGGCATGCGCCGTCTTGATGTGGATATGCACGGGCTCGCCGCTGCCGTCGCCGAACTTGTGCGTCGAGCCCTTCGGCCCCGTCACCTTGAGGCTGCCGACCTGCACCAGGCGTTCGAGAACGTGTTTCAGCAAGATATTCATCACCAAGTCCCCTCAGACGGACCATGTCGGCAACCGTACCGGCAAAATCGAAATGCCACAGCACATCGCCGCGTCCAATCGACGCGGTACGCTGTAATCTGCAACAATATATGGGGACTCGAAAAGTTCCTTTTGGCACAAAAAAGCCCGGGTCGTGTGCCCGGGCGTTGGTCCAGTATGGCTGTAGGGTGTGCCGCCCGCACAGCCGAAGGCGGCGCGCCCTTGGACGCACCGCCAAAACGGATCGATCAGGCGTTGTCTTCGCCGCCTTCGAACTCTGCGTTCGGGTCGAAGAAGTTCTCCGGCCGTGCATTGTCGTTGATGTCGTCGCCATAGATGGCTTCGGCGGTGGTGAGCGTCTCGCCCTTGGACTGGCGCTCAGCCTCTTCGGCCGAGCGGGCGACGTTGAGCGTCACGGTGACCTCGACTTCCGGATGCAGCGCGATCGCCACATTGGTGAGGCCGATGGTCTTGATCGGCTGGTTGAGCTCGATCTGCGTACGGCTGACCGAGAAGCCCTCCGCCGTCAGCAGGTCGGCGATGTCGCGGGTCGACACCGAACCGTAGAGCTGGCCGGTCTCGCCGGCCGAGCGCACGACGATGAAGCTCTTGCCGTCGAGCTTCTCGGCGACTTGGGCAGCCTCCGACTTGCGCTCGAGGTTGCGGGCTTCGAGCTGGGCGCGCTGGCCCTCGAACTTCTTCTTGTTGGCTTCGTTGGCGCGCAGCGCCTTGCCCTGCGGCAGCAGGAAATTGCGGGCGAACCCGTCCTTGACCTTGACGGTGTCGCCCATCTGACCGAGGCGGGAAATGCGCTCGAGGAGAATGACTTCCATGGTTTCGTTCCTTTGTCTGCGCGTCGATCGCTGGATCGGCGCTGAATGAATTGGAACAGGTCAGGAAGCAAAAGGGGCGTCGCCGCCGGTGTCGCTGTCCTGCCTGTTTCGGCAGTTAGAGGTTTTTCGCCTCAACTCGGGATTTGATACTCAACCGTCGCGCCCGCCGCGCCGGTGAATGAGCGGGCGGCAAGCCGCCCGCTCGAAATATCAGCGAACCACGTAGGGCAGCAGGCCGAGGAAGCGGGCGCGCTTGATCGCCTTGGCGAGCTCACGCTGCTTCTTCTGGCTGACGGCGGTGATGCGCGACGGCACGATCTTGCCGCGCTCGGAAATGTAGCGCTGCAGCAGACGCACGTCCTTGTAGTCGATCTTCGGAGCGTTGGCGCCGGAGAACGGGCAGGTCTTGCGGCGACGATGGAACGGGCGCCGGGTCGGGATCTGGTTGATGTCGACCATTATTCTGCACCCCCTTCAACAACGTTCTCACGCGGACGGCGCGGACCACGGTCTTCGCGGTCGCCGAACGAACGCGGGCCACGATCGCCGCGGTCGCGGTCGCCGAACGAACGCGGGCCACGATCGCCACGGTCACGGTCGCCGAAACCACCGCGCTCGGAGCGCTCTTCGCGCTTCTGCATCATGGCCGACGCGCCTTCCTCATGCGCCTCGACCTTGACGGTCAGGAAACGCAGGACGTCTTCCGACAGACCCATCTGGCGCTCCATCTCGTTGAGCGCTGCCGGCGGGCAGGTGATGTCCATCAGCGTGTAGTATGCCTTCCGGTTCTTCTTGACCCGGTAGGTGAGGGACTTCAGTCCCCAGTTCTCGATCCGGCCGACCGATCCGCCATTGGCGGCGATGACGCCCTTGTACTGTTCCACAAGCGCATCGACCTGCTGCTGCGACAGGTCCTGCCGGGCAAGAAACACATGTTCGTAGAGAGCCATTATGTCCTAGTGCCTTTCTTCGTTTCTCTGGACCGGCCCTCGCGGCTAAGCCTCTGCAACTTGTCTGACCCGGCAAGGCGGGGAAGAAAGGAGCATCGCGAGACGGTCGAGAGCGGAGACACGGGAGGCGGAAGCGCTTCTGGCTTCGCGGCATGGCCTTTGATAAGAAGCCATGGCCCTCCGTTCAGCCCCCAGCAAGGACCGGCAGATTGCGGGCGTCTATACAGCAATTCCCGTGGAAGGCAAGGCGCAAGGCAGAAGCGGCGGGCCGAATACGCGCTCCACGGTGTCGCAGCCCCTCCGGGACGCCAGGGGCTAGTGAATGCTGCCTTCACCGGTTTTCCGGTAATCCCGCTTTAACCACCATGCAAGGTTGTATCCGGTTGTAACCGCTCATTTATCGTGAATGGCGCATGAGAGGGGGCGGGCCGCGTCGCGGTGGATAGGGCAATTCCGGGGGTAGGGAATGCTTCTCAGGCAGTTCTGGCGCTCAAGGAGCGGCAATTTCGCATTGATGCTGGCGCTCGGCGTGCCGGCGGTCCTGACCGCGATCGCCTTCGCCACCGACGTATCGACTTTGATGCGGGCCAAGAACAACCTGCAGAACGCGGTGGACGCCGCCAATCTCGCCTCCTCGCATCTCGGCGATGCCGACGCGTCGCGCACGGATGTCTTCAACCGCTACTTCCTGGTCAACGTCGCGAACCATGGCGAGCTCGCCAACGCGCAGGCAACGCTCACCGTCGACAAGGGCGTCAACTTCGTCAAGACAAAGGCCGTCGCCTCCGCCGACGTCAATCTCAACTTCGCCTTCCTGTTCGGCGGCGAAAAGCACATCACCGTCAACGCCTCGGCGGTCGAATCCAACAATCAGCTCGAAGTGGTGCTGGTGCTGGACAATACCGGCTCGATGGCCGGCGCGCGCATCAGCGCGCTGAGGCAGGCGACGAAGTCGCTGCTCGACCATCTCGAGGCGGTCAAGTCGCCGACCCGCCTGGTGCGGGCATCGCTGGTGCCCTTCGTCACCGCGGTCAACGTCAACGGCTCCGGGTTCGATCCAGCCTGGATCGACATGGATGGAAAGTCGTCGACCAACGGCATCAATTTCCCTGTCGTCGACGGCAAGCGGCCGAACCACATGGCGCTGTTCAAGCAGCTGGGCCTGAAGGGCGGCTGGAACAACACCGGTTGGAAAGGCTGCGTGGAAGCCCGGCCCGGCACGCTGAACATCGCCGACACGCCGCCCGACCCGTCCAAGCCCGACACGCTGTTCGTGCCCTATTTCGCGCCGGACGACCCCGATGTCGCCAGGAAACCCTCGGCCTCCTATGGCAATTCGGCAACGGGCTACAACAACTCCTATCTCGATGACACCATCGACAACAGCAAGCTTAGCCGTAACATATTGGGCATCGAT
>JBFLWR010000090.1:0-21844 GCA_040755925.1 Pseudomonadota bacterium
TATCTGGTGCGGCCGGTGCTGATCCTGGCCTTCATGGCGCTGATGCTCGCCATGAACTATGCGCCCGACGCCAAGACCGCGATCTTCGCCTCGATCGCCGCCACCTACGTCACCACGCTCGGCCAGGTGGTGGCTGTCACCTCGCGCATGGACAAGAAAATCCCGGCCGGACCGACGACGGTTCATTTCGGCCAATGGTTCCTCGTTTCGTTGCCGATCTTCCTGGTCGAAAGCTTTTTCTTCCTGCTCACCAATGCCGATGTGCTGATGGTCGGCGCCTATCTCGACCCCAATGACGTCGCCGTCTATTTCGCCACGGTGAAGACGCTGGCCCTGGTTCACTTCGTCTATTTCGCGGTCAAGGCGGGTGTCGCCCAGCGCTATGCGCAATTCACTCATGGCGAGCCGCATCGGCTTGCCGCCTTCGCCCGCGAGACCGTCTCCTGGACCTTCTGGCCTTCACTGCTGATGGCATTGCTGGTGCTGGCTCTCGGCGAGCCGATGCTGGTGCTGTTCGGCCCCGAATTCACCGCCGGCTATCCGCTGCTTTTCCTGCTCGTGCTCGGCGTCGTTGCCCGCGCCGCCGTCGGCCCCTGTGAAAGCCTGCTCACCATGAGCGGCAATCAGAACATCTGCGCCGCCGTCTATGCCATGACGTTGGCCCTGAACATCGGTCTCAACGTGATCCTGATCCCGCATTTCGGCCTCTGGGGCGCCGCGATCGCCACCAGCCTCGCCATGGTCTTTGAAGCCAGCGCGCTCTCCTTCACGGTGTGGCGCAAGCTGGGCATCGTGATGTCGATCTTCGTGCCCGCCAGGAAGGGAGACGCCTGATGGCCGCCGTTCCATTGCTCGAGGAGACCAGCGGCGGCCCCGCCGGCGCCATGGTGTCCGGCCTTGCCGGCCTCGCCAGGGAGGCCGACCCCGCCCATATCGAGATTTTCGCCAACAACCGGCCGGAGCGGAAGCTCGCCATCTACCCGGCCTCGGCTGGCTTCGATCTCGTCGAGGAACTCGACTATCTCTGCGCCCGCACGATCGAGCCCAACGTCTTCTTCAACCCGCGTTTCCTGGCCCCCGCCATGCCGAGGCTGGAGGATCGCGAGGTGCGGCTGGCCGTGATCCGCGACGGCGGCGAGTTCCGCAGCCGGCTGCGGCTTCTGGTGCCCTTCTCGGTCGAACGGCCTGCAATACCGCTCGGCGTTCCGGTCATGCGCACCTGGGCGAGCCCGTTCGGCCCGCTCGGCACGCCACTGGTCGATCGCGACGATCCGGTCGGCGTCATCGAGGATTTCTTCTCGATGTTGTCCCGGCCGCATCTCAAGCTGCCTAAGGTGTTCGTGCTGCCCGACATCCGGCTCGACGGTCCGGTAGCGAGCCTGCTGGCCACCTTTGCTGACAGCCGCGGCCTGACGATGGTCACGACCGGCAAGGTCGAGCGCCCGGTGCTGGAAAGCGACGCCGAGGGCGACGACTATCTCAAAATTTCTCTGCGCGCGCACCATTATCGCGAATTTCGCCGGCTAAAGAGACGTCTCGCCGATGTCGGCGGACTTGAACATGTCGTGGCGCGCGGGCCCGACGAGATCCGCCACGCCATCGAGAGCTTCCTGACGCTGGAGGCGGCCGGCTGGAAGGGCCGCGAGCGCACGGCCATGGCGATCGACCGCTATCGCGCCGCCTTCGCTCGCGAAGCCGTGCACCGGCTGGCCGAGCACGATATGTGCCGCATCCATTCGCTGACGCTTGACGGCCGCACCATTGCCTGCCTGGTCGTGTTCGTCGAGGCCGGCGTCGCCTATACCTGGAAGACGGCTTACGACGAAGCGCTTGCCACCTATTCGCCAGGCACTCTCCTGATGATCGAGGTGACTAAACAGCACCTCGACGACCCCAATATCGGCATGAGCGATTCCTGCGCGGTGCCGGATCATCCGGTGATGAGCCGCCTGTGGACGGAACGCAAGCCGATGGGCACGCTGGTTGTCGGGCTGACGCCGGACGCCGACCGGCTGGCCCGCCAGGCGGCCTCGCAACTGCACCTCTACCGCGAGACCCGCAACATGGCGCGCATCCTTCGCAATCGGATGCGAAGCCTGCTAAAGCGTCGTTAGAGAGCAGTAGCGGGTAAAGGGGCATGGTTGTCGAAATCGGAAGGCGCGCGCTGAGGCGCATCTTGGCTGGCATTGCCCTGCTGCTGTACTTGAATCCAGCCTGCGCATCATCGGTCTTCCTCGAAGACCAGACCTGGACCGAACTGCGCGACCTGATCGCGGCGGGAACGACCACGATCATCATACCGATCGGCGGCACCGAGCAGAGCGGCCCGGCCATGGCGTTGGGCAAGCACAATGTGCGGGTCAAGTTCCTGGCCGAAAAGATTGCCGGCAAACTGGGCAACGCGCTGGTCGCGCCGGTCATTTCCTACGTGCCGGAAGGTAACATCGATCCGCCCACGTCCCACATGCGTTTTCCCGGAACCATCAGCATCGGCGACAAGACCTTCGAGCAGCTTCTGGAATCGGCGGCCCGCAGCATGCGGCATGCGGGCTTCAGGACCATCGTGCTGATCGGCGACCATGGCGGCTACCAGGCCAATGAACGGCATGTGGCGGACCGGCTCAATGCCGAATGGAAGAAGACGCCGGCGCGGGTCTTTGCCGACCTCGACTATTACGAGCTTGCGCAAGGCCCCTTCACCGACAAACTCCTGTCAGCCGGCGCCACCAGCGCCGAGATCGGAACGCACGCCGGATTGGCCGACACCTCGCTGATGATGGCCGTCGATCCGTCGATGGTGCGCAAGGACCGGCTCGCCGGTCCTCCAAAGCTCGGTGCGGGGGATGGCGTTTATGGCGGCGATCCGGCAAGGTCTTCCGCGGAATTCGGGCAGCTCGGCGTGGATCTCATCGTCAACGGGACGACGGATGCGATCCGCGCCTTCATCGCAAGTCAGCCAAAATGATCGAGACTTTTCTGCGCCTCACTCGCCTTTGTATGCCGCTTGCGCTGCTCACTGCGTTGCCGATCGCCGCGGCGCATGCCGGCTCGTGTCCGGAGGATTGTAGCGACCCGCCGCCTCCTCAAGTGAATGTCTACAGCCAGACTAGCAGCAGCCATCTCAGCCCGGTCACCACCGGCGCGCTGTCGCGCGTTTATGTGCCGAACCGCTCCTCGAACAGCGTCTCGGTGATCGACACCGTCACCTTGAAGGAGGTCGACCGGTTTTCCGTCGGCAGCAAGCCGCAGCACGTCGTTCCTTCATGGGATCTGAAGACGCTCTGGGTCGCCAACAACGGCACAGGCACGAACGGCAGCCTGACGCCGATCGACCCGATGACCGGCAAGCCCGGCAAGCAGATCGCGGTCGACGACCCCTACAACATGTATTTCATGCCGGACGGCAGCGCCGCCGTCATCGTCGACGAAGCCCTGAAGCGGCTCGATTTCCGCGACCCCCAGACCATGGCGCTGAAGTCGAGCCTTGCCACGCCGACCTGCCCGGGCATCAATCACGCCGATTTCTCGGCCGACAATTCATACGCGATCTTCACCTGCGAATATGGCAATGGCGGGCTGGCCAAGATCGACCTGAAAAACCAGCAAGTGCTTGGCCATCTCGACTTTTCGAAGATGGGCATGCCGCAGGACATACGCCTCTCGCCGGACGGTAAGGTCTTCTACGTGGCCGATATGATGAATGATGGCGTATTCCTGGTCGACGGCGACTCGTTCAAGGAAATCGGCTTCATTCCCACCGGCATCGGCACGCATGGCTTCGTCGTCAGCCGCGACGGCAAGCGGCTCTATGTCTCCAATCGCGGCTCGCACAAGATGGAGCAAGGCAAGGCGAGGGGACCAGGCAGCGTGACGGTGATCGACTTCGCGACCCGCTCGGTCGTCGCGCAATGGCCGATCCCCGGCGGCGGCAGCCCCGACATGGGCAATGTCAGCGCCGACGGCAGGCAATTGTGGCTGTCCGGCCGCTTCGACAGCGAAGTCTACATGATCGACACCACCTCGGGCGCCGTGACGAAGATAAAGGTCGGCTCGGAGCCGCATGGCCTGACTGTCTGGCCGCAGCCCGGAAGGTATTCGCAGGGACATACCGGGAATATGCGCTGAGGGCCGACAACCCGAGGCCATGGGCACACGCCCGCAAAAAGTTTGCCGGCTAACCACAAGATTCGAAACGCGACCCGGGCGTTGCCGTTTCAGGCCGGAGAGCCATTCCCCTCAATGAGCTGTGGCCGATTTGCATCGCCCAGATCCGCTTGGACAAAGCGGTCTGCACAAACGGCACATTGTCACACAACTGTAATATGGCGCGCCTAGCGAACTCGAGCCGCATCCCGGCTGAATCTCGCCGCTTCTTACCTCGGGGAAAGACTATGTTTGTTCGCAAAATTATCGCGCCATTGGGCATTTGCATGTCCATGGCCGCACCGGCCTTCGCGGCCGATCAGGTTGTCGAAGTGCCGCCACCCTCTTCGCCGACCTGGACGATAGGAATCGAGGGCAGCCCTGAATTCTACGCCATCAACAATGGCAGCAACCGTTCCGGGACGCTTGCCGACAGCTACTACAAGCTCAGCGTTTCGCACACTTTCGACAATAATTTTGTCGGCGGTATCTTTATCCAACCCACCTTCAAGAGTGGCGGAAAGTCGCAATACTACCTCGAAGGCAGCCTCGGCTACAAATTCAAGCTGACCGATGCCTTCACGCTGACCCCCAGCGTCGGCATCGGCTACACCTGGCACGACACCGGCATCGTCAAGGACACGGACGCCAACGCGAATGTGGCGTACTACGCCTTGTATCTCGCGGGCGACTGGAAGCTGTCGAAGCAGTGGACCTGGAACGCCTTCAACCTGCGTTGGCGCAATGCCTTCAACACCACCTGGGAAACGCCGAAAGTGGCCACGGGCGTGACCTACAACATCGACTCCACCAACGCTGTCTATGCCAGCGTCGGCTACTCCTGGAAGAAGATCAACACCACGTCGTCTCCGTATAACGATCTCGCCGGCGACAAGATCAACGTCGCGATCGGCTACAAGCACTCGTTCTGATTCTGGCGGGGGCGCTGGCTGGCTGCCGTCGAGGCACCTGTCCGCGCCCCTTCAATTCTCAGGCTTCGTTTGGCTGCCCTCGTTCGCGAAGGCGGCCAGTTTGTTTGAGTCCAAGCCTTTGCGTTCAGGCATATCCGCTCCCAAACCACTGGCGCGAACTTTGGGCAGCATGAAGCTCCAGCGAAAGGCTGGCGTTCGAAGCTCGATTAGTACTGGATGGCCTGCCATCCGAAGCTCGAAGAGCGAAGGATGGTGCCCCTAGCCGGGATCGAACCAGCACTCCTTGCGGAACTCGATTTTGAGTCGAGCGCGTCTACCAATTCCGCCATAGGGGCTCAGGCCGGGCGACCTGGATGGCGCGGACTATACGGTTGGACGGCCTTTCGTCAACTGGGCTGTTGCCGATTCGCTTGCGCCTCCCGCGACCAGGAGCCTCTTACGGTTTCGTAAAGCGCTCCGCCATTGTGCGGCGCAGGAAATCTTTCTAGACAGGCTGCGCGTCGAGGCCTCGCTCCAAAAGCGTTGGCTGCGGCGCTTTGGGTCCTTGCCTCATCCATGCCGGTGGCCGAAAACCGCTGCGCCGTTTTGGGCGACATGCATTAGGAGAGCCGATGCTTCGCGGACTTTACGACTGGACGCTCTCGCTGGCGGCAAGGAAATCGGCCGAATGGTGGCTGGCTTTGATCGCCTTCGTCGAAAGCTCCGTCTTCCTGGTGCCGGCCGACGTGCTCTTCCTGCCGATGGCGCTGTCGAAGCCCGAGCGCGCCTATCGCTACGCGCTGATTGCCACCGTCGCTTCAGTGCTGGGCGGCATCGCGGGCTGGTTCATCGGCCACTACGCCTATGAGGCGGTGGCGAAACCGATCCTTGAATTCTACGGCAAGTATGACGAGTTCGAGCATCTGCGGACCTCCGCGGGCGCAAGCATCGAGTTCATCGTCCTGATGCTGGTCACCTCTGGCGCGGCGCATCTGCCGCCGATCAAGGTGGTGACAATCCTGTCCGGCGCCCTTGGCGTCAATCTGCTGCTTTTCATCGTGCTTGCCGTCGTCGCGCGCGGCGCCCGCTTCCTGCTGCTTGCCTGGCTGCTGCGCCGCTATGGCGAATCGATCAAGGAGTTCATCGAAAAACGGCTGGGATTGATTGTCGGAGCGGCCGCCGCTGCCCTGATTTTGCTCTATATCCTCGTCAGATACGCCCACGGATAATCGAAGCGAGCGGACCCTCAGCGATGACAGCGACCATGAATGCCGACACCGGGCGCCAGCGGACCCGCGCCGCGCTTTTCCTTGCCGTCGCCATGGCCGCGACCGTCGGTTCCGCGCTTTGCTTCCAGTACATAGGTGGCTACATCCCTTGCCATCTCTGCCTCGAGCAGCGCACGCCATACTACGTCGGCGCGCCACTGATGCTGCTGGCGGCGGTCGCCTCGATGCTGCGCGCGCCGGCCTGGGTGACGCGCGGACTGCTGGCGATCGGCGGCCTCTTGATGCTCTACGGCCTCTATCTCGGCGTCTATCATTCGGGCGTCGAATGGGCATGGTGGCAAGGCCCCGCCGACTGCACGGCCGGCGCCGGTCCTGTCGATACCGGCGGCAAGGGCGTGCTCGACGCGCTCGACAAGTTCGTGCCGCCCTCCTGCGACAAGGCGGCGCTGCGCATCCTCGGCCTGTCGCTCGCCGGCTGGAACGCCATCGCCAGCCTCATCCTGGCCGCCGTCGCCTTCCGCGGCGCGCTCGCACCGGACTGAGCCGCAACAGCGCCGACGCGAGATCGTTCAAGGAATTCGGCAGGATGGGTTGTATGAAGTGAGTGTCGAGAACCGGAGCAGAGCGTACTTAAGTATGTGAGCACCGGAAGCGGAGACACTTGCTTCAGACGGCCAGCCTCCCGAATTCCCGAACGATCTCAGGGTTCGAGTTCGACATCCCAGTAGAGATAATCCATCCAGCTTTCGTGCAGATGGTTGGGTGGGAACAGGCGGCCGTTGTTGTGCAGGTCGTGCACCGTCGGCTGGTATGGCTTCTGCAGCGGCCACATCTTGGCCTGCGCCGGCATCATGCCGCCTTTGCGCAGATTGCAGGGCGAGCAGGCGGCGACGACATTCTCCCAGGTCGTCGCCCCGCCGCGATGGCGCGGGATGACGTGGTCGAAGGTCAGGTCCTCCGGCGTGCCGCAATACTGGCACTGGAAACGGTCGCGCAGGAACACGTTGAAGCGCGTGAAGGCAGGATGCCTCGACGGCTTCACATAAGCCTTGAGGCTCACCACGCTCGGCAGCTTCATCGAGAAGGTCGGCGAGGAGACGGCGTGCTCGTATTCGGCGACGATGTTGACCCGGTCGAGGAACACAGCCTTGATGGCGTCCTGCCACGACCATAGCGACAGGGGATAATAGCTGAGCGGGCGGTAGTCCGCATTCAGCACCAGCGCGGGAAGCCCATCCGGAGATACGGCAACCGTCACGTCTTGGCCTCCTTGGTTCAGCGCATGATCCCGAAAATCGGGGAGGATCATGCGCAACTTCAAAAGTCCTACGGCGCCCTGGTGCATCCTAATGGATGCGCGTCGCCGTAGCCGAACGGCGCGGATACTGTAAGCCCGACATGACAGGGATGTGAAGCGGATTGTCGCCCGCCGAAATTGTCAAAAACGCATGATTTTCATGCTTTTTGGGCTACTTCGGCAGGGGGAGCCGCGTCCCTGCCCTTCAGTTCGCGATAGTACGCCCAAAAAAGCCGCGACGCGACACCTCGCCACGGGCTCCATGATTCGGCCAGCCGGATAAGGATTTTCTCCGGCGGACGCGGGTCGATGCCCAGCGCATGACCGACCGCGCTCTGCAGCGCGACGTCGCGCGCCGGGAAGACATCCGGGTGGCCGGCGGCGAACAGCAGGTAGCACTCGGCCGTCCACGGACCGATGCCCGGCACAGCGGTCATCGCCGCGATCGCCTCGCCGGCATCGAGCGAGCAGAGGTGATCGAGATCGAGCCCGCCGGCCACCGCCTCGGCAACGGCGATCAGCCCGCGCTGCTTCGGCCGTGACAATCCCGCCTCGCGGAAAATGTCCTCTCCTGCCGAAAGAATGCCTTCAGGCGTTAGCGGATCGACCAGCTTCACCAGCCGCCCGAAGATGGCATCGGCGCTCGCGCGGGATACTTGCTGCGAAACCACAATTGACGCAAGGCTCCTGAAACCCGGTTCCGAGAGCCTGAGCGGCACCTCGCCGGCCATGCCGCGCACCTTTTGCAGCCGCGGATCGATCAGGCAGAGCGCGTCGAGCCCTGCCGCAATATCTTCGAGCGAGGCGATGCGTTGCACGTTGCTTGTTTCCACAATGCTCACGAAGTGGCAATTGAAGGGCTAACTATCAACCCGCGAAAGCGCCTGGCAACCCGAATGCCGCCCGAGAGATGACGCTCCTGACATTCCGCTTCGCGCCCAGTCCCAACGGCGAACTGCATCTGGGCCATGCCTATTCGGCGCTGCTCAACCAGCAAATGGCCACGCAGGCAGGCGCACGATTGCTGTTGCGCATCGAGGACATCGACGTCACGCGCTGCACGCCGGAATTCGAAGCCGGCATTTTTCGCGACCTCGAATGGCTGGGGTTCGACTGGCCCGAACCGGTGCGCCGGCAATCAGCGCATTTTTCCGAATACCAGGCGGTGCTCGACCGGCTGATCACCGAGGAACTGGTCTACCCCGCCTTCATGAGCCGGGGCGAGATCCGCGCCTTCATCGCCGAGACCGAGAAACGCGGCCGCGACTGGCCGCGCGATCCGGACGGCGTGCCGCTCTATCCTCCCCTGGACAAGGCGTTGCCGACGAAGGAACGCAAGCGGCGGATGGCCGAGAACATGCCCTTCGCCTGGCGGCTCGACATCGAGGCGGCAGTGGCCCGCCACGGGCGCGCGCTGTCATGGACCGAATTCACCGACGAAAGCATGGCCGCGACACGGATCGTCGAGGCCAATCCACGCGAATGGGGCGACGTGATCGTCGCCCGCCGCGACATCCCGACCAGCTATCATCTGGCCGTCGTCCTCGACGACTCCCTGCAGGGCGTGACCCACGTCGTGCGCGGACAGGACCTCTATTCGGCCACCAGCGTCCAGCGCCTGCTGCAGGAATTGCTCGGTCTCTCGCCGCCGCGCTACTTCCACCACCGCCTTGTCCTCGGACCTGACGGCCGGAAGCTGTCGAAGAGCCTCAAGGACACCGGCCTTGCGGTACTGAGGGAGGCGGGCATGTCGCCGGCGGATATCAGGCGGCTGGTCGGGCTCTGACTACAGACGCGCCAGCCCCGCCTTGATCAGCGCCATCACGCTGATGAAGATGAAGGCGCCGCTCAGGCCCCAGCCCACCGCGAGCCTGAGATCCCTGAAGGCGATGCCATGCTCGTTGGCGACCATGACGGCGACGAAAAAACCCAGCGTGAAGAGCAGCGTGTTGCCGGTCGCGCCGAAACCGTCCTCCTTCATGATGGCGTCGAGCGCCGTGCCGAAGAAGAAGCCGAAGACAGCGACGGTCGCCACCGCGAACAGCAGCCAGGTCGTGCCGAGATGCAAAAGCATGCGTGTTCACGGCGTGCCTTAACGCCATGCCCCCATTCGCACCGTTGTTGAATTCGAATGAGCTTATGGATCAACCGTTTCGTTTTGCTTGCCTAATTGAACGGCATTAGAGCAATTGCCGACACAAACCCTTCATAGCGGCCAGGCTCCCTTCGAAATGCAAAGCGTCAAGCGGTTCATTCCCGCCACTTTCGTCGTCCTGTGGGCGACCGGCTTCATCGGCGCGCGCTACGCCATGCCGTGGGCCGAGCCGTTCACCTTCCTCGCCATCCGCTTCGTGCTGGCGGCGATTCTTTTCGCCGGCCTGACCGTGCTGCTCGGCTCGCGAAGGGCAACGCGCGAGGAGGCGCTTCACGCAGTCGTCGCGGGTGTCCTGATGCACGGCGTCTATCTCGGCGCGGTGTTCTGGGCGATCCACAGGGGCATGCCGGCCGGACTGTCGGCGCTGATCGTCGGCCTGCAGCCTCTGATCACTGCGGTGCTTGCAGGGAGGCTCCTCGGCGAGGCGATCCTGCCGCGCCACTGGGCCGGCCTCGCGGTCGGGCTTGTCGGCGTCGTCATCGTGCTCTGGCCGAAACTCGGAGCGATGGGCGGCGGCGTCACCGCGGCGACGCTCGCCGCCTCCATCGTCTCCGTGCTCGCCATGAGCGCCGGAACCGTCTGGCAGAAGCGCTTCGCCTCCGGCGGCGACCTGGTGTCGGCGACGATGTGGCAGTATGTCGGCGGGTCCGCCCTGATGATTATCGGCTCCCTTGCCTTCGAGACGCGCACGATCACCGTCAACGGCGAACTGATCTTCGCCATGGCATGGCTGGTCCTGGTGCTGTCGGTCGGCGCCATATTCCTGTTGATGGTCATGATCCGCGACGGCGAGATGTCCAAGGTCGCATCGCTGTTCTATCTGGTGCCGGCCGTCACCGCCGTCATCGCCTGGGCCTTGTTCGGCGAGCAGCTCAACCTGCTGCAGATCGCCGGCATGGCGATCGCCACGCTGGGCGTCGGACTGGCGACCGCCCGGCAGGCCAAGAAAGAGGAATTGGTGAACTGAGGAATTGGTGACCTGGAGATAATGCGGCCTTACCTGGCGTTGTGCCTCTTCTTCAATTCCTCAATTCTCCAGTTCCTCCGTCTCACCGGTATTGGTTCATCATCGGTTCATCCGACCCTCGCGCGCGCCTCGAGGTAACGGCTGATCGAGGCGTTGAGCTCGCCGCCAAGGATGAAGATCGCCGAAATGATGTAGAGGAAGACCACCGCGATCATGATCGAGGCCAGGCCGGCATAGGTCGTCACATAGGACGAGAAGTGGTCGAGATAGGTGGCGAAGATGGTCGAACCCACCAGCCAGGCGATCAGCGTGAAGACGATGCCCGGCACGATGGATACGAAACGACGCTTGCCCGCCGGCAGCCAGATATGCACCGAAAACAGGCCGATGACGATGACGGTCGAGGCGACGACGTAACGCCATACCGTGATGGTGCCCATATAGGGCTTGATCCATTCCAGATGCGCCTCCGCCAGCCTGGCAAGCAGCGGCGCGAACACCAGGAGCACGCTGATGGCAAGGAAACAGGCCGTGGCGATCAAGACGAAGATGATGCTCTGCACCCTGCGATGGATGATGCCGCGCGTCTCGGTGACCCGATAGGCGCGGTTGAGCGAGGTGCGCAGCGCCTCGATGCCGTTCGAGGCGAAATAGGCCGCCAGCAGCACGCCATAGGTCAGAAGGTCGGTGCGCCGCACGGTGAGCACGTTCTGCACCTCGCGGGCGATTGGCTTCGCGATCTGGTCCGGCCAGGTGTCGAAGACCAGGTGCACCGCCGTGTCGGCGAAGGCGCGCGCGCCGAGGAAGCTCGCCAGCGTCGTGGCGAAGATCAGGAACGGAAACAGCGCCATCAGCGACGTGATCGCCAGATGGCTGGCCATCGCCCAGCCGTCGTCGGTATTGAAATGGCCGACCGCATCGTAGAGCACGCGCTTGACGGCGACGATATTCCTGAGCAAGGACCCGCGCTCCGCTCGATTGTGTCGACGCCGCGAATATGGGAAGTCATTGCGGCAAATGGCAACCCCAGCTCAGACAACGATTCCCGGCTCGAAAGAGTTGCGCACCATTATCGTCACCGGCGCCTCCTCGGGCATAGGCGCCTATTGCGCGCGGGCCCTGAAGGCCGAAGGCTGGCGTGTGTTCGCCACGGCGCGCAAGTCGGCCGACATCGAGGCCCTGGCGAACGACGGCATCGAGGCATTCTATCTCGATTATCGCGAGCCACGGTCCATCGCGGCGCTTGTCGAAGCCGTGCTGGAGCGCACCGGCGGCACGCTCGATGCGCTTTTCAACAATGGCGCTTATGCCCAGGCCGGCGCGGTCGAGGACCTGTCGGTCGAAGCCCTGCGCGAGCAGTTCGAGGCCAATTTCTTCGGCTGGCACGATCTGACGCGGCGCGTCATGCCGGTCATGCGGCGGCAGGGCCACGGGCGCCTCGTGCATTGCTCGTCCATCCTCGGGCTTGCCCCTGTTCGCTTTCGCGGCGCCTACGCGGCATCCAAACACGCGCTCGAAGGCCTGATGCTCTGCATGCGCCAGGAGCTCGAGGGTAGCGGCATCCACGTCTCGCTGATCGAACCGGGGCCGGTGACCTCGAAGATCGCCAGCAACGGCCTGGCCTGGTTCCTCAAGAACATCGATCACGAGAACTCGGTCCATCGCGCCGACTACCAGGCGCAGCTGGCGCGGCTGGAGGCTGGCGGCAGCGTCTCGCGCCTGAAGCCCGGCCCGCGGGTGGTTCATGCCGCGCTTCGCCACGCGCTTCTGTCACAGCGCCCGCGTCCGCACTATGTGGTAACGGTGCCGGCTAAGATCGGCGTGGTGCTGAAGCGCATCCTGCCGGCGGCCCTGCTCTACCGCGTGCTTGCAGGACGCGCCTGATGTAACCCGAACTGGAGCCAGCTGGATGGTCATCGTCTTCAAGGTTCTCGCCATTCTCGCCATGGCCGCCGTGCTAATCGTGCTGATCCGCGGGCTGATCAACATGATGCGCGGCGGATCCGGCGTCACTTCGAACAAGCTGATGCAGGCACGCGTGTTGCTGCAGGCGGTGGCTTTGGCGCTGCTTCTGCTGGTCGTCTATTTTACCCGTAAGTGACAGCCCTGGAGCAATTCCAGGAAAAGTGTGAAACGGTTTTCCGTTCGGAGTTGCGTCAAAAAGGGGACGGCGTGGTCAAGCTCAACAAGATCTACACCCGCACCGGCGACGACGGCACCACCGGCCTCGGCAGCGGCGAGCGGCGGCTGAAGTCGGACCTGCGCGTCGAGGCCTACGGCACGGTGGACGAGGCCAACGCCTGCATCGGCATGGCCCGCATCCACACCGCGAAGGACAATCCCGCGGTCGACGCCATGCTTTCGCGCATCCAGAACGATCTTTTCGATCTCGGGGCCGACCTGGCGGTGCCGGATAACGGCAAGCCCCCGGAATACGAGCCCTTGCGCATCGTCGCCGCGCAGACCGACAGGGTCGAGAAGGACATCGACCTGCTGAACAAGGAGCTTCAGCCGCTGAAATCCTTCGTGCTCAACGGCGGCACGCCGGCCGCGGCAGCCCTCCATTTGGCGCGCACCGTGGCGCGGCGCGCCGAGCGCATCATGGTGGCGCTGGCGCAGGATCCGGCCGAGCACGTCAACCGCGAGGCGCTGAAATACATCAACCGCGTCTCGGACTTTCTGTTCGTCGCCGCCCGTGCGCTCAATGACAACGGAAATAGCGACGTGCTATGGGTGCCCGGCAAGAACCGCTGACGATCGCGCGCGGCGGAAGGACCCGATGTTCATCCCGCTTTACGACAACAACAGGCTGCGCCACATCCGCCTGCAATATGTGACGATCGGCCTGATCCTGGCGAATGCGCTGGTCTATCTGGCGACCACGCTTGGCGGTGAGAACTTCACCAACGCCGCGGTTCTCGGCCTCGGCTTCATCCCTTCCGTGGTTCACGACAAGGTCCAGCTGTCGCCCGAATTCGTCGTCATTCCAGCACACTTCAGCTACCTCACCTACTCCTTCCTGCATGCCAACATCCTCCACCTCGGCGGCAACATGCTGTTCCTCTGGGTTTTCGGCGACAATGTCGAGGATGCGCTAGGCTACGTCCGTTACCTCATCTTCTATCTGCTTTGCGCGGCCGGGGGAGCGTTCTTCCAGGGTTTGGTGGCGCCGGATTCGCAGGTTCCGCTGATCGGCGCGTCGGGCGCGATCGCCGGTGTCGTCACCGCCTATCTGATCCTCTATCCCAGGGTTAAGGTCTGGATACTGGCCTTTGCCCGCATTCCCCTGCATATCCCCGCTTTCATACCGCTGATCCTCTGGATCCTGTTCCAGATCGTCATGTTCGCCAAGGGCGGCGAGGATCAGGTTTCCTGGGCCTGTCATATCGGCGGCATCTTCACCGGCGCCGTTCTGGTTGTCGTGCTACGCAGTCGCGGCGTGCCTTTGCTTGCTGGCGCCGACGACGAACCCGACCCGGCTCCCGCGGCCCGGCAAGTGCCTTCAACCGCCGAGCCCGACTCGGCATCCGACGCCTCGGCGCAGCACGCGCCGCAATGGGGGCGCGGCGCTGCGTCGCGCCAGGACTGAACCGATTTGGGTGCGCGGTGGGATATTGACGCGCCGATTTGCCGCCACTACGGAAACGGCACCGTTGGACGGATATTCCGTCCGGAATGTCGGCTTTCGACAACTCTGACAGGGCGCACGCTGCTATAGCGCCCCGACTTATCTCAGGAGAGGTGACAGGAAATGAAGATCCTTGTGCCCGTGAAGCGGGTTGTGGACGCCAACGTCAAGGTTCGGGTCAAGGCCGACGGACTGGGCGTCGAGCTCGCCAACGTCAAGATGGCGATGAACCCGTTCGACGAGATCGCGGTCGAGGAAGCGATCCGCATCAAGGAAGCCGGCAAGGCCGAGGAGATCATCGTCGTCTCGATCGGCCCGCAGCAGGCGCAGGAAACGCTGCGCACCGCGCTCGCCATGGGCGCCGACCGCGCCATCCTGGTCAAGACCGACGAGCAGGCGGAGCCGCTCGGTGTCGCCAAGGTGCTGAAGGGCGTGGTCGAGGCCGAGAAGCCCGGCCTCGTCATCCTCGGCAAGCAGGCGATCGACGACGATTCGAACCAGACCGGCCAGATGCTGGCCGCGTTGCTCGGCTGGGCGCAGGGCACCTTCGCCTCCAAGGTGGAGCTTGCCGGTGACACGGCCAAGGTCACCCGCGAGGTCGACGGCGGCCTGCAGACGGTGGAGCTGAAGATGCCGGCGATCGTGACCGCCGACCTTCGCCTCAACCAGCCGCGCTATGCCTCGCTTCCCAACATCATGAAGGCCAAGAAGAAGCCGCTCGACGAGAAGAGCCCGGCCGACTACGGCGCCGACGTCAAGCCGCGCCTGAAGGTGATCAAGACCGAGGAGCCCGGCGGCCGCAAGGCGGGCGTCAAGGTCAAGAGCGTCGCCGAACTGGTCGAGAAGCTCAAGAACGAAGCCGGCGTGCTCTAAGCGGTCGGGAAAGGATCAAGAAAATGGCAATTCTCCTTATCGCCGAACACGACAATGCAAGCCTTTCCGACCAGACCGCCAAGGCGCTGTCGGCAGCACTTCAGATCGGCTCTGATGTCGACGTTCTGGTGGCCGGCAAGGGCGCCAAGGCCGCGGCCGATGCGGCCGCCAAGCTGAAGGGCGTGCGCAAGGTGCTGCTGGCCGAGGCCGACGAGCTTGCCGAGCGGCTGGCGGAGCCAACCGCGGCCCTGGTCGTCTCGCTCGCCGGCTCCTACGACGCCATCGTCGCCCCGGCCACCTCGTCGGGCAAGAACGTCGCCCCGCGCGTCGCGGCGCTGCTCGACGTCGCCCAGGTATCGGAAATCATCGAAGTGGTTTCGCCCGACACCTTCAAGCGCCCGATCTACGCCGGCAACGCCATCCAGACCGTGCAGTCGACCGACGCCAAGAAGGTGATCACGGTGCGTACCGCTTCCTTCGCGGCGGCGCCCGAAGGCGGCTCGGCCGCGGTCGAAACGGCAAGCGCGGCGGCCAATCCCGGCCTCTCGACCTTCGTCGAGAACAAGCTCTCGGAAAACGACCGTCCGGAGCTGACGTCGGCCAAGATCATCATCTCGGGCGGTCGCGCGCTGGGTTCCTCGGAGAAGTTCCAGGAGGTCATCCTCCCGGTCGCCGACAAGCTTGGCGCAGCCGTTGGCGCATCCCGCGCCGCGGTCGACGCGGGCTACGCGCCGAACGACTGGCAGGTCGGCCAGACCGGCAAGGTGGTCGCCCCCGACCTTTACATCGCCGTCGGCATCTCGGGCGCGATCCAGCACCTTGCCGGTATGAAGGACTCCAAGGTCATCGTCGCCATCAACAAGGACGAGGAAGCCCCGATCTTCCAGGTTGCCGACTATGGCCTCGTCGGCGATCTCTTCGTCATCCTGCCGGAACTGCAAAAGGCGCTTTGACGCCATCAACTCTGGCATACTAAATTGTGAAGGGTGGGGTAGACGAAGTCGCCCCACCCTTTTAGTTTGCACTGCACAAAAAGTAGGCCGGCAAGGCTCAAGGCAATTCCAGGAAAAGTGCTTGGCGGTTTTCCGTCCGGAATTGCGACAAACAAAGAATGCAATTCCAGGAAACTGCGTGGCGGTTTCCGTTCGGGATTGCGGAAAACAAAGACAAGGGAGCGTTTTCGTGCTTCGAAAGAAGCGGAAAGGCTCCAGACGGGATCGGGGTAATGAGCAAGATCGAGACGATCGGCATTGTCGGCGCGGGTCAGATGGGTGGCGGTATCGCCCATGTCTCCGCATTGGCCGGCTACAAGGTTCTCATCCACGACGTTTCAACGGACCGGATCGAGAAGGGCATCGCCACGATCAGCGGCAACATGGCCCGCCAGGTCGGGTCCGGCAAGCTCGAGGAGAAGGCGCGCAACGATGCCATGGCGCGGATCTCGTCAGCATCCACAATGGCCGATCTCGCCGCCGCCGATCTGGTGATCGAGGCGGCGACCGAGGACGAGACGGTGAAGCGCAAGATCTATGCGCAGCTCTGCCCGCAGCTCAATCCGGAAGCAATCCTCGCGACAAACACCTCGTCGATCTCGATCACCCGGCTCGCGGCGCAGACCGACCGGCCCGAGCGCTTCATCGGCATACATTTCATGAACCCGGTGCCGGTGATGAAGCTGGTCGAGTTGGTGCGCGGCATCGCCACCGAGGACCAGACCTTCGAGGCCGCCAAGACCTATGTGAAGCATCTCGACAAGACGATCACCGTTTCCGAGGACTTCCCGGCCTTCATCGTGAACCGCATCCTGCTGCCGATGATCAACGAGGCGATCTACACGCTCTATGAGGGCGTCGGCACAGTCGACGCCATCGACACCGCCATGCGGCTCGGCGCAAACCACCCGATGGGTCCGCTGCAGCTCGCCGACTTCATCGGCCTCGACACCTGCCTGTCGATCATGCAGGTGCTGCACGAGGGCCTGTCGGATTCCAAATACCGGCCCTGCCCGCTCTTGGTAAAATATGTCGAGGCCGGCTGGCTCGGCCGCAAGACGGGCCGCGGCTTCTACGATTATCGCGGCGACCACCCGGTGCCGACGCGCTGAACCACTCTTCGCCGTGGCCGCGCTCAGGACGCCGCGGCGAGAGGCGCAGGTTTGGTGTCGGCTTGTCCTTCCGGCGCCGCGGAAACGCATCCGCGACCGGCCGCCTTGGCTGCATAGCAGGCGGCGTCGGCGCGGGCGATGATTTCGTCCGCTTCGCCGCAGTCGGCGCGGATCGGCGCAATCCCGATGCTGGCGCCGATCGCGTGCCGGCGGCCATCCCAGCTGAAGTTCAGGTTTCGGATCGCGTCGATGATCGAGCGCGCCGCGTCTGCTCCCCTTGCCGGCGCGGCTGACTTCAGGATAACGGCGAACTCGTCGCCGCCGAGGCGCGCAACGATATCCTCCGGCCCCAGCACGTCCCGAATCGCGTCCGCGACGCGCTTCAGCAGCGCATCGCCCGCCGCGTGACCGCCGGTGTCGTTGACCGCCTTGAAGTGATCGAGGTCGACGAACATGAACTGGTGCTCGCCGCCGTTGAGACGGCACAGGTCGACCATCTCCTCCATGGCGCGGATGAAACTCGAGCGGTTGGCGAGCCCGGTTAGCGCGTCATGCGCGGCGGCATATGCAAGCTGGCGCTGCAGGGCGCGCGCGTCGGTGAAATCCTGGAAGACGATGACCAGCCCGCAGAACTCGTTTCGGTCGTTGATGATCGAGGACACCATCTGGCGGATGCTGCAGCGGGTGTCGTCGCGCCGGATGAGCACGGCGCGGCTGTTCTGGTCGCTGTGATGGCGGTCGCCGGCCGAAGGGCGCGTCAGTCCGATTCGTTGCCCGGTTTCCTCGTCGACCGCCCAGTAGACATGGCCTAGCACCTTGCCAAGCGCTCCGTCGGCGGCAACGCCCGTCAGCTTCTCGGCGACCGGATTCATGAAGGTGACGCGGTTGGCGGCATCGGTGCAGATCACCGCGTCGCCGATCGACTGCAATGTTACCTTCAGCCGCTCCTTCTCGTCGGCCAGCATGGCCGCCGAGACGATGAGGCGCGCTTCGGCCTCCTTGCTCTGCGTGATGTCGGTCAGGCTGCCGATGGCCCGGATCAGCCGGCCCTCCGCATCGCGTTCGATCGCCTTGCCGCGGTCGAGGATCCAGATCCAATTGCCGTCTTTGTGGCGCATCCGGAATTCGGCCTCGAAGAAGGGCGTCTCGCCGGCAAGATGCGCCCGGTCGGCCTCGGCGACGCGCTCGCGGTCGTCCGGGTGGATCATCGTCAGCCAGCGATCCGGATCGCCATCCAGTTCGCCTTCCGCGTAGCCGAGCATCTTCACCCAGGTCCCGGAATAGGTCGTGCCGCCCTTGCGCAGGTCGAAGCTCCACACACCCTGTCCGGCGCTGGTAAGCGCAAAGTTCCAGCGGGTCTCCGCTTCCGCGATACGTGCCTCGGCCTGCTTGCGGGCATCGATGTCTTCGATCTGCGATACGAGATAGAGCGGCTTGCCGGTATCCTCGTCGCGGATGACCGAGCCGGCGAGTTGCGCCCAGACCGGCGTGCCGTCCTTGCGCAGGTAGCGTTTCTCGAAATGGAAGGAATGGATCATCCCTTCCTTCAGGCTCATCATCGTCTCGCGACCGATCTGCAGGTCTTCAGGATGTGTGATCTGGAAGAAGGTCAGCGTCTCGATTTCAGCGCGGTTGTAACCGAGCATGTCGGCGAAAGCGGCATTTGCCTGGAGTATCCGACCATCGAGGCCGACGATGGCAACGCCTATCGCAGAATCCTCCATGGCGCGCCGGAAGCGCTGCTCGCTTTCAGCGATCTGCCGGCGGTCTTCGATCATCCTGTGGATGAACAGCGCCGAGACGAACAGGGTGACGGCTGTGACCGCGACGGATATCTGTAGGCAGATTTTCAGCGCGTTCGTGCCGAGCTCCAGGGCTGGCAACAGCACCGAGGCGGCCAGGGCAACCAGCCCGAGCGCTGTCAGCACCAGCGCGGCGCGCCTGCCGGCCCGGGAGCCTTTCCAATTGAACCACGTCAAACTGCGATCCACCCCAATCCGCAAATGCACGCTGTCACAACCCTTGGCGGATCGATTTTAAGGAAAGGTTGCTCGGGCGACCGGCGCTGGTCTGCTAACCGGCAAACAATTGCCGGCATGATTAAGGATCGGTGTGTGCAAACCTACCAGCGCACGAAAAGCCGCCCGCCGATGGCGCCGAGAAGGGTCAGGAAGGCGATTGCGATCGTGTACCAGGTGGCGACGAACAATGGCGAATCGTCGAAGCAATGCGCGGCATAGAAGGTTGCCGCCAGCCCGCCGGCGAGCAGGCCGGCGACCGCGCCCGCGAGTACCGGCCTGGTCGGCGCGCCATAGCGCAGCATGCCAAGGAAGATCGCCAGCGGGCCGATGCCGATCAGCGGGATGAAGCTCATGCAGATCATCATGTTGGAGCCGACCATGCGTCGGCCCCAGTCGGCCTCGGGCACCACGAACAGCTCCAGGATTACCGCGACGATCACCAGCACGGGCGCGGCGAGCATCCAGCGCATGGCCCGTCCGGTCGCCGCGCCGGGCACCGACAGCGCCCGGATCAAGCCAAAGGCGCTGACGGCGAGCACGAGCGTGAAGACGAATTTCGACATGAAGCGCATCGTATGCATGGCCGGCATGATGTCGGGTCGCGGGCCGATGGTCATGAAGAAGACGGCCGCCGCGATCGCCACCGCCACGCCGACAGCCAGCCACCAGGCCCTGCCGAGCGGCATGGCCTTGCTTTTGGCATCGGCGTCGAGCGCCTTTATGAGATCGTCAGTTCTCATGTCACTGTCGTCCAAATCTTTTGGCGATCGCGGCAAGGCCGCGATGCAGCGACACCCTGACCGCCGTCTCGCTGATGCCGAGCTTGGCCGCCGTCTCGCCGATGGAATGGCCGTCGACCGAGATCGAGGAGACGACCGAGCGCTGCGCCGGCGGAAGCCCATCCAGGGCCCTGGTGACCTCGCGCTCGCTGACCGTCTCCGTTTCCGGCTCGGCGAAAGTTTCTGCGATCTGGTCGATCTCGACCTCGATGCGCCGACCGCGTCTGCGGAACGCGTCGATCAGCTTGAAGCGGGCGATCGCATAGACCCACGGCAAGACCGGCGCGTCCGCGCGCCAGGTGTGACGTTTCACATGGATGGCCAGCAAGGTTTCCTGCACGACATCTTCGGGGTCGACCCCGCCCTGGACGATCTTGCGCCGGACGAAGCCGCGGACGAGAGCCGCTATCCGATGCAGAAAGTCGGCATAAGCCCTTTCGTCTCCCGCGATCGCGGCCCTGAGCAGCCCGGAGAGCTCGGCCTCGTCCTTGCCGGTCACAAGAGTTTACCCCCGATGTTTCGCATCTCGGCCCTGGTTTGTTACGTGGCCGGCGAAATAATGTCCAAGCCAAACTATCGCAAAATCACGAAAGTTTGCGGCGCGGCGGCAGATTGAAGCAGCTCCACAATGTTGACTATGATAGTCATGTATTGGTAGGTGGAGCCGTGCCCGAACCCTGTCCCCGGAATTGAGGATAACGCCAATGAAATTCGCCCTTTCCACGCTCGCCGGCGCGACCGTGCTCGCGCTCGGCCTCGCCGCCGGTCCGGCCATGGCGGAGGATGCAGGCATCGTCGTCTACAACGCCCAGCATGAAAGCCTCGCCAAGGAATGGGCGGCTGGCTTCACCAAGGAAACCGGCATCAAGGTCACGCTGCGCAATGGCGGTGACAGCGACTTCTCCAACCAGATCGTCGCCGAGGGCGCCGCTTCGCCGGCCGATGTCTTCCTCACCGAGAACTCGCCGGCAATGGCGCTTGTCGAGGCTGCCGGCCTGTTCGCGCCGGTCGACGCCGACACGTTGGCGCAGGTGCCGCAGGAGTACCAGCCGTCGAGCGGCAAGTGGGTGGGCGTCGCCGCCCGCAGCACCGTCTTTGCCTACAACAAGGATAAGCTCAAGGAAGACCAGTTGCCCAAGTCGCTGCTCGATCTCGCAGATCCGAGCTGGAAGGGCCGTTGGGCCGCCTCGCCGTCCGGCGCCGATTTCCAGGCTATCGTCAGCGCCCTGCTCCAGCTCAAGGGCGATGCCGCCACCGCCGATTGGCTGCAGGCAATGAAGGCGAACTTCACCGCCTACAAGGGCAACAGCACTGTGATGAAGGCGGTCAATGCCGGCGAGATCGAAGGTGGCGTGATCTATCACTATTACTATTTCGGCGATCAGGCCAAGACCGGCGAGAACAGCAAGCATGTCGGGCTGCACTACTTCAAGAACCAGGATCCGGGCGCGTTCGTCTCGGTCTCCGGCGGCGGCGTGCTGGCCTCGAGCAAGCATCAGAAGGAGGCCCAGGCCTTCCTGAAATGGGTGACGGGCAAGGCCGGCCAGGACGTGCTGAAGACCGGAACCTCCTATGAATATGCCGTCGGCAAGGGCGACGAGTCCAACCCCAAGCTGGTGCCGCTGGCCGACCTGCAGGCGCCGAAAGTCGATCCGGCGACGCTGAACTCCAAGAAGGTCATCGACCTGATGACGCAAGCCGGCTTGCTTTAGTTCGCGTTCGTCCTAAAAGGGCAAC
>JBFLWR010000091.1:0-7428 GCA_040755925.1 Pseudomonadota bacterium
TTTATTCCCAGGTGCACCAGTACCAGGTGCAGGTCACCGATCCTTCGGCCGCCACGCAGTTCGTGTTCACCGACGCCAACATAGTCGTGCCGGAGCCGACGGCGCAGGACTACCAGGCCTATGCCGGCTATGACGATTCGAAGCCGGTAGCCGCGGCGGGCAAGTCGAAGGGCAAGAAAAAGAAGCACGTCGCCGCGGCGAACTGACCGAAATCGCGCCTGGAACGTGTGACGCGCTTTCAGGCGTCTTCCGACCACTCCGACAGCGCCGCAAGCGTGCCGCCGAGTTCCGCCCACCGGCGGATGACCGTCTCGGCACCGGCCTCGGTCAGCGCGTCGGCATGGCCGGGATAGCTATGGCTGGCGCCGGTGAAGCCGATGACGCGCATGCCCGCCGCCCTGGCGCCGGCGACGCCGTGGACGGAATCCTCGATGACGAAGGTGTTCCTCGGATTCGCGTCGAGCTTCTCGGCGGCATAGAGGAACACGTCCGGCGCCGGCTTGGTCTTCTTGCTGGGGATATCGAGGCCAGAGAAGATGCGGCCGGCGAAGAATGGCAGCAGCCCCACCTTTTCCAGCATGAACTCGACCCGCTCAGTGCTCGAATTGGAGCAGACGGCGCGCGGCACGGCGATCGCGGCCACCGCCTCGCGGGCGCCGTCGATGATGCGAACGTCGCTCCGCAGCTTGCGGTCGACCAGTTGTTCGGCGCGGTCGATCAGCGAGGCCTGGAACGGGATCTGCGACTTCTCCTCGACCCGCATCAGGATGTCCTTGAAGGTCAGCCCGGCATAGGTCTCGGCTAGCTCCTCCGCTGAGATTTCAAATCCTGCCGAGGTCAGCAGCTCGGCCTCGATACGGGCGGCGATGATTTCGGAATCGACGAGCACGCCGTCGCAATCGAAGATGACAAGGTCTGGCTGGGGCATGGCAATCCGGAACCTGGGAGGGAAAAGGGCCTGAGGCCTCAAGCGGCGCGGCATACACCAATGGGCCGGTCTTCGCAAACCACCGGGCGGACGCGTTTGGCTTTCACCGAATGTTTACGCTGATCGGTAACCATAACGGACAGTAAAACCGTAACGCGTTCCTTTGGGTGTTTTGATGTCTGCCGTGCGTCTTCTCGACGAGCTTTCCCACGCTCCCCAGCAGTCCGAATGGCTGGACACGATTCTCAAGGGCGACTGCGTCGCGGCGCTCGACAGGCTGCCGGAGAAGTCGGTCGACGTCATCTTCGCCGACCCGCCCTACAATCTGCAGCTCGACGGCGACCTGCACCGCCCGGACCAGTCCAAGGTCGACGCTGTCGACGACGAGTGGGACCAGTTCGAGAGCTTCGAGGCCTATGACGCCTTCACCCGCGCCTGGCTGCTCGCGGCGCGCCGGGTGTTGAAGCCCAGCGGCACCATCTGGGTCATCGGCTCGTACCACAACATCTTCCGCGTCGGCGCCAGGATGCAGGACCTCGGCTTCTGGATCCTCAACGATGTCGTCTGGCGCAAGACCAACCCAATGCCTAACTTCCGTGGCCGCCGCTTCCAGAACGCGCACGAGACGATGATCTGGGCCTCGCGCGACCAGAAGGCCAAGGGCTACACCTTCAACTACGAGGCGCTGAAGGCCTCGAACGACGACCTGCAGATGCGTTCCGATTGGCTGTTCCCGATCTGCACCGGCGGCGAGCGCCTGAAGGACGAGAACGGCAACAAGCTGCATCCGACGCAGAAGCCGGAAGCGCTGCTGGCCCGCATCATGATGGCCTCGACCAAGCCGGGCGACGTCGTGCTCGATCCGTTCTTCGGCTCCGGCACGACCGGCGCGGTCGCCAAACGTCTCGGCCGCCACTTCGTCGGCATCGAGCGCGAGCAGGCCTATATCGACGCCGCCAATGAGCGCATCGCCGCTGTCCGCCCGCTCGAAGGCGCGGACCTCACCGTGCTCTCCGGCAAACGCGCCGAGCCGCGCGTCGCCTTCATCAGCTTGATCGATACCGGCCTGGTCGCGCCGGGCGCGACGCTCTACGACGCCAAGAAGCGCTGGGCCGCCAAGGTGCGCGCCGACGGCACGCTGGCCATCGGCGACAGCGCGGGCTCGATCCACAAGGTTGGCGCCGAAGTACAGGGGCTGGACGCCTGCAACGGCTGGACCTTCTGGCATTACGAGCGCAGCGGCGGTCTCACCCCGATCGACGAGCTGCGTCGCATCGCACGCCTCGGCATGGAGCGTGCCGGCGGTTGATTCAGGACTTCAACGGATCGCCGCAAGCGATTCAGTTCAGGCCGCAATTCCCAGCCGCTCAAGGTCTGCTTTAAGCGTCCCGGCATCGGTGAACAGCACTGCCTCCCAGCCGGCGGCCCTGGCGCCATCGACATTCTTCTGGCTGTCGTCGATGAACAGCGAGGCAGCCGGATCGAGCCCGAATGACGCGACGTGATGGTCGTAGATGGCGCGGTCCGGCTTGATCAGGCCGATGTCGCCGGAGACGGTGACGCCGCGTGGCTTTTCGAGGAATGGAAAGCGGACACGCGACTCGCGGAACGTATCCGACGCCCAGTTGGTGAGCAGGGTCACATCGTGGCCGTCGTCGATGAGCCCTTCCATGAGTGCGACACTATCGTCATAGGCATGCGGCACCATGTCATGCCAGTGGCGGCGGAAATTGCGGATGTTCTCGGCATGGTCGGGATGCTCGGCAATGGCGAGCGCTTCCGCCTCGTCCCATGTGCGCCCGCGATCCTGTTCGATGTTCCAGGCGCTGGTGCAGACATTGTCGAAGAACCATTTCCGCTCCTTGGCATCAGGGATCAGGCGGCTGAACGGGATGTTCGGGTCGTAGTGGATCAGCACCTTGCCGATATCGAAGACGATGTGGCGGATTTCAGTCATCACGGTCCTTTCATGCTGGCGCCGATCAATGCTGACGCCGTTTCCTGGTCGCGCCCGGTATCGCTGCTTCGATTACCTTTTTCATGACGGTGGGCAGCGCTTCCCCGGAAATCTCGTGGGCCAGCGACCAGAAATGTCCTTTTGGATCATCACCCTTGATGTGGGCATGGAAGACTTCGAGTTCGAGCGCGAAATGCGTGAAGACATGGCTGATCCGTCCGGCGCGTCTCCAGTCGGCCGGGAAGGGCGCGGCGTCCGCCGTGGTCGCTCCATCGATCCGCGCGGTCCAGGCCGTGGTCGGCACTTCGGTCATACCGCCGAGCAGGCCTTTGTCCGGCCGCTTGCGCAAGAGGATGGCGCCGTCCCCGCGCTCTGCGACGAAGGCCGCGCCGCGGCGCAGCGGCTTGTCGTCCTTCGGCAGGCGAACCGGAAAGCGTTCCGGATCGCCGCCGAGGATGGCGCTGCAATCCTCGCGTACCGGGCACAGCATGCAGCGCGGCCGGCGCGGCGTGCAGATCGTAGCACCCAGATCCATCATCGCCTGGGCGAAGTCGCCAGGCCTTTTCTGCGGCACCAGCTTTTCGACCAGCGCGCGGATTTCAGGCTTGGACTCGCTGAGTGGCGTTCCGATCGAATAGAGCCGCGTCACCACCCGCTCGACATTGCCGTCGACGACGGCCGCAGGCCGGTCGAAGGCGATCGCGGCGATCGCCGCCGACGTATAGGCGCCGATGCCCGGCAACTCCTTTAGGCCGGCCTCTGTGGTGGGAAACTCGCCGCCGCGTCGCGCCACGAGATCGGCGCAGGCCTTCAAATTGCGCGCCCTGGAATAGTAGCCTAGCCCGGCCCAGGCCTTCATCACGTCCTCGGCGGCTGCCGCCGCCAGCGCCTCGACGGTAGGCCATTTCTCGACGAAGGTACGGAAATAGGCTTTCACCGCTTCGACCGTCGTCTGCTGCAGCATGACTTCGGACAGCCAGACGCGGTAAGGGTCCGGCCTTGCACCGTGCGAAAACGCCACAGGCGTCACCCGCCAGGGCAAATCGCGATGATGCGCGTCGTACCAGGCAAGCAGGCGCGATGCGATGGCGCTATCCGGGGATGCGGACTTCGGCGATGCCTTGCGGGTCTGATCGAGCGGTGCCATTGATCGGATGAGTTGGGGACTGGAGAACGCACATGGCAGGGAAAAAGCCCTTCGGCAATCCCGTTCCGGTCAGCGATCTCGCGACCGAGATCCTCGATCCGGTGCTGAAGAAGCGCGCCGGTATCTCCATCGGGCTGGTGCAGTCATGGGAAGAGATCGCCGGCCCGCGTCTCGCCGGCCATTCGCGCCCCGAAAAGATCCAGTGGCCGCGCCGCTTGCATGAAGACGATCCGTTCGAGCCGGCGACGCTGATCGTCGCCTGCGAAGGCATGGCGGCGCTGCATCTGCAGCACGAGGCGGGCGAGGTCATCAACCGCGTCAACGCCTTCCTGGGTTTCAACGCGATCGGCCGCGTCAGGATCCTGCAGAAGCCGGTGCTCAGCCAGAAAGCCCGGCCGAAACCGGTGGCGCGGCCGCTCAGCGAGGCCGAAAAAGCGAAACTGGCCCGCACAGTCGGCAAAATAGAAGACGATGGTCTGCGCGCTTCGCTGGAGCGCCTCGGGGCAACTATCCTGAGACAAAAAAGACCATAGGATTGTCGTCAATATCGCGTATTCGTGAACGTGCCCGAAAAGATTGGCGATTGGATTGGGGACGGCGATGCCTTAATTCGCGCCAACTCTCGCCTTTTCTAGCCCTTGCGTTGCAAAATCCAACCGATATCAGGTGATTCGCATGAACCGTTCTTTGTCCCGCAGGAACCTTCTGACCACGCTGGCCGCAGTTCCCGCGGTGGCGCTGCTTGCCGCATGCAGCGACTCCGGCGACGAGGCGAAGGCGGCCGCTGTGAAGCCCGCCGATCCATCGACGCCCGCCAAGCCGGCCACGCCGGCAGCCGTGCAGGTGCCGGAGGCTCAGGGCACAGTGGACATGGCGGAACTGCTCAAGCCCGGCGCGCTGCCTGAAAAGCAGCTCGGCAAGGACGACGCCAAGGTCACCATCGTCGAGTACGCCTCGATGACCTGCCCGCATTGCGCGCATTTCGACATGACCACCTTCCCTGAGTTGAAGACCAAGTACATCGACACCGGCAAGGTCCGTTACATTCTGCGCGAGTTCCCCTTCGATCCGAGCGCCGAGGCCGGGTTCATGCTGGCGCGCTGCGCCAAGGACAACTACTTCGCGATGGTCGACGTGCTGTTCAAGCAGCAACCCAGCTGGGTTGGCGTCAACAACACGAAGGAAGCACTGCTGCAGATCTCCAAGCTGGCCGGTTTTACACAGGAGTCCTTCGAGGCCTGCTTGACGGACCAGAAGCTTCTGGACGATGTGAGAGCAGTCCAGAAACGCGGAGCGGACGAGTTCAAGGTCGACTCGACGCCGACATTCTTCATCAACGGTAAGACCTACAAAGGGGCGATGTCGATTGAGGAAATGTCGGCCATCATCGACCCTCTGCTCTGACATCCAGGCCGCGCCGAAGCGGCTGGGCTTCGGCGCGCCGGCCTGTAGTGTGGGGCGGCGCGAATGAAATTTTCGCGCCTTCGCCTCCTCGGTTTCAAGTCCTTCGTCGAGCCCGGCGAGTTCGTCATCGAACGCGGGCTTACCGGCATTGTCGGGCCGAACGGCTGCGGCAAGTCGAACCTCGTCGAGGCGCTGCGCTGGGTGATGGGCGAAAGCTCCTACAAGAACATGCGCGCGTCCGGCATGGACGACGTGATCTTTTCCGGCTCAGGCGCGCGTCCGGCCCGCAACACCGCCGAAGTCACGCTTTTCCTCGACAACACGGACCGCACCGCTCCCTCTGCCTTCAACGACGCCGACGAGCTGCAGGTGTCGCGCCGCATCGAGCGCGAGGCCGGCTCGCTCTACCGCATCAACGGCAAGGAAGCGCGCGCCAAGGACGTGCAGCTACTGTTCGCCGACCAGTCGACCGGCGCGCGCTCGCCGTCCATGGTCGGGCAGGGCCGCATCGGCGAGCTGATCCAGGCCAAGCCCCAGGCCCGCCGCGCGCTGCTCGAAGAGGCGGCCGGCATTTCCGGCCTGCACACGCGCCGCCATGAGGCCGAGCTCAGGCTGAAGGCGGCCGAGCAGAACCTCGAACGGCTGGACGACGTCGTCGGCGAGCTGGAGGGCCAGATCGAAAGCCTGAAGCGCCAGGCGCGCCAGGCCTCGCGCTTCAAGAACCTGTCGGCCGATATCCGCAAGGCCGAGGCGACGCTGCTGCACCTGCGCTGGACGCTGGCCAAGACGCAGGAGGGCGAGGCGCGCTCGGCGCTCGCCGTGGCGACCACGCTGGTTGGCGACCGCGCGGCGGCCCAGATGGCTGCCGCCAGGGAACAGGGCATCGCCGCGCATCGGCTGCCGGATTTGCGCGATGCCGAAGCCGCGGCTGCCGCTGCCTTCCAGCGCCTGTCGATCGCCAAGACCCAGATCGAGGAGGAGGCCGGCCGCATCCGCTCGCGCCAGGCGGAACTCGAACGCCGCCTGCAGCAGCTCGATGCCGACGTCGCCCGCGAGGAGCGGATGGTGCGCGACAATGCGGACATCCTCGAACGCCTCCGCACGGAAGAGGCCGAACTCAACTCCGAAAACGCCGGCGCCCCCGAGCGTGAAGCGACCACCCGCGCCGCCTTCGAGCAGGCCGGCGCGACGCTGTCGCAAAGCGAGGCAAGGCTTGCCGCCCTGACCGCCGAACGCGCCGAGGCGGCCGCTTCGCGCCATCAGGTCGAGCGTACGCTGCGCGAGACCGCCGAGCGCCGCGATCGTTTCGCCCGTCAGCTCGCCGAGGTCGACCGCGAGCTTTCCGATATCGTGGCGCGAATTTCCGGCTTGCCCGATCCGGCCGAGAAGCGGCTTCTCGTCGAAGACGCGGTGGCCCGTCTGGAAGAGAGCGAGGCCGGCGCCATCGCCGCCGAGCAGGCCGTCGCGGAGGCGCGCGTCGCCGAAAGCGCCGCGCGTCCGCCGCTGCAGGACGCCAGGGCGGAGCTTGCGCGCATCGAGACGGAAGCGCGCACCCTGGCCAAGATCCTCAATGCCACCAGCGGCGGCGATCTTTTCCCCTCGGTGCTGGAGCAGATCAGCGTCGAACGAGGCTATGAGACCGCGCTGGGCGCGGCCCTTGGCGAAGACCTCGACGTTCCGCTCGACCGCAGCGCCCCGGTGCATTGGGGCGAGAGCACGGTGCAGCCGGGCGATGCCGCGCTGCCCGAAGGCGTCAGGAGCCTTGCCAGCGTGGTCCGCGCCCCGGCGCAGCTTGCCCGCCGCCTGGCGCAGATCGGCATCGTCGACGCCGCCGACGGCCGCCGCCTTCAGGCGTTGTTGGCGCCGGGCCAGCGGCTAGTCAGCCGCGACGGCGCGCTCTGGCGCTGGGACGGCCTGACGGCAAGCGCCGACGCTCCGACGGCCGCCGCGCAGCGGCTGGCGCAGAAGAACCGCCTGGCCGAGCTCGACGCC
>JBFLWR010000092.1:0-2153 GCA_040755925.1 Pseudomonadota bacterium
GGTTTGTCGTTCCGGTGTTGCCGCTGTTCGCGCCGGTGCCATTGCCGGTGCCCGTGGCCCCTGTGCCATTGTTGCCGCCACTTGTGCCGCTGCCGCTGGTCTGAGCCATCGCTGACGTGGCCAGAACCAGTGCGATCGCGGATGCAGAAATCAACTTGATCATTTGAAGAAATCTCCTTCGGTCGCATCATTGCGATGTAACCCGAACTAAGGACTTCTTCGCATGTTCCATCCGAAGTCGGACCAATTGTCGTGGTAGCGGCTGGGCAGGTCGAATATCGGGAAATGCCCGGCCTTGTTCTAGTCGCCGCCGCCAACCATCATCGACTTGGCGGGCTCGCGCGAAACGCTTTCCTCGATTTGCTCGCGCCCAGGCGTCTGGGGCAGCGCCTTGCGGAAATTCTTCGCGTAGTCGGACGGCATTTTCGGAGGCATCATCGGCTCATAGGCATCGACGAGCGCCTCGATGATGACCGGCCCGTCGGTTGCGAAAGCCTGGTCCAGAACATGTTCGATCTCGTCAGCCCTTTCGATGCTAAAGCCTTTTCCACCCATCGCCTCGGCCGCCTTGGCGAAGTCGATCGGCTGCAATTCACAGCCAAATTGCGGGTTGCCGAGGAACATCATCTGCTCCCAAGCGATCTGGTTCAGCATGTTGTTCTTGATCACCAGAAGTTTCAGCGGAATGCCGTAACGCACCGCCGTGGAAAATTCGCCAAGCTGCATGGCGAGCCCGCCGTCTCCGACGATGGCCGCAATGGGCCGGCGGGGAAAGGCGATGCCGGCGGCAATGGCATAACTCAGGCCGCAGGACATAGACGCAAGCGCGCCCGAGACGCCAAAGGCCTGGTCGCCGCGAAGGTCGACATGGCGCGCCGCCAGCTCGGTGTTCTGGCCGGAGTCAGCGGCAAGCACGGCGCTGTCGCCGAGCCGCTTGCCGAAGGCGCGGACGACCGATTGCGGTTTGAGCGGATAGGCTTCCATGTCCTCCGACTGGCGCATCATTTCCCGCCATTTCCGCATGGAGGCCTGCGCGGCGGCGAGGAACGCACCATCGCTCTTCTGCTCCAATCTGCTATTCAGCGCCCGCAATGTCTCGGCGGCGTCGCCGACCAACCCGGCCTCCACCGGGAAGCGCAAGCCGATGCGCTGCGCGTCGCAGTCGATCTGGACTCCACGCGCCTGACCAGGTTTCGGATAGTATTCGATGTAGGGAAAGGTCGAGCCGACGATCAGGAGCGCCTCGCACGTCTCCATTGCTTCTTGGGAGGGAAGCGTACCCAGGATACCGATGCCGCCCGTCGTATGGGGGTGATCGTCCGGAAGCAAGGCTTTGCCGAGCAAAGCCTTGGCGATGGGAGCCTTGAGCAGGCTCGCCGTTGCCGCGAGTTCAGCCGCCGCGTTCATAGCGCCGCGTCCAGCGAGGATTGAGACGCGTTGTGCCTGGTTCAGGATGGCGGCCGCCTTGTCGAGCTCCTGGTCCTCGGCGAGGCAACGCGGAGCGAACATATCCTGGGGCGTATGCGCCGGCCGATTGCGCTTGGACCGCTTGGATGCGTCGGCCGGCTGTTCCTGGATGTCGCTGGCGATCGAAAGATGTGCGACGCCCTTTCGCGCGAGCGCCGTGCGGCAGGCAAGGCTTGCAACATTTTCCATATGCGCCGCATCGGAAACCTGGACATTGTAGACGGCGACGTCGGCAAAGATGCGCGTAAGGTCTACGTCCTGTTGGGTAAAAGTCTCGATCAAGTCGTGGAATTGCATGCCGGTGATCGCCAGTACCGGCGCCTGATCGAGCTTGGCATCATAGAGGCCCGTCAACAAATGCGTACCGCCCGGTCCCGATGTGGCAAGGCAGACGCCGAGCTTGCCGGTCCACTTCGCATAGGCGCAAGCCATGAAGGCGGCGGACTCCTCGTGGCGGACCTGAATGAACGCGATCCTGTCCTGTTTCTCGCGCAGTGCCTCCATCACGCCGTTGATGCCGTCGCCGGGCAGGCCGAAGACGATTTCGACATTCCAGGCGATCAAGGTGTCCACGAGGATTTCGGCTGCATTCGACATGGTGGAGCTCCGGTTTTGCCGCCGCGAGCCAAGCGTAATCGCGATTGGCTCGCTGAACGCCAGCATCGGCGGCAGAGAGCCGCCCGGCC
>JBFLWR010000093.1:0-11204 GCA_040755925.1 Pseudomonadota bacterium
GTCTCGCCGGCGGACGAGGTGTCGCAAGAGGCTTTCGCCGTCATCCGCGACGCCATGGCGGGCAAGAAGATGGCCGGCCTTGCCCGCATCGTGCTTTACCAGCGTGAGCGCCCCGTGGTGATCGAGCCGCTCGGCAAGGGCATGGTGCTGACCACGTTGCGCTATGACGACACGGTGCGCCGGCCGGATACGGTCTTCGGCGACATCGAGGCGGCCAAGACCGATGGCGAGATGATCGAACTCGCCGAGCACATCATCGACAGGAAGAAGGCGAAGTTCGATCCTTGGAAATTCGATGACCGCTACGAAGACGCCCTGCTCGAGCTGATCCGCGCCAAGAAGGCCGGCAGGAAAGCGCCGAAGGCCAAGGCGCCGCCCAAGCCCTCCAACGTCGTCAACCTGTTCGACGCGCTGAAAAAGAGCTTGAATGCGCAGGGCGGGGGCAAAGCCGGCAAATCGCCGAAGGCGTCGGCCGGACGAACCAAGGCGAAGGGCGCCGCCCCCAAACGCAAGTCCGCGTAGGAGCATCCCAGCATGGCAAGCCTGGAGCGGTACCAAGCCAAGCGCGACTTCCGCAAGACCTCCGAACCGGCGGGCAAGGTCGCCCGGACGGGCAAGGGCGAAGGCGGCATCTTCGTCGTCCAGAAGCACGCCGCGACCCGGCTGCATTACGATTTCCGGCTGGAGCATGATGGTGTGCTGTGGAGCTGGGCGGTGACGCGCGGCCCGAGCCTCGACCCGCATGAGAAGCGGCTTGCCGTGCATGTCGAGGATCACCCGATCGACTATGCGTCCTTCGAGGGCACCATTCCGAAGGGCCAGTATGGCGGTGGCGCCGTCATCGTCTGGGATGAAGGCAGATGGACCCCCGAGGGCGATCCGGCCGCCGGCATGAAGAAGGGCCATATCGACTTCGAGCTCGAGGGCCACAAGCTCAATGGCCGCTGGCATCTGGTAAGGCTGAAGCCACGCCCCGGCGAGAAGCGCGACAACTGGCTGCTGATCAAGTCCGACGATGCAGCCGCGCGCCCTGGCGAGGACATACTCGAGGACGAGCCGCGATCGGTGAAGTCGGGCCTGACGATCGAGCAAGTCGGCGAGGGCAAGGCGGCCAGGGGCGAGAAGCCGAAGGTCTGGCAGTCCAACAGGCCGGCAGCTGGCAAGGCCAAGGCAGCGCAGGCCAGGCGGCTGGAATTCATCGATCCGCAGCTGGCGACGCTCGAAAGCAACGCCCCGTCCGGAGACGACTGGCTGCATGAGGTGAAGTTCGACGGCTATCGCATGCAGGCGCAGGTCGCCGGCAGCGAGGTGAGGCTGCTGACGCGCGCCGGCCTCGACTGGACCGACAAGTTCGAGGGCCCGGTCACCGCGGCGCTTGCGGCGCTCAAATGCCGCGACGCCATCATCGACGGCGAGGTCGTGGTGCTGGCCGACAGCGGCGTCTCCTCCTTCCCCCTGCTTCAGGCCGATCTCTCGGCCCGTCGCGCCGACCGCTTCGTCTACTACGCCTTCGACCTGATGCGGCTCGACGGCGAGGATCTGCGCCGCGAGCCGCTCGTCGAGCGCAAGCAGGCGTTGGCCGGGCTGCTCGGCAAGCAGCCCGAGGATTCGGCGCTGCGCTTCAGCGATCATTTCCACGAGCCCGGCAAGGTCATGCTGCAGCATGTCTGCCGCATGGGCCTCGAAGGCGTGGTCTCCAAGCGCGCCGACGCGCCCTACCGCAGCGGGCGCGGCCTGAGCTGGGTGAAGTCGAAATGCACGCTGCGCCAGGAGTTCGTCATCGGCGGCTATCTGCCTTCGGACAAGACCGGGCGCGGCCTGCGCTCGCTGCTGGTCGGCTACCATGAAGGCGGCAAGCTGCATTATGCAGGTCGCGTCGGCACCGGTTTTTCCGGCAAGGTGGCGGCCGATCTCAAGAAGAAGCTCGACGCGCTGAAGGCGAAGGATTCGCCGTTCTCGGCGGCCGCTCCGAAGGGCAAGGGTCTCATTTGGGTCAAGCCCGAACTGGTCGGCGAAGTGGAGTTCCGCAGCTGGACATCCGACCGTATAATCCGCCACGCCTCGTTCCAGGGATTGCGCGAGGACAAGCCGGCGGAGGAAGTCGTGCAGGAAAAGCCCAAGCAAGCGACCGGCAAGGCCGAGGCAAAGTCGGGCAACGGCAACGCCGCGGCCGGAAACGCGACCACCTCGATAAAGCTCTCGCATCCCGACAAGCTGCTTTGGCCCGACGAGAAAATCTCGAAGCAGGACCTGCTCGACCACTACGCGCTTGTCTGGCCGCGCATGGAGCGGTTCGTCGTCAACCGGCCGCTGAGTCTCGTGCGGGCGCCGGACGGCGTCCACGGCCCACGCTTCTTCCAGAAACACGCTTCGCCCGGCATGAGCGGCAAGATCGCCAGGATGAAGGATCCTATCGACGGCGAGGAGATCCTGTTCATCGAGGATTTCGACGGGCTCGCCGCCCTGGTCCAGTACGGCGTGGTCGAGGTCCATGTCTGGGGCTGCACCCTGGACGCGCTCGAAAAGCCCGACCAGATCGTCTTCGACCTCGATCCCGATGAAGGCGTCGATGCGAAGGCGGTGCGCGAGGCGGCGCTCGACATCCATGCGCGGCTGGACGAGCTGTCGCTGCCCAACCTGGTCAAGACCTCCGGCGGCAAGGGCTATCACGTGCTGGTGCCGCTGAAGCCATCTGCGGACTGGGACGAGGTCAAGGGCTTCGCCCATGATTTCGCCCGCGCGCTGGAGCAGGCCGCGCCCGACCGCTACACCGCGACGCTGTCGAAGAAGGCGCGCACCGGCAAGATCTTCGTCGACTATTTGCGCAACGGCCGCGGCTCCACCACGGTCGCCCCCTACTCCTCGCGCGCCAAGAAGGGCGCCACGGTGTCGATGCCGGTGACCTGGCCGGAGCTGGAAAAAGGCGTGCTCCCCAACGCCTTCCCGATCGGCGACGAGACGACGCTGGCGGAATTGAAGAAGGCCGACCCGTGGGCGGACTTCTTCAAGCTCGGCAAGGTGTTGAAGCGGGGGTAGTTTTCAGCGCCGAGGGGGGTGCCTCGCGCCGACATCGCTACGCCAAAAACACCCGCTCGAATTCCTGCTTGCCCTTCGGCGAGAACACCACGGCGCGGCTGTCCTTCTCGCGCCTCGCCCATTTCTCGGCGATGATCTTGTCGAGGATGGCGGCGCCCAGCGTGCCGGCGAGATGCGAGCGCCGCACGCTCCAGTCGAGGCAGGCGCGGCACACCGGGCGGCGCGCCTTGCCGTCGAATTCGATGCCGAGCGCGGAAAAATGCGAAGCGCCGGACGGCGCAAGCCGAATCTCGTTGTCCTCGCGCAGCAACAGCTTCCTGTCGAAGAGCCGGTCGAGCATCGCCACCGCCTGCTCGCCTGCCAGGTGATCGTAGCAGACGCGGGCGACCCGCATCGCGGCGTCGCGCGGGCCGGGGCGCACCCGCTTCGGGCCGACCGCTTCCGCGACGCCGATGATCGCCTCGATCATGCCCGCCACCTGCGGGCTGGCGAGGCCGTAATAGCGGTGCCGGCCCTGGCTGGCCAGGCTCAGCAGCCCGCCATCCATCAGCTTGGACAGGTGCGAGGACGCGGTGGGCAGCGACACGCCGGCTTCCAGCGCCAGCTCCGTCGCCGTCAGCGCCGTGCCGCCCATCAGCGCGTTGAGCATGTTGGCGCGCGCCGGGTCTCCGACCAGGCTGGCGATGCGGGCGATGTCCGGTCCTTCACGCATGGTTCGATCCTCATCGAAGCATTCATGCCAGGGAAGCACTAATCTCGGGTCAGCTCAAGCAGCGCGGCAAACCCTCCTGACAGGAGAATGCCTAGCACAACGGTGCAAGCGATGTTTCGACCGTCGTCGAATCATCGTCGCCAACCCGACAACGAGGAGACCGGCATGACCATCACCTGCTTCATCCGCTACGAGATCGACCCGTTCGGCAAGGCGGCGTTCGAGCAATATGCGCGCGCCTGGGGCCAGGCGATCCCGCGCTGCGGCGCCGACCTGATCGGCTATTTCGCGCCGCACGAGGGTTCGGCCACCACCGCCTACGCCGCCTACAACATCGAAAGCCTGGCCGCCTACGAAGCCTATCGCGCCCGGCTTGCCGCCGACCCGGCCGGCAAGGCAAACTACGAGTTCGCGCGGCGCGAGAAATTCATCCTCAAGGAGGACCGCACCTTCCTGAAGCTGGTCTCCGACCCGCACGGCGCGAGGCAGATGTTTCGCACCGACGTGACCGTCAGGGAGGGAATGGAAGCATGATCGCAGTCATCTTCGAGGTGGAGCCGGCGGAAGGAAAGCGCGATGCCTATCTCGGCATCGCCGCCAATCTGCGGCCGCTGCTCGACGGCATCGACGGCTTCATCTCGGTCGAGCGTTTCCAGAGCCTCACGGACCCGAAGCGCGTGCTGTCGCTGTCCTTCTGGCGCGACGAGGAAGCGGTGAAGGCCTGGCGCAACACCGAGGAACACCGCCAGGCGCAGCAGGCGGGCCGAGGCGGAATCTTTGCCGGCTATCGTCTGCGCATCGCCCATGTCGTGCGCGACTATGGCCTGAATGAAAGGGCCGAGGCGCCGGGCGACAGTCGCGCCGTCAACGGCTGACCGGCTCCGCCGCGAGGCGGAGCCTAGAAAAAAGCAGGAACAGGACGCCAGCGTTACTGCGCCAGATTGATTTCCTCGGTCTGGCCGCCGCTGCAGGTGTAGCAGCAGTCCTCGCACTTCTCCTTGTTGCCGGGGCCGACGCCCCAATAGGTGCTTTCGTCGCCGTCGACCCAGGCGCCGTAGCAGATCTTTTCGCCTTCGTTGCACGAGATCGGCAGTTCCTTGGTCTCGCCGTCGTCGAGATAGAAATCCTTGCCATTGCCCGGCCAGACATAGTCACGCTCCTGGCTGTAGAGCTCGACGCGCATGGCGTTGGGATGGCTGTTCTTGATCCGGAACGTGACGTCGCCGGCATGGGCGGCGGGCGCGAACAGGACGGCAAGCGAAATCGCGGCGGCAAGCCGGCGCGCTGTAAGGATGGACATGAAAACCCCTGATCGAGAATCGGCCCCCTCGGCCGACGCGCGATCATATGGCATGCGGCGCGCGGGCGCTAAAGGGCGGCAGGCGATAAAACGCTGACTGATTTTGGGGGTATTGGCGGCAGCTGATCTCCCCCCTTGTGGGGGAGATGTCCGGCAGGACAGAGGGGGCGCGAAGGAATGCCAGCCTCTCGTCCAAATTTGACTGGAAGTTGCCAAGGGCGGGGTGGAGATGCAGGCGGGGCAGCGCCCCCCTCTGCCTTGCCAGGCATCTCCCCCACGAGGGGGGAGATTGGCAGTTCCACCGCCTCCGCTACTCCGCCAGGTCGACCGTCTCGGTCGAGTGCTCGGTGCAGATGAAGCAGCAGGTGTCGCAGGGTTGGTCGTTGTCGGGGCCGACGCCGGCGGAGACCTGGTCGTTGCCGTTCACCCAGGCGCCCCAGCAGATATGCTCGCCGGGCTCGCAGGAGATCGGCACCGATTTGCGCGCCTTCGGCCGGATGAAGAACACCTTGTCGTCGCCCGGCCAGACCTTGTTGCTGTCGCGGCTGAACAGCTCCACCGCCACGCCGTCCGAGCGGTGGTTGCGCACGAACACCGACATGTCGGCGGCGAAGGCCGGAGAAGTGAAGAAGACAGAGGCGAGGAATAAAGCGGCGAGCAAGACGCGAATCATGGCGGGTCCCCCGGCAGAGTAAAGCACGAGATAAAGCGCGCGTAATCTCCCCCACGAGGGGGGAGATCAGCCGCTTCGCCGCCCGCCCATTCCGCACCGTCGGCAATCCGGGAGGCCGCGCTAGCGCCGCACCTCCACATACGGCGCGAACGCCTTCACCGCGTCCACCATGTCCTCGCCGCGCACGTCGAGCGAGGAGATCTCCATATGCACGGTCGTCTTGCCGAAAGGCATGATCCCGAAGGCGTTGGCGGCCGAATAGCGGATCGCGTCGGGCGGCTCCTCGGTGAGCTCGAAATTCAGCATCGCCGCGCCCTTGCCGCCGGAGGCAAGCCGCACGCTCAGCACCTTGCTCCACGGCACCAGCACGTCGCCGGCGCGAGCATCGCGGAAGCCCTGGCTGTTCAAGACGACCTTGACCGAACTGTCGAAGGCGCCGCGCGCGATATAGAAGCCGAGCGCCAGGCAACTGATCGCCAGCAGCGCGATCCACAGCACCGCCCCGCCGCTAGCGCCCGAGGCCACGCCCTGCAGCGCGCCGAAGCCGAAGATGGCGCCGATCAGCAGCGGCCCGATGGCGGGGAAGATCTTTCCCGAAACGCTGTTGCGGATTTCGAGCGGCGAGGCCATCGGCGGAGATTGCGCCTGAAAACGGCGCAAGTCGACGGGTTAGGGCCTGCCGCCCGGCATGCTTTCAAGCTGGCTTTCGACAGAAGGTCGTTCGCGGCAGAAATAGAGGAGGGTCAACATCACCGCGATAAGCAGGACAGCGAAGTAGATCGATGCGCGGGCGTAGAGTTCCGCTTTCTCCAGCGGGAAGGCGCGGCCTTCGCTTGCAGCGCGCGCCAGCATCGAGGCGATCAGCGCGTCATGGCTGAAGATGAGGTTGATCGCGGTCAGCGGCAGGATCGAGATGAACAGCAAGGCGTTGTAAAGCTTCGCCCTGGGCTCGAAGCGCAGCAGCATCGCGCCGCACCAGCTGTAGAAGGCGCTGTAGAGTGCAACGGCCGCGGTCTTCACGGGCGTCTGCCCGACCATGAGCAGGAAGGGCGTGGCATCGCCGGGCTTGGTGAGCTGCAGCACATACCAGATGCCGGATGCGAAGCAGAACGTGCCAAGCAAGAGGTTGGCCCACTGGCGGCGGCCGGCCGGTTGCTCGGCGACCGCGTAGGACAACAGCCATTCGCCTATCGAGGCGTTTCCCATCCGCGCGAGGCTGAGCAGAATGAGTGAGATGACCTGGCGCGCCGCCCAGGACATCGGGTGGCCGACCAGCGCCTCGGCAAGGCCGAGCCGGCCAACCAGAACCACAGCCGCGTTCATCCAGACGAAATCGATGCACAGGCTGACGAACAGCAGTTTGCGCAAGTTGAATCCCCCGAACCGCGAACTATAGCGCTCTTACACTTAGCGCCCTGGCTTCATCAGTGTCCAGATCCAGCCGGCGAAGGTGAGCACCAGGAACGGATAGCCGAGCGCCGGCAGCGGCGCGGTGGTGGGCAGGAACGGCGCGCCCCACAGCGCCGAGAATACCGACACGGCGAAGAGCGCGGCGGCGATGAAGCCGGTGACCCGCATCCAGAGCGCAAAGGTGTTCGGCGCGCTGATGAGCACCAGCGCCGCCGCCCACAGCGAGATGCCGCCGAGATAGGAAGGCACGCTGGCCTGCAGGCCCGCCGCGTTGCCGGCCAGAAGCAGGCTTTCGCCGGCGACGAAGACGAGGAAGCCGGCAGCTATGCAATCATTGCCGAGCCGCTGGTATTTCATGGTGAGCAGCGCCGCCGCCACGACGATCCCCACGCCATCGATCGCCCACAGCGTCTCGCGCAGCGCGTCGCTGGCAACGAACGTGCCCGCCATACCCAAAGTGCCACCAATGGCGAGGCCGATGGCGGCGACGGTGTCAGAGGTGGAGCGCATGTGGTGTCTCCCCAAGCCGGGGAGAGGATACTACGGGGAGGGGGAATGGCGAGGGACGATCGACCATGAACTGATTCAAAAATTGCCGATGATCAACTGGCCTCGGCTACAGTCCGCTTTAGGCGATTGCTGGTTGCACACGATGTGAGCTCAGTCTCCACCATGTCGACAAAAACGACAGCCTTCTTGTAGCTGGAGTAAATTTCTTCGGCAGTTTTTTCCACGTAGATGGTGCCATAATCCTGATGAACTATCCGGTTTCGATCACGGCCAATCTCCATGAACGCCTTCACACTCTCCTCTAGAGTAGAATTCGCGGACAACACCTGTGCCATGTGCCTAACATAGATTTCACCAAACATCTGATAGAACTTGTTAGCGTTAGATCGGTCCCAATCGAACCATGTATGGTATTGTCGAGAAATTACACGATTCCTCACCAGGTCGCCTAGCAGGTCTATATCGCTATTTTGTCGCGCAAACTGCTCTACAATTTTCGAAAGCCTCGCTTCAAAATAGCTGGCCGCGCTCAGAAGGAGCGTTTTTCGAAAATTACCTTCGAGGCTAGTCAAAAGCGAGATCTCCTGAGATCGCTTTAATATTTCAAGCGTATCTCGAAAATCGACAAAAATAGTATCTACGGCAGCCATCACTTCCTCACAAGGGCGTGATAAACTCTCTCGCTTTATTAATTCTCATTTCTACGTTCGATGTTCGCGTAGTTCCTTCTAGAGCGGCCTTTAAAAAGTCTTGATCATTTGCAAGGTCATTGACCCTTTCTGGACTAATTAGTCCAGACGCTACTCGGCGGTTGTCAAAAGCATTAATGCAGGCCGCCGTGAAAACTGCCTCGTAAAGCGCGATGTTAAATCGCCCATTGCGCGAGTTTATAAATGCGTCCGGTTTAAGTTCGCGAAGTGCTCCAAGGAAAGACAGGAACAATTCCTGCAGATAGGTATTCTGCTCTGCTGAGTGACCCTCGCACATTCTAGAGAACCGATTAAGGAATCGCACCAGAGATGGCGTATAGTTTCTTCCTTCTATAAGCATTGCAAATCCGCGCAGCAATACCTCAATATCTTTCATATGTAAATCAGGCTCCGTATTGCCAAGAAATTCCCGCCAACGGTGCTCCTGATTGACCCTATAGAGCATATCATAGAACGCAGAGTGATACATGCTCGTTCGTATCTCTTGCGGGCGAAGGTTTACGCCGCCAGTATTCAATCTATTAAAGACCTCATATATCGCTGAATCGTCATCGGCAGGTGAATTCTGCCTAACAACAATATTTCTAATTGGTCGCAAATCTAGTTGTGTCTTGTACTCGGCTAATGTTGAGTAGTTAAGTCCGTGGAATTTATTTGACTCATTCGGCAGGTGCCCCGATAACTTCAATTTAAAATCTTCAAAGTAGGCGTCATCGTGGAGGATCTCGTCCGGGATCTTTCCGTGCTGATCAAAAATTGACCTAAGTTCGACCCGTTTATCGTTGCGAGGAAAGCGCCGCTTTAAGAAATAGTAGATGGACATAAGTCGTTGTTGTCCATCTATAACCAGGAATCGATTTCGAGCCTGTTCGTACAAAAATAGCTGTGGGACCGGTATTCCAATGATCAATGACTCGATCAGTTTGGACGATCTAACTCTATCCCAAACAAAGTTCCGCTGAAACCCTGGTATCCGAACCGCACCAGATTCGACAAAGCTAAAAAGCGTTAGAACATTGAAGTCATTTGGCGAAGCCGTGATGTCATACTCATCAACCTGGCCGTCGTCAGCATCGTCCGCATAGTCATCAAACCAACTGGTCTCGTTCTCAGCCATTCGTGCGCCTCCCTCAACAAGGACTAGTATCTTTTCTAATGCTTGGGAAGATATTGCTTTCAAGGTTGATCAAGGGGGCCTTTTCGACAAGCTCTGGTACCAGCCAGTTGAGCCTCGAATGCCTCCACGAGCCAACCTACCGACTAATCGCCCATCTTCAGCGCCTGGATAAACGCTTCCTGCGGGATATCCACCTTCCCAAACTGCCTCATCCGCTTCTTGCCCTCTTTCTGCTTGTCGAGCAGCTTGCGCTTGCGGGTCACGTCGCCGCCATAGCATTTGGCGGTGACGTCCTTGCGCAGGGCCGAGACGGTCTCGCGGGCGATGATGCGGCCGCCGATGGCCGCCTGGATCGGGATCTTGAACAGGTGCTGAGGGATCAGCTCCTTCAGCTTCTCACACATCTGGCGGCCGCGCTTTTCGGCCGCCGAGCGGTGCACCAGCATGGATAGAGCGTCGACCGGCTCGTCATTGACCAGGATCGACATCTTCACCAGGTCGCCCTCGCGATAGTCGGTCAGGTGATAGTCGAAGGAGGCGTAGCCCTTGGAGATCGACTTCAGCCGGTCGTAGAAGTCGAACACCACTTCGTTGAGCGGCAGGTCGTAGGTGAGCATCGCGCGCTTGCCGACATAGGAAAGGTCGGCCTGGATGCCGCGCCTGTCCTGGCAGAGCTTCAGGATGCCGCCGAGATAGTCGTCGGGCGTCAGGATCGTGGCGCGGATCCACGGCTCCTCGATCGAGGCGATCTTCATCACGTCCGGCATGTCGGCCGGATTGTGCAGTTCCTTCACCGTGCCGTCGATGAGGTTCATGCGGTAGACGACCGATGGCGCCGTGGCGATCAGGTCGAGGTTGAACTCGCGCTCCAGCCGCTCCTGGATGATCTCCAGGTGTAAGAGCCCCAGGAAGCCGCAGCGGAAGCCGAAGCCGAGCGCGGCGGACGTCTCCATTTCATAGGAGAAGGACGCGTCGTTGAGGCGCAGCTTGCCGACGGCGGCGCGCAGATCCTCGAAATCGGCGGCGTCGACCGGGAACAGGCCGCAGAACACCACCGGCTGCGCCGGCTTGAAGCCCGGCAGCGCCTTCTGTGTCGGGCGGCGGTCCTCGGTGATGGTGTCGCCGACGCGGGTGTCGGCCACTTCCTTGATCGAGCCGGTGAAGAAGCCGAACTCGCCGGGGCCGAGCTCGTCGACATTGACGCGGGCCGGCGTGAACACGCCGGTGCGCTCGACGAGGTACTTTGCGCCCGTGCCCATCATGCGGATGGTCTGGCCCTTCTTCAGCACGCCGTCGATGATGCGCACCAGCACGATGACGCCGAGATAGGCGTCGTACCAACTGTCGACCAGCATCGCCTTCAGGGGCGCGTTGATGTCGCCCTCGCGCGGCGGCGGCAGCTGGTGGACGATCGCCTCCAGCACCTCCGGCACGCCGAGGCCGGTCTTGGCCGAGATCTGCACGGCGTTGGAGGCGTCGATGCCGATCACCTCCTCCACCTGCTCGCGGATGCGCTCGGGCTCGGCCGCCGGCAGGTCGACCTTGTTCAGCACCACGACGATCTCGTGGTTGTTGTCGATGGCCTGGTAGACATTGGCCAGAGTCTGCGCCTCGACGCCCTGGGAAGCATCGACCACCAGCAGCGAGCCCTCGCAGGCGGCCAGCGAACGCGACACCTCATAGGCGAAGTCGACATGTCCGGGCGTGTCGATGAGGTTGAGAACGTAGTCCTCGCC
>JBFLWR010000094.1:0-12005 GCA_040755925.1 Pseudomonadota bacterium
TGCCAACCGGCGCGCCGTCACCGTCGACAGCGTCGACCGGCAGAAGCTCGACGCCGGCGCCGAGAAAACCGGGTCGATCGAAGGTCAGAAGGTCAAGCCGGAGGACGACCCCTTCGCCGCCACTGGCATCAAGGTCGGCACTTTCATATTCCGGCCGACGCTCGAGCAGGGCGTCACCGCGACGTCGAATGCCGATGCCAGCAGCGGCGGATCGCGGGCGGTGCTGTCCGAAACGGCGCTGCGTTTCTCCGCCACCTCCGACTGGCGCGAGAATTCGGCTGCTATCGACGGCTACGGCATTTTCCGCAACACGCTCTCGGGTGAGAAGATCAACGACGCCCAGGGTCGGATCGAGGGCCAGCTCAACATCGATCTCGACAACGAACTGCGCGCCATCGCCAAGCTCGGCTACGAAGCCGTTCCGGAATCGGCCTCCTCGCCGGATGCCATCGCTGGCGTCTCCTCGCAGCCGCTGCGCCAGACCGTCGACGGCAGCCTCGGCGTCGAAAAAGACGTCGGCAAGATGCGCTACACGCTGACCGGCACGGTGTCGCATGACTTCTACGGCGACGCCAAGCTCTCGGACGGCACCGTGTTGTCGCAGAAGGATCGAGACAACACGCTCTACTCGGCGACCTTGCGCACCGGATACCAGGTTTCACCCGCCATCACGCCCTTCGCCGAGGTGGAGGCTGGCCGGCGCATCTATGATCAAAGCGTCGACAGCAGCGGTTTCGAGCGCTCCGCCACGCGGCTCAGCGCCCGCGCCGGCCTCCAACTTGACACAGGCGACAAGCTGTCCGGGGAATTCTCGGCCGGCTGGCTGCGCGAAGCGCTCGATGACGACCGCCTGCCGGCCAATACAGGGCCATATGTCAACGCCGATCTCAAATGGTCGCCAGAGCGCGGCACCATCATCGGGCTCACCGGAAGGACCACGGTCGAAAGCACGACCCTCGCCAACGAGAGCGGCGATATCCTTTACTCGGGCCGGCTGACCGGCGAGCGGCAGATCCGCGCCAATCTGACGGCGAATACGGCGCTTGGCCTCGACTGGCGCGACTATACCGGCTCGGACGGCCACGACCTGATCCTGAGCGCCGAGGCCGGACTGACCTGGTGGCTGAACCGCTACGCCGGCCTCACCACCAGGGTGAGGACAGAGAAGCTCACCAGCAACCTGCCGGGACGCGACTACGTCGCCAACAGCATCTATCTCGGGCTGAAAGTGCAGCGATAGTCGGAGTCGGAAAACCGGCCCTCGCCGACACTCCTCTATGAAGCTGCGCCGCGCCGTTCCGACGGCTTCATCTCGTCGAGCAGCGTGCGGATGACGCCGGCCATGTTCTCGTTCATGTCCTTGCGCCACAGCGCGAAAGCGACATTGGCCTCGACGAAGCCTTCCGGTGAACCGCAGTCGAAGGTTCGCCCCTTGTAATGGTAGCCGTAGAAGGCCTGCTGCTTCTCCAGCTTCAGCATCGCATCGGTCAGCTGGATCTCGTTGCCGGCGCCGCGCTCCTGGTTTTCCAGGATGCCGAAAATCTCGGGCTGCAGGATGTAGCGACCGTTGATGAAGAGATTGGACGGCGCGGTTCCGGCCTTCGGCTTCTCCACCATGCCGGTGATACGGAAGCCGTGATGAGTGTCCTCGCCACGGCCGACAATGCCGTATTTATGCGCCTCGGCCGGATCGCACTCCTGCACGGCGATGATGTTGTTGCCGGTCTCGGCGTAGAGCTCGACCATATCCTTCATGCAGCTCTTTTCCGACTGCATGATCATATCGGGCAAAAGCAGGGCGAACGGCTCGTCGCCGACCAGCTCGCGGGCGCACCAGACGGCGTGGCCGAGGCCGAGCGGCACCTGTTGGCGTGTGAAGCTGGTCTGCCCCGGCGCCGGCTGCAACCGCTGCAGGCGGGCCAGTTGGTCGTCCTTGCCGCGCTGCGCCAGCGTGTCGTAAAGCTCGAACTGAACGTCGAAGTGATCCTCGATGACCGCCTTGTTGCGCCCGGTCACGAAGATGAAATGCTCGATGCCAGCGTCACGCGCCTCGTCGACCACATACTGGATGACCGGCCGATCGACGACCGTCAGCATCTCCTTCGGAATGGCCTTTGTGGCCGGGAGAAACCGGGTGCCGAGGCCGGCGACCGGGAAAACTGCCTTGCGAACTCGCTTCATCTGCCAATCATCCGCTTGAGGGGTCTGCTTTGCCAATTCCGTTTCAGGACATCTTCACGCCGAAATCATGGACTAGCAAACAACTATTGAAAATTGCCAAGGCTAAAAAGCACAGCGGCCTCTTTTCGTTCCAGGCGCCGCCTATGGTAAACTAAATACTAACCCGGTTCGGCGTTGAATGATCCTTCCTGATTTGACGAAGGAGGAAAAGATGTCCGTTCGCAACACCGCAAGGCGCCTGACGGCACTCGTGACGGCCGCCGGCCTCACGCTCGCCTTGCTGATGCCTGCCGGGCCCGCTTTCGCCGATGCCGGATTCCGGCAGTGGGTCGCCGGCTTCCGCGCCGCCGCCGTCGAAGGCGGCGTCTCTGGCGCTGTCTACGACAAGGCACTCAGGGGCATCGAGCCCGACCCGGTGGTGCTGGAAAAGGCTCGCACCCAGCCGGAATTCACCGCTCCCGCCTGGGACTATTTCGACAACCGCGTGCATGACCAGTCGGTGGCGACCGGGCGGCAGATGGCCAAGAAATGGAAGCCGTGGCTGGACCGGATCGAGGCGCGCTTCGGCGTCGACCGCGACATCCTTCTCGCCATCTGGTCGATGGAATCGAATTACGGCGAGATCCTCAAGCGCGACGACATCATGCGCAACGTCATCCGCTCGCTGGCGACGCTTGCCTATGGCGACCCGAAACGGTCCAAATATGCCCGCACCCAGTTGATCGCGGCGCTGAAGATCCTGCAGACCGGCGATATCGATGAAAGCCACCTCATGGGCTCCTGGGCTGGCGCGATGGGCCAGACGCAGTTCATCCCGACCAGCTACCAGCGCTACGCCGTCGACATGGACGGCAACGGCAAGCGCGACATCTGGAACTCGATCCCCGACGCGCTGGCGACCGCCGCCAACCTTTTGAAGAAGAACGGCTGGCAGGCCGGCAAGACGTGGGGCTATGAAGTGAAAATCCCGGCCGGCAAGTTGCCCGGCGGCTCGAAGACACTGGCCCAGTGGCAGACACTTGGCGTGGTCAGGGCCAACGGCAAGCCGTTCAAGAACCTCGGCGACAGGGCGACGTTGAAGGTGCCGGACGGCAGGGGCGGTCCGGCCTTTCTGATGGTCAAGAATTTCTCCGTCATCAAGGCCTACAACAATGCCGACAAATACGCCTTGGCTGTCGGCCTCCTCGCCGACGAGATCGCCGGCGGCAACGGCCTGGTGCAAGACTGGCAGCGGCCTTTCACCAAGCTCACCTTCGAGGAGCGCCAGGAGCTGCAGAAGCGGCTTTCCGAGCATGGCTATTACGAGGGCAAGTTCGACGGCAAGATCGGCGACGGATCGAAAGCCGCGATCATGGCCTACCAGGCAAAGGTCGGCTTGACCCAGGATGGCTATCCGAGCATGGAAGTGCTGAAATGGCTCAGGAAGCAGTAGAGCCTTCCTTGGCGTGAAGCATCCTTTTCAAAAACGGCGAGGATGCTGTAGCGCTTCGGCTTGCGTGTGACTTTTCCACGTTTTGCGTGGTCATGCGCCAAGGGATGGAGACCTGATTGGTTACGGTTGCGCGTATCTCGATGACTGTTCGTCGCGTGCCGATCCTGATTCTCGCAATCGCCGTGCTCGCCGTCGGCGCCGCAATCGCCTTCCACACACCGGCCTTCGCGCAGGAGCAGAGCCACGGCTGGTCGCTGCGCGACCTTCTGTTTCCGCGCCGCAGCGAGCGCGTCGAGCCGCCGGCCGACGTCGAGCAGGCGAGGCCGAAGCCAAAAGCGCGCAAGCCCAAGCCGCGGCCGCCGGCCGAACCGGAAACGCCGGTCGTGGAAAAGACGCCCGATGCCCGCACCGTGCTGGTGGTCGGCGATTTCATGGCTGGGGGGCTCGCCGAGGGCCTCGATACCGCCTTTGCCGACAATCCGGCGGTCAAGGTGGTGTCGCGCAGCAACGGCTCGTCCGGTTTCGTGCGCGACGATTTCTACAATTGGCCGGCACAGATCAAGTCGGTGATCGACGCGGAAAAACCCGCCGTCGTGGTCGTGATGCTGGGTTCCAACGATCGCCAGCAGATGCGCGTCGGCGACGTGCGTGAGCAGCCGCGCTCGGAGAACTGGACCAAGGAATACGAGCGCCGCACCGATGCGCTGGGCAAGGCCATACAGGATGCCAAGGTGCCGTTCCTGTGGGTGGGGATGCCCGCTTTCCGGGTGCCGAAAATGAACTCGGACATGCTTGCCTTCAACGACATCTATCATTCGGCCGCCCAAAAGCACGGCGGCGAGTTCGTCGATGTCTGGGATGGTTTCGTCGACGAGAACGGCGCCTTCGTCACTTCCGGTCCGGACATCAACGGCCAGCCGGTGCGGCTGCGCTCAGACGACGGCATCAACGTCACCAAGGCCGGTAAGCGCAAGCTCGCCTTCTACATGGAAAAGCCGCTGGCGAAGATCCTTGGGCTGGCGGCGCCAGGAAGCGTCACCACGGTTTCCGCGCCGGCGGGCGCGCCGGTCGAGGCCCCGAAACCCGCGGCGGCGCCAGTGATCGTCGATCGCACCGCGCCGATGCTGCTCGGCGATCCGGCGCTCGACGGCGGCTCGGAGTTGCTCGGGGCCGCGCCGCCAGTCAAGGCAGATCCGAACCTGCCCGGCGAGAAGCTGATCATCGAGGGCAAGTCTCCGGACGCTTCGCCCGGACGCGCCGACGACTTTTCCTCGCCGTCCAAGCCTCAGCCGGCCAAAGCGGCGGCTGCGACTGACACGACGGGAACGATCAACCCTTAACGTGGAAGAACGGTCGACCCCATAAGCGCCTCGTCGATCGAGCGCGCTGCCTGTCGGCCCTCGCGGATCGCCCACACCACCAGCGATTGGCCGCGGCGCACGTCGCCCGCGGTGTAGAGCTTGTCGACGCTGGTCTTGTAGTCGCGGTCGTTCGCTTCGACGTTCCTCGAACGGCGGCTGTCGGTGACGACCTTTATCTCGCCGTCGAGTTCCTTCATCACGCTGTCGGTGGCCGGCCCGGCAAAGCCGATGGCGATGAAGGCCAGATCGGCCCGGATGACGAACTCGGTACCGGCGATCGGCTTGCGCTTCTCGTCGACTTCGCAGCATCTCACCCCGGTCAGCTGGCCCTCCTCGCCGATGAACTCGAGCGTCGCCACCTGGAATTCGCGCTCGGCGCCCTCGGCCTGAGACGAGGACGTACGCATCTTGGTGGCCCAGTATGGCCAGATCGCCAGCTTGTCTTCCTTCTCCGGCGGCTGCGGACGGATGTCGAGCTGGGTGACGCGCACCGCGCCCTGCCGGAAGGCGGTGCCGATGCAGTCGGACGCGGTGTCGCCGCCGCCGACGACCACCACATGCTGGCCGCTGGCGATGATCGGGTGCGAGGGCCACGCCACCGACTGGATCGGCTCGCCGCCGACGCGACGATTCTGCTGCACCAGATAGGGCATGGCGTCATAGACGCCGCCGAGATCGTCGCCCGGGATGTTGGCCGGGCGCGGCGTTTCGGAGCCGCCGCAATAGAGCACCGCGTCGTATTCGGCGAGCAGCTCCGAAACCTTCTTGTCGACGCCGACATTGACGCCGCAATGGAAGGTCACGCCCTCGCCCTGCATCTGCTCGATGCGACGGTCGATATAGTGCTTCTCGATCTTGAAGTCGGGAATGCCATAGCGCATCAACCCGCCCGGCCGGCTCTCGCGCTCATAGACGTGCACATCGTGGCCGGCGCGCCCAAGCTGCTGCGCCGCCGCCATGCCGGCCGGCCCCGAGCCGATGACCGCGACACGCTTGCCGGTTTTCTTCTCAGGCGGATAGGGCCGGATATGGCCGGTCTCGTAGGCCTTGTCGGCGATCGCCTGCTCGACCGTCTTGATCGCGACCGGGATGTCCTCGAGGTTCAGCGTGCAGGCTTCCTCGCAGGGCGCGGGGCAGATGCGGCCAGTGAACTCCGGGAAATTGTTGGTCGAATGCAGGTTGCGGATCGCATTGTCCCAGTCGCCATTGTAGACGAGGTCGTTCCAGTCGGGGATCTGGTTGTGGATCGGGCAGCCGGTCGGCCCGTGGCAGAACGGAATGCCGCAATCCATGCAGCGCGCGGCCTGTTTCTCGACCTCCTTGTCCGACATCGGCAACGTGAACTCGCGGAAATGCCGGATGCGGTCGGAGGCTGGCTGGTACTTGTGCACCTGCCGGTCGATCTCGAGGAAGCCTGTTACCTTGCCCATAGTCCAGTCCCTGCTGTCCGAAGGCACGCTTTTGTCGGCGCACCCGTTAACCCCATAAGGCTGCAATGGCAACCGAAGTCCGGGGTCAGGATTGTTGGTGAGGATGCCGGCCGGAAAGTCATCTCCCCGGCCGTGCCCGAAACTATTCCGCCGCCACGCTCATGCGCATGCGTTCCATCTCGATCAGCGCGCGGCGATATTCGACCGGCATGATTTTGCGGAATTTCGGCCGGAAGGCCTGCCAGTCGTCGAGTATCTCGCGGCCGCGCACCGAACCCGTGTAGTGGACGTGGTTCGAGATCAGCTGGTAGAGCCGCTCCTCGTCGTGGCTGGTCATGTCGCCCGAGACGTCGACGCGCCCCTTGTGGTCCAGGTCGCCGCCGTGATGGAGCAGCTTCTCCATCAGGTCGTCCTCTTCCGGCACGGGCTCCAGCTCCACCATCGCCATGTTGCAGCGCGCGGCGAAATCGCCCTTCTCGTCGAGCACATAGGCGACGCCGCCCGACATGCCGGCGGCGAAGTTGCGCCCCGTCTTGCCCAGCACGACGACGATGCCGCCGGTCATGTACTCGCAGCCATGGTCGCCGACACCTTCGACGACGGCCGCCACGCCGGAATTGCGCACCGCGAAGCGTTCGCCGGCGACGCCGGCGAAATAAGCTTCGCCCTCGGTGGCGCCATAGAGCACGGTGTTGCCGACGATGATCGAGTCAGCCGCGACGATCCTGGCTTCTTCCGGCGGGCGTATGACGATGCGGCCGCCGGACAGGCCCTTGCCGACATAGTCGTTGCCGGCGCCGACCAACTCGAAGGATACGCCGCGCGCCAGGAATGCGCCGAAGGACTGGCCGGCCGTGCCGGTGAGCTTCACCTGGATCGTGTCCTCGCGCAGGCCCTTGTGCCTGAAGCGCTTGGCCACCTCGCCCGACAGCATCGCGCCCGCCGACCGGTCGACATTGCGGATCGGCAGCTCGATGGTCACTGGCTGTCTGGATTCGAGCGCCGGCTTCGCCTGCTCGATCAGCTTGCGGTCGAGCACGTCGTCGATCGGATGCTTCTGGCGCTCGGTCCAGTGCAGGGCCTCGCGCGGCGCCTCGGGCTTGAAGAACATCTTCGAGAAGTCGAGCCCGCGCGCCTTCCAATGCTGGATGACGTCGCGCTTCTCCAGCAGGTCGGCATCGCCGACGATCTGGTCGAGATGGGTGAAGCCCATCTCGGCAAGCAGCGCCCGCACCTCTTCCGCCACATAGAAGAAGAAGTTGATGACATGCTCGGGCGTGCCCTTGAAGCGCTTGCGCAATACCGGGTCCTGCGTCGCCACGCCGACCGGGCAGGTGTTCAGGTGACACTTGCGCATCATGATGCAGCCGGCCGCGATCAGCGGCGCGGTGGAGAAGCCGAACTCGTCGGCACCGAGCAGCGCGCCGATGATGACATCGCGGCCGGTGCGCAGGCCGCCGTCGACCTGCAGCGCTACCCTGCTGCGCAGGCCGTTGAGCACCAGCGTCTGGTGTGTTTCGGCGAGGCCCATTTCCCACGGGCTGCCGGCATGCTTGAGCGAGGTCAGCGGCGAGGCGCCAGTGCCGCCGTCATAGCCCGACACAGTGATGTGGTCGGCGCGCGCCTTGGCGACGCCCGCCGCAACCGTGCCGACGCCGACTTCCGACACCAGTTTGACCGAGACGTCGGCCGCCGGGTTGACGTTCTTCAGATCGTAGATCAGCTGCGCCAGATCCTCGATCGAATAGATGTCGTGATGTGGCGGCGGCGAGATCAGGCCAACGCCGGGCGTCGAGTGCCTGACCTTGGCGATGGTCGCGTCGACCTTGTGTCCAGGCAGCTGGCCACCCTCGCCGGGCTTAGCGCCCTGCGCGATCTTGATCTGCATGACATCGGAATTGACGAGATATTCCGCCGTCACGCCGAACCGGCCGGAGGCGACCTGCTTGATCGCCGAACGCTCGGGGTTTTTGCCGCCGCCAGGCAGCGGCAGGTAGCGGTCGGCCTCTTCGCCGCCCTCGCCGGTGTTCGACTTGCCGCCGATGGCGTTCATGGCGCGCGCCAGCGTGGTGTGCGCCTCCCGCGAGATCGAGCCGAACGACATCGCCCCGGTCGAGAAGCGCTTGACGATCTCGGCCGCCGGCATGACGTCCTCGAGCGCAACCTTCTTGCGGCCGGTCTCGTCGGCGAGCTTGATCTTGAACAGGCCGCGGATGGTTTGAGCCCGCGCGGTCGCGCTGTCGATCTGCGCCGAATAGTCCTTGAAGGTGTCCCACGAGCCCTGACGCACGGCGTGCTGCAGGCTGGCGACGGCGTCTGGCGACCACATATGCGCCTCGCCGCGCATGCGGTACATGTACTCGCCGCCGACCTCGAGGTTGTTGCGCAGCACCGGGTCGTTGCCGAACGCGTCGGCATGGCGGCCGAGCGTCTCGGTCGCGATTTCGTCCAGCTCGACGCCTTCGATCAGCGTCGCGGTGCCGGTGAAGTACTTCTGCACGAAATCCGACTTCAGCCCGATGGCGTCGAAGATCTGCGCGCCGCAATAGGACTGGTAGGTCGAGATGCCCATCTTGGACATCACCTTGAGGATGCCCTTGCCGATCGACTTGATGTAGCGCGAGACCACTTCGTATTCGTCGACCTCTTCCGGCAGCTCGCCGCGCTTGTGCATGTCGAGCAGCGTATCGAAAGCGAGGTACGGATTGATCGCCTCGGCGCCATAGCCGGCGAGGCAGCAGAAGTGATGCACCTCGCGCGGCTCGCCGGATTCCACGACAAGGCCGACAGCGGTGCGCAGGCCCTTGCGGATCAGGTGATGGTGTACCGCCGCCGTCGCCAGCAGCGCCGGAATGGCGATGCGGTCCGGGCCGACCTGGCGGTCTGACAGGATGATGATGTTGTAGCCGCCGGCCACCGCTGCTTCCGCCCGCTCGCAGAGCCGGTCGATGGCGCCCTGCATGCCGGCGGCGCCCTCGTTGGAGGCGTAGGTGATGTCGATCGTCTTGGTGTCGAAGCGATCCTCGGTGTGGCCGATGGAGCGGATCTTTTCCAGATCGCCATTGGTGAGGATCGGCTGGCGCACTTCCAGCCGCTTGCGGCGCGAGGTGCCGACGAGGTCGAAGATGTTCGGTCGCGGCCCGATGAAGGACACCAGGCTCATCACCAGCTCCTCGCGGATCGGGTCGATCGGCGGGTTGGTGACCTGGGCGAAGTTCTGCTTGAAGTAGGTGTAGAGCAGCTTCGACTTGTCCGACATCGCCGAGATCGGCGTATCGGTGCCCATCGATCCGACGGCCTCCTGGCCGGTGGTCGCCATCGGCGCCATCAAGAGCTTGGTGTCTTCCTGCGTGTAGCCGAACGCCTGCTGGCGGTCGAGCAGGCTGACATCCTTGCGCAGTGCGCGCGGCTCGACCGGCTTCAGGTCTTCGAGGATGAGCTGCGTGTTGGCGAGCCAGGTCTTGTAGGGATGCTTGGTCGCGATCTCCGACTTGATCTCCTCGTCGGAAACGATGCGACCCTTGGCGAGGTCGATGAGCAGCATGCGGCCGGGCTGCAGCCGCCACTTCTGCACGATCTTCTCCTCCGGCACCGGCAGCACGCCGGCTTCAGAGGCCATGATGACACGGTCGTCGTCGGTGACGATGTAGCGCGCCGGGCGCAGGCCGTTGCGGTCGAGCGTCGCGCCGATCTGGCGGCCGTCGGTGAACACCACCGCCGCCGGTCCGTCCCACGGCTCCATCAGCGCCGCATGATATTCGTAGAACGCCTTGCGGTCGGCATCCATGAGCTTGTTGCCGGCCCAGGCTTCCGGGATCAGCATCATCATGGCGTGGCTGAGCGTGTAGCCGCCCTGGAACAGGAACTCGAGCGCGTTGTCGAAGCAGGCCGTGTCCGACTGGCCTTCATAGGAGATCGGCCACAGCTTCGAGATGTTGTTGCCGAACAGTTCCGAATCGACCGACGCCTGCCGCGCCGCCATCCAGTTGTTGTTGCCGCGCACCGTGTTGATCTCGCCGTTGTGCGCGACCATGCGGTAGGGATGCGCCAGCTTCCACGACGGGAAGGTGTTGGTCGAGAAGCGCTGGTGGACGAGGATCAGCGCCGTCTCGAAGCGCGGATCTGAAAGGTCCTTGTAGTAGGCACCGACCTGGTAGGCCAGGAACATGCCCTTGTAGACGATGGTGCGCGCCGACAGCGATACGCAATAGGCGCCGATGTCCTTGTTGTCGTTCTCGGCATAGATGCGGCCCGAAATCACCTTGCGCAGCAGATACAGCCGCGCCTCGTACTCCTCGTCGTCGGGAATCTCGGCCGTGCGGCCGATGAAGACCTGGCGATGGAACGGTTCCGACGCCACGATGTCCGGGGCCTTCGAGAGCGATGAATTGTCGACCGGCACATCCCGGAAGCCGAGCAGCGGCAATCCTTCAGACTGCGCCGATTCGGCGATGATGTCCTCGATATGGGCGCGCAGGGCTGCGTCCTGCGGCATGAACCAGTGGCCGACGCCATACTGGCCGACCGGCGGCAGTTCGACGCCCTGGGCCGCCATCTCCTCGCGGAAGAACCGGTCCGGGATCTGCACCAGCACGCCCGCGCCGTCGCCGACCAGCGGGTCGGCGCCGACGGCGCCGCGATGCGTCAGGTTCTCGAGCACCGAAAGCCCGTCCTCGACGATCTTGTGCGACTTCACGCCCTTCATGTTGACGATGAAGCCGACGCCGCAGGCGTCATGCTCGTTGCGCGGATCGTAGAGGCCCTGGGCGGTCAAACCATTGGTCGTGCGGGTCGGACGTTTAACGGCTGCCGCTTTCGTCTGCGCGGCCTGGCCGTTGATCGCAGATGGCGTCAGTTCCGTCATCGTCCTGTCCTCCGTTCCGCGCCCTTGTCGCTGCTTTGCCTTGGGGCGCTGGTTTGCCTTGGGAAGCACGATGCTTCCCCTCATCCTTGCTGCACGTCTCGCGAAATTCTTGCCGAACCCTACGGCCATACGCCCGGTTCGCATCCGGTATCGTACAGGCCAGAGCCGTGACGTCTACCCGTCGCTCGCGGCAAAAGCCGGAATGGCAGTGATGATACGCCAGTCCAGCCTGTTTTGTGCGACAAAATAAGACAGCACTACTGTCCTAAATTTTTATGGCAGAAATCAGTGACCCACACAAGACCGATTCACAAAAAACTTGGCCGCGCAGCGACACAAAATTTCGTGAGCCGACCGCCAAACGTAAACTTCAGTCTCCGCTATCCGTGCCTGCCGGCTGGCTTCACCGCTTTGCAAGCGATTGGCCCTTGCGCTTCGGAAGCCAAAGCGATCAAGTCGCGCCGATTTTGCCAATCAGACAATGGATCTTTCGATGTTCTTTGCATCCGACAACTGGGCGGGCGTTCATCCCGACATCTCCGCCAACCTGTCCCGGCACGCGGCGGGTGTCGCGACCGCCTATGGCGATGGTGACCTGGATCGCGCCGTCTACAGGCGCTTCAGCGAAGTCTTCGAAAGGGAAGTGCAGGTGTTCTTCGTGGCGACCGGAACAGCGGCGAACGCGCTTTCGATGGCGGCGTTGAACCGCATTGGCGGCATCGCCATGTGCCACTCCG
>JBFLWR010000095.1:0-3771 GCA_040755925.1 Pseudomonadota bacterium
GCCGGCTCCCGCAATTCCCGTACGCAAGGTGGTGGTTGACGTCACCGAGGCTCTGGCCGACGAAGGCCGCCGCCGCTACGGGTTCGAGGAATCGTCGGCCGACTGGCGCGCGGTGGTCAAGCGGCCCGACATCGACGTCATCGATATCGTGACCCCGAACGACAGCCATGCGGCGATTGCGATCGCTGCTGCCGAGGCCGGCAAGCACATCATCTGCGAAAAGCCGCTGGCGCGCGGCGGCGACGAGGCAAAGACCATGCTGGACGCGGTCAACAAGGCCGGCGTCATCCACATGGTCGCCTTCAACTACCGTCGCACACCGGCAGTGGCGCTGGCCCGCCAGTACATAGAGGAGGGGCGTATAGGCACCATCCTGAACTTCCGTGGCACCTATCTGCAGGACTGGTCGGCCGATCCGGATTCACCTCTGTCCTGGCGCTTCCAGAAGAAGATCGCAGGGTCCGGCTCGATCGGCGACATCGGCACACACGTCGTGGATCTTGCCCGCTATCTCGTGGGCGAGGTCGCCGAGGTCAGCGCACTGGTGCGCACCTACAACAAGACACGCCCGATCCAGCGCGGCAATCTCGACAGGCTGGGTGCAGCCGAGAAGAACAATGGCGCCGAACGTGCGGAAGTCGATGTCGACGACGAAGTGGTGACGCTGCTGAAATTCGCCGATGGCGCGATCGGTTCGCTCGAGGCGACCCGCAACGCCTATGGCCGCAACAATTTCATCACCTTCGAAATCCACGGCACCAAAGGCTCCATTGCTTTCAACTACGAACGGCGCGACGAATTGCAGGTGATGTTCGCCGATGATCCCGCCGATGCTCGCGGCTTCAGGACCGTCTATTCCGGTCCGGCGCACCCCTATGGAGCCGGATTGTGGCCAATCCCGGCGCTCGGCATCGGCTATTCCGAAACCAAGATCGTCGAATGCTTCGATTTCTTCTCGGCCATCGCCTCGGGCAAGCAGCCTTCACCGAATTTCGAGGATGGCTACAAGACCGAGCGCGTCGCCGACGCGCTGATCGAATCGGGCGAAAGCGGTCAGTGGACCAAGGTACGGTCATGACCGCAGCGACGCCTGTTCGTGCGGTTGAAATGAAGGGCGTCACCAAATCCTTCGGCGGCGTCAAGGCGCTGGTCGACGTCGACCTGCAGGTGGAGAAAGGCGAGATCCACGCGCTGCTCGGCGGCAACGGCGCCGGCAAGTCGACCATCCTGAAAGTGCTGAACGGCGTGCATGTGCCGGAGAGCGGCACGATTCTCGTCGATGGTAAGCCGCTTACGGAGATCTCGCCCGAAGCCTCGCGCCGGGCGGGAATCGCCATGATCTTCCAGGAAATGAGCCTGATCCCGACGCTGACCGTGGCACAGAACGTCTTTCTTAACCGCGAAGCCAAGGGTGCGTTCGGCCTGATCGACGACCGCACCGCCGAGAGGCGCGCCAGGGAACTGTTCGAGATGCTCAAGGTCGAGGTCGATCCCAAGGCGACGGTCGGCAATCTGGGCGCCGGCCAGCGGCAGCTGACCGAAATCGTCAAGGCGATCTCGCAGAATGGCAAGGTTCTGGTGCTGGATGAACCGTCCACGGCGCTCGCGGTATCCGATGTCGAGCGGCTCTTCACCTTCCTGCGCAAGCTGAGATCGGAAGGCGTTGCCATCATCTATGTCTCGCACCGCATGGACGAGATCGCCCGCATCGCCGACCGCGCCACCATCCTGCGCGATGGCCGCCACGTCATCACCGCACCGCTGTCGGAATTGCCGATCGAGGCGATGATCGAGCACATCGTCGGCAAGCGCTCGCGCGGCCTGTCGGATGTGGTGCGGGGCGAATCGAACATCGGCAATCCGCTGCTCGAGCTCGAAAATGTGTCGGGTGCGTTGAAGCCCAGGAACGCCAGCTTCGTCGTCCATAGCGGCGAGGTTGTCGGCCTTGCCGGCCTGCTCGGCTCCGGTCGTTCGGCGATCGCGCGCGTCATCGCGGGCATCGATCCGATCGTCGGAGGCGAAATCCGCATCGCCGGCAAGCCGGTCGCGATCAGGAGACCGAGCGACGCCATCGACGCGGGCGTGGCGCTGGTGCCCGAGGACCGCTTGCGGCAGGGCGTTATCGCCGAGCATTCGGTCGCTTCAAACATGACGCTCGCCGTGCTCGACCGGCTGGGCAGCAACAATTTCGTGTCGGCGAAAAAGGTGCGCGACGTGGCCGACGTGCAGATCGCAAGACTGCGCGTCAAGACAGCTTCGCGCGACAGCGCGGTGCGCACGCTTTCGGGCGGCAACCAGCAGAAGGTCGTGATCGGCAAATGGCTGTCGACCGAACCGAAAATCCTTGTCCTCGACGAGCCGACCTCCGGCATCGACATCGGCTCGAAGTCCGAGATCATCACGCTGGTGCGCGAACTCGCCAAGGCCGGCAAGGCGATCATCATGATCTCCTCGGAGCTGTCGGAGATGCTGTCGGCCTGCGACCGCATCCTCGTCATCTCGGAAGGCCGTGTCACCGACGATATCAGCCGCGGCGATCTCGACGATCCATCAGCGCCCAAGGACGATCCGATCGCGCAACTGCAGGCGGCCGAGCGCAGGTTGCAGATCGTCATCCAGAACGCTCTGACCAAGAGCCAGGGAGGAACACATGTCCACTAGCCAGGCTGCCGGATCGACGTCCTCGCTTACGGCGAGGCTTGGCCTTACCAACTGGCGGCAGAATGTCATCTACATCGGCTTCGTCGTGATCTTCATCATCTTCGCGGTCACGCTATTCGACAAAGGCTTCCTCAACCCCAGCAACCTGCTCAACATTGTGCGCCAGACGGCAATGATCGCGGTGATGGCGATCGCCATGACCTATGTGCTGTCGGCCGGCGAGATCGACCTGTCGGTTGGGGCGGTGGCGGGACTGGCCTCGGTGACGACGGCAATGGCGATCGACGCCGGCGGACCGCTCACCGGTGTGATGGCCGGTCTCGCCACCGGTGTCGTCGTCGGCACCTTTAACGGTCTGTTGACGACGCGGATCGGCATTCCCTCCTTCCTCACCACTCTGGCCACGATGGGCATCGCCACCGGCACCGCCATGTGGATCAGCGATACGGCGGCCGTGCCGATCATCTCGAAGAGTTATTCCTGGATTTTTGGTGGCGGCAATGTCGGGCCGGTGCCGGTGCTGTTGATCTGGATGCTGGTGCTGGGCGCTGTCGGCCATGTCGTACTGAGGCGAACAAGTTTCGGCCGGCGTGTGCTGGCCACCGGCGGCGGCGAGATGGCGGCGCGCTATTCCGGTATCGACACCAAGTCGATCAAATTCCGCGTCCTCATCATCTCCGCCATGGCGGCAGCACTCGCTGGCATGCTCTATGCCGGGCGGTTGCAATCGGGACGCTTCCAGCTCGGCCAGGGCGACGAGTTGTCGGTCATCGCCGCGGCCGTGCTTGGCGGCACCAGCCTGTTCGGCGGTTCCGGCACGGTGATCGGCACGATTGTCGGCGCGCTGATGATCGGTCTCATTAACAATGGCCTGATCCTTATGGGCCTTGAGTTCAGCCAGCAACTGATCGCGCGGGGCGCCATCATCATCCTTGCCGTCGCGCTCAGCCAGGGGAGGAAATGACGTGGCGGTCCCCTACACAGTGATAGGCACTGTCGTTGCCAAAACCGAAACGCGCGAGGAACTGCAGGAAATTCTGTCGCGCTTCGTCGAGCCGACACGGGCCGAGGAGGGCTGCATCAACTACGACTTCCATGTCGACCCCGCTG
>JBFLWR010000096.1:0-9088 GCA_040755925.1 Pseudomonadota bacterium
GCCCGCCCGCGCGGCCGCGACGCTGCCCTCGCCAGCCGCTCTTGCCGAGCGCGAGGCGCGCGGGGAACCGCTGACCAGGGCGGAGCTCGGCGTGCTGCTTGCCTACGCCAAGATCGTGCTGTTCTCCGACATCGTCGCCAGCGACGTGCCGGACGATCCGCATTTCGACCGGGACCTGATGGGCTATTTCCCGGAACGCATGGCAAAGAAGTTCGCCGGCGAGATCCACACGCACCGGCTGCGCCGCGAGATCATCGCGCGCGTCGTCGCCAACGACCTCGTCAATCGGGGCGGACCGTCTTTCGTCAATCGCCTGCAGGAAGCCACCGGCCGCACCGCGGCGGATGTGGTGCGAACCTTCGCCGTGGTGCGCGACGGCTTCGCGCTGCCGTCGCTCTACAAGGAGATCGACGCGCTCGACAACCAGATCGACGGGCAGATCCAGCTCGACCTCTACCAGGCGGTTAGTCGGCTTATTTTTACGACTTCCGGTTGGTACCTGAAGAACGATACCGGCTCGGCGCCGCTCGTCCAGCGCATCGCAGAGCTGCAGGAAGCCCGCAAGGCGCTGGAGCCGAAGCTTGCCTCACTGCTGCCGGCCTTCTCGCGCGAACGCATCGAGGAGCGCAGGCACGGCCTGTTCAAGGGCGGCGCGCCCGAGAAGCTGGCCGAGAAGCTGGCGCTGGCCGAGGTGGCGGAACTCATTCCGGACATCGCGCTCACCGCGCGTACCGCCAATGCCGATATCGTCAGCGCGGCCAAAGCCTTCTTCGCGGTCAGCGACGCCTTCCGCATCCCTCGTGTCGAGGAGGCTGCCCGCTCGATCATGCCTTCCGACTATTACGACCAGCTGGCGCTGTCGCGCGCGACCGACACGATCGGCGCGGCCAGGCGCGGCATTGCGGTCGCGGCACTCACCGGCCATGGCAAGGCGGCGGACCCGGTGGCGTCCTGGCTCGAGGCCGGCGGCGAGCGCGTCGCCCGCATCCGCGAGCGGCTGCAGGCGTTGACCGAGGGCGGCGAGATCACCGTGTCGAGGCTTTCGGTGGCATCGGGCCTGATGAGTGACCTGACGGGGATGTGAATATGCTTGAGTTCCTCGCCTCCCGTGAGGGCGAGGAACCCTACGCCATAAGCGGCGGCGCTTGTTCATTTGCATCGCCGCCGCAAAACATGCAGACATGACGCCCGACGCAGGCGGGGCCGAGGGAATCAGCATGGCGGCAGTAGAGACAGTGCAGCGGGCGTCGGGGCGCGGCATCTGGGGGTGGATGTTCTTCGACTGGGCGGCGCAGCCTTTCTTCACCGTCGTCACCACCTTCATCTTCGGGCCGTATTTCGTCTCGCGCATGGCGGGCGACCCCGTCACTGGGCAGGCGGCGTGGGGCTATGGCATCGCCGCGGCCGGCCTGGTCATAGCGGTGTTGTCGCCGATCCTGGGCTCGGTCGCCGACCAGACCGGGCCGCGCAAGCCGTGGATCGCGTCCTTTGCCGCGGTCAAGATCATCTGCCTTTGCCTGCTGTGGCTTGCGGCGCCAGGCTCGAACCTGTTCCTGATCGTGCTCTTGTTCTCGCTGGCGTCGGTCGCCGCCGAATTCTCGACGGTGTTCAACGATTCGATGATGCCGCGCCTAGTCCCGAAGAGCGAGATCGGCCGCATCTCCAACACCGCCTGGGGTCTGGGCTATCTCGGCGGCATGATCGCGCTGATCTTCGTCGTCACCTGCCTGGCCGGGTCGCCCGAAACCGGCAAGACGATCATCGGCATCACCCCGCTGTTCGGGCTGGATCCCAAGCTCGGCGAGGACGCGCGCGCAACCGGACCGCTTTCGGCGGCCTGGTATTTCCTGTTCATCCTGCCGATGTTCTTCTTCACGCCTGACGCGGTCAAAGGCATCGCCATCGGGCCGGCGGTCCGCGAAGGCCTGTCGGAACTCAAGTCGACGCTTGCCGAAGTGCGCAGGCGCAGCGGCATCTTCCGCTTCCTTGTCGCCCGGATGATCTACCAGGACGGCGTCAATGCGCTGCTTGCGCTCGGCGGCACATTCGCGGCCGGGATGTTCCACTGGTCGATCACCGAAATCGGCGTGTTCGGCATCATCCTCAACGTCGTCGCCATATTCGGTTGCTGGATAGCAGCCCGCCTCGACACGGCGCTCGGCTCCAAGGCGGTCGTGATGATCGCGCTGGTGATGCTGTCGGTGGCGACCGTCGGCATCATTTCGACCGGGCCCGGCTACACATTGTTCGGCGCGCTGCCGCTTCCGGCGGCCGATACCGGGGGCCTGTTCGGCACTGCCGCTGAGAAGGCCTATATCCTCTATGGCCTGCTGATCGGCCTGGCCTTCGGTCCGGTGCAGGCATCCTCGCGCTCCTACATGGCGCGAAGCGTCACCGCCGCCGAATCCGGTCGCTATTTCGGCATCTATGCATTGGCCGGCCGCGCGACCAGTTTCCTGGCGCCCTTCCTGGTGGCGACGATCACGACCTTGAGCGATTCGGCCCGGCTCGGCATGGCGGTGATCATCCTGTTCCTCGCTGGCGGCATGGCGATCCTGGTCGGGACCCCGTATCCGGCGGACAAGCCGCAGGAGACGCTTCGATAATTCTACTCCGCCGGCCGCTTGCCGCGGTTTTCTGCGCTTCCGGTGCTCACGGACCTGAATGTCCGCTCCGCTCCGGTTCTCGAAAACCGCACCAATCGACTCAGCGGAGCGAATTCTTGAAGCTTCTCCGCGCCTAGCATCAATGCCGGAAGTGCCGCACCCCCGTGAAGACCATGGCGATGCCGTGCGCGTCGGCGGCGGCGATCACATCATCGTCGCGCATCGAGCCGCCGGGTTGGATCACGGCGGTGGCGCCGGCCTCGATCGCCGACAGCAGGCCGTCGGCGAAGGGGAAGAAGGCATCCGACGCGACGACCGAGCCTTTGGTCAGCGGCTCGGCGAGGCCGGCGGCTTCCGCCGCGTCGAGCGCCTTGCGGGCGGCGATGCGCGAGGAATCGACGCGGCTCATCTGGCCGGCGCCGATGCCGACCGTGGCGCCGTCCCTGGCGTAGACGATGGCGTTGGACTTGACGTGCTTGGCGACGCGGAAGGCGAATTTGAGGTCGGCCATCTCGGCCGGCGTCGGCGCGCGCTTTGTCACCACCTTAAGCTCGAGATCGTCGACCACGGCATTGTCGCGGCTTTGCACCAGCAGCCCGCCGGCCACGGACTTCACCGTCGTGCCGGCGGCGCGCGGGTCGGGCAGACCGGCGGTAACGAGCAGGCGCAGGTTCTTCTTGGCCGCAACGATGGCCGTCGCCTCTTCGGTCGCGTCCGGCGCGATGATGACCTCGGTGAAGGTCTTCACGATCTCCTCGGCCGCCTCGGCATCGAGAATGCGGTTCATGGCGACGATGCCGCCGAAGGCCGAGACCGGATCGCAGGCCAGCGCCTTGGCATAAGCCGCTTTCAGCGTCTCGCCCTCGGCGACGCCACAAGGGTTGGCGTGCTTGATGATGGCGATCGCCGCCGAGCGGGCAGGGTCGAATTCGCCAACCAGCTCGAACGCCGCGTCGGTGTCGTTGATGTTGTTGTAGGAGAGCTGCTTGCCCTGCAGCTGCCTGGCGGTGGCGACGCCCGGCCGCCTGTCGCCCGACAGATAGAAGCCGGCGCTCTGGTGCGGGTTCTCGCCATAGCGCATCACCTGGTCGAGGCGGCCTCCGAAGGCGCGCCAGGTCGGATGCTCGATCTCGAGCGCCTCGGCGAACCAGCCTGAGATCGCCGCGTCGTAGGTCGCGGTGCGGGCAAAAGCCTTGGCCGCCAGCTTCTTGCGGAAATCGAGCGAGAGGGAGCCGATGTTCATTTCCAGCGCGTTGAGCACCGGGGCGTAATCCTCGGGGTCGGTGACGATCGCCACATAGGCATGGTTCTTGGCCGAGGCGCGGATCATCGCCGGCCCGCCGATGTCGATGTTCTCGACGATCGAGGCGTAGGCGGCGCCGGAACGCCTTACCTCCTCGAACGGATAGAGATTGCAGACGACCAGGTCGATCGGCGTGATATGGTGGTCGTGCATTGCTTTCGCATGGTCGGGATCGTCGCGTATGCCGAGCAGCGCGCCATGCACGGACGGATGCAAGGTCTTCACCCGGCCGTCCATTATTTCGGGAAAGCCGGTGATGTCGGAAACGTCGCGGACCGCCATGCCGGCCTCGGCGATCGCCCTGGCCGTGCCACCGGTGGAAACCAGCTCGACGCCGGCGGCGGCGAGCGCCCTGGCGAAATCGATCAGACCGGTCTTGTCGAAGACGGAAAGCAAGGCGCGGCGCACCGGAACGAGGTCGGGCGCCGGAATGTTCTTGCTGGGGACGGCCATGAGGAGCGGCCTTTCACGGCTGTTGGAGATGTTGCGGGCCGTAGCACATGAGCCCCGGAAATCAAGCTCGTAGCTTAACCAAGGGGCTCAGTTGTTTTCCGGATGGCCGGCGATGGCGGTGCGCGTCAGCTGCCAGTGAACCTCGGCGATCTCCGAGGCCTTGAAGGCAAGCACGATCTGCCGTGTGCGGCGCGGTCCGCCGAGGCCGGCGAAATAGATCGATTCCTCGACCTCAGGCACAACCTCGCTCGCGGTGAACACCCAGGTGTCGCCCTGCGCGGCGGCGAGCGTGAAGCGGTCGTGATCGTCCTGCAAAAGGTTGATGTCGGGATGGATGTGGAAGCGCACGGTGACGAAGTCGCGGCCGTTGTTGCGAATCGCCGCCCCTCCAGGGCGCAGGAAACGATCTCGACCGGTGAGCACATTGCCGTTCGTGGTCAATTTAAGCTCGCGCTCGTGCAGGAAGCCGAATGGCGCCGCGTAGCCATCGTGCCGGGCGACAAAACCGTGCACACCCTTCTGGTCGACACGCTTGCAGGGCACATGCTGCGGGCCGCCGATCAGCGGCGAGCCGAGAAGGTCGCTGACCCGCAGCGAGTGGCTGAAGCGCGCCGAGGACGTATCATTGATGGTGGCGGTCGAATGCGCGGCGGTGGCGCGCGCCAGGGGCCGGAATTCGGCGGCGCCATAGGTGTCGATGCCGGCATTGACGATGAAGTGCTGGCGGCCGGAAGAAAGCTCGAAGGCGAGGCAGCCGGCATGCGCCGCGTTGGAGATATCGACAGGCGGCGGCAGCCCGGTGTCGGCAATCACCGTGACGCCGCCCATCGACAGGCGCTCGTAGCCGGAATGCGGCGCATGCAGCAGCGGTGCGCCGATCGTGTCGTCATGGCGCAGGATGGTGGCGATGCGGTCATGGATGGTGGCGCCCATGCCGTTGAAGCGGGCGAGGCTGCCGTCCTGGTGGCGGAAGAAGCGCAGCGCAGGCAGCATCCGGTCGATGGCGCCGATCAGCGCCGCCGGCGGCGTCTCTGCCTGGTTGGCGTAGGTCTGGCGCAGCGGCAGGAGGTCGGCAAGCAACTCCAGCACCGCCATCGGATTGCGCGAGATATGACCGCCGTCGGGCAGGATCTGATGGTCGAGCTCTTCCGCCAGGTTGCGCGTTGCGCCACGCAGCGCCGAAGCCGGCGCAGGCAGCGACAGGGCGGCAAAGGCGAGCGCGATGCGGGCGCGCAGCCTGTCCTTGCCGTCGGGCATCTCGCGCGCCATCGACCGCAGATAGCGGATCTGCACGGCGAGCGATTTCAGGAAGGCGCGATAGAAGGGAAATTCCGCGCCCTGCAGCACGACCGAGGAATGCTGCAGCCAGGCAATCACCCGCTTGGCCGTCGTGCCGGGCTCCCAGGCAACTCCCGATATCTGGTTGCCGTGCATGGCGATCCAGTCGGAAACGAGCGCCCGGGCGTTCGCGGCGGCAAGCTCGGTGCCGGCGGCGCGCATGTGGCGCAGCCAGCGGAAGCCGTGCAGCGTCTTCTGCCAGCCACGGTTGGGCACGTTGATCTGGAACGGCGACTTGCCACCCGTCTCGACCAGGTGGCCGGACAGCGGATAGCGTCCATAGTAGATTTCCAGCGCGATCTGCGGATCGGCGAGCCTGAGATCCGGCGGCGCGATCAGGACGCGTTCGGGAGTGCGGCCGGAATAGCGCCAGCGATAGATCGGACCAGCGCGCAGGCGCCGGCGTGTCTTGCGCCAGAACTCCTTCGCGACAAGCGTCCATAGACGCGTCGTGCTGCCGGCAGCAAGTGCCAAAACCCCTCCTGATCGTCCTCTACCCCAATACAATTTTATATGATTCAAGAACTTATGCGAAGGCGGATTTCGTCGAAGTGAACCACTTCACGCTGTGTTATCCGGGTCATCCCTGAAAAAGTCGGCAATAACGTGCTAACCCGCCCGTCTCATGCGGGCGGCAAAGAAACCGTCGAGACCGGAAATGCCGGGCGATTCCAGCACCATGTCGGCTGGCGTCGTGCGCAGCGCTCCGTCCTGTGTCAGGAACGGATCCATGCCGGCGAATTCGCCTTGTCGGACTGGATCGGCGGTGATGCCGGGAGTCCCGGCGAGGAAGGCGCGGTAGAGTTCCTCGCCCTCGATCGGGTCGAGCGAACAGTTGGAAAAGACGATCCGGCCGCCAGGCTTGACGAGACCGGCGGCATGGATGAGCAGCCGGCGCTGGAGGTCGGCAAGCTTCTCGACATCGGCCATGGTCTTCGTCCATGGCACGTCGGGGTGCCGGCGCACGGTGCCTGTCGAGGAGCAGGGGGCGTCGAGAAGCACCGCGTCGAAGAGTTCCGCCGGCCGGTAGTCGAGCAGGTCTGTCTGCATGAGATCGGCCGAAAGGCCGAGCCGCTCGAGATTCTGCGCCAGCCGGGCCAGCCGGTTCTTCGAAGTGTCCACCGCTGTGACCCTGGCTCCGCCCAGAATGAGCTGCGCCGTCTTGCCGCCGGGCGCCGCGCAGAGATCGGCGACCCGCAGGCCCGCGACGTCGCCGAACAGGCGCGCCGGCAGGCTTGCCGCGGCGTCCTGCACCCACCAGGCGCCTTCGGCGAAGCCCGGCAGTTCGGTCACGGCGGCTGCGAGCTTTTCGACACGCACGGTGCCGGTCGGCAGCACGATGCCGCCCAGTCGTTCGGCCCACAGCGCCGCGTCGGACCTGACGGTGAAATCGACCGGCGCCTCGTGACGATGCGCGGCGAGGATCGCGCATGTCTTTTTGTCGCCATAGGCGGCGGTCAGCCGCCCGGCGAACCATTGCGGCGCTTCGCTGGTGGCGGCGAGCGCCGGCGCAAGCTCGGCCTCCTTGGCGCGCGCGAGCGAGCGCAGCACGCCGTTGACGAGACCGGAGAAGCGCGTAGTGCGCGGATCGGACTTGGCGTGGGTGACGGCGAGGTCGACGGCGGCGCTGTCGGGAATGTCGAGGAACAGGATCTGCGCCGCCGCGACATGCAGGATGTGCGAGAGCGCGGTCGCGTTGGCCGGCAGCGGCCGCTCCAGGCGCATGGCCAGCAGTCCGGCAATCGTCATGCGGTAACGCAGCGCCGTGACCAGGATGGCGCGCACCAGCGCGCGATCCCGGCCGTCGAGCGGCTTGTATTGCGGATGGCCGTGCTCGTTGTCGGTCAGCCCGTCGAGCGGCGTGTGGGCGTCGATGACGGCGGCGAGCAGGCGCGCCGCCGCCTTGCGCGCCGCAAGGCCGGCGACGTTCTCGTCGGCAGCCATGCCTTGCGGTTTGCCTGGATGTTGGCGCCTTGGCGGCCTCATGACCAGGGACCCTTGGTCCCGGTGCCGCGCGGCCCGGTCGGACTACGACCCCAGGGATTGGATCTCGGTCGAGCCTGTCCGTCCGGCGCCGTGGGCCCGGTGGACTTGCCCCATGGCCCGGTGGACGGCTCATCGACCGGGGTGGTCGCCGGCGCCTCGCGCCGCGATGCCGGTGCGGCCGTGCCCATCTCGCGCGCCATCTGCTGCAGGGCGGCGATGCGGTTGTCGGTGCTCGGATGGGTCGAGAACAGATTGTCCATGCGCTCGCCGTGGAGCGGGTTGATGATGAAGAGATGCGCCATCGCCGGGTTGCGCTCGGCGTCCGGATTGGGGATCTGCTCCGCGCCGCGCGCGATCTTGTCGAGCGCAGAGGCCAGCCACAGCGGATTGCCGCAGATCTCGGCGCCGCGCCGGTCCGCCTCGTATTCGCGGGCGCGGCTCACTGCCATCTGCACGATCATGGCGGCGAAGGGCGCAACGATCATCGCGAGGAGCACGCCGACGAAGCCGAACGGGTTGTTGTTCTCACGGCTGCCACCGAGGAAGAAGGCGAAATTGCCGAGCATGGAGATGGCGCCGGCAAGGGTCGCGACGATCGTCATCGTCAGGGTGTCGCGGTGCTGCACATGGGCAAGCTCGTGCGCCATCACCGCCGCGACCTCCTCGTGAGAGAGCCGTTCCAGAAGGCCCGTGGACGCCGCCACCGCGGCATTCTCGGGGTTGCGGCCGGTGGCAAAGGCGTTGGGCTGCGGGCTGTCGATCAGGTAGGTCTTCGGCATCGGCAGCCCGGCCCGCTTCGCCAGCGTCTGGACGATCGCGTAATATTCGGGCGCGTTCTTCTCGTTGACCTCGACGGCATGGTTCATCGAGAGCACCATCTTGTCGGCGTTCCAGTAGCTGAACAGATTGGTGCCGGCGGCGACCAGAAGCGCGACAATCATGCCGCCCGAGCCGCCGATCATATAGCCGACGCCCATGAACAGCGCCGTCATCGCGGCAAGAAGCATGGTGGTGCGAAGCGTGTTCATCGTCTCATCCGTATGGCGTGGCGGCCAGAGCATCGGACCCAAAAGTGAAATCCGGTTTTCGGAATATTCCGATGCTCATCAATAGGGGTCGATCCTGTCGGCTCATGGCTATATGATGGGAAACAGCCGGTCCCGTTTCAATCGGCCGGAGTATCGCATGACCGAAGAGCCAAGCAAAACCGACGCGGTTGCCGAAACCGGCGAGCCGCAAAAGCCGTTGACCCCGGCGGCGATGAGGGCATTGGCCGAAGCCGAGGCGCGGCGCAAGCTTTATCGCGAGGCGGAGGCGGGCATGCCGAAGGAAATCGGCGGCCGCGGCGGCAAGGAGCCGGGTCGCTACGGCGATTGGGAAGTGAAGGGCCTGACGAGCGATT
>JBFLWR010000097.1:0-4919 GCA_040755925.1 Pseudomonadota bacterium
TCCGCTCGTCGTCACCGCCCTGCTTGCCGCGGCTTTCGTGCTGGCGGCGCTGAGGTCCGGCAGCGAGACGTCGCGGGATCCGTCGATCCGGCGGCTGGTCTATCTCTGGGTGGCGCAGAACATCGTGCTGGTGGCCTCCTCGATGCTGAGGCTCGACCTCTATGTCGACGTCTATGCGCTCACCTATCTGCGCATCGCGGCCTTCGTCTGGATGGGGCTGGTGGCGGTTGGGCTGGCTTTGATCGTCGCCCGCATCGCGCTGGCGAAATCCGGCGAATGGCTGCTCTCCGCCAACCTTGTGACGTTGTCGGCGACGCTCTATGCCTGCTGCTACGTCAACTTCGCCGCGCTGATCGCCAACTACAATGTCGACCATTCGTTTGAGATGACAGGAAAAGGCGTTCCTCTCGATGTCTGGTATGTGCGCTCGCTCGGTCCCAACGCCCTGCCAGCGCTTGGCCGCTATTTCGACTATCAGAAGAAGACATTCCCTGACGGCGCGGCCGATGACGGGCCTGACGCGATGACCGAACTTCACTTTCGCGCAGGAAAGAAAAACTGGCATGCTTGGAGCTTTCGCGGCTGGCGTCTGCTGCGCACTCTCGACAAACAACGCTCGCTTGCTAATCCTGCCGTCGCCGAACCCTACACATCGGGCCGCTGATCAATGCCGCACAACATCCTCGTCGCCGACGACGACCCGCATATCCGCGAGATCATCTGCTTCGCGCTGGAAAAGGCCGGCATGACGACGCTTGGCGTGGCCGACGGCGCAGCCGCGCTGCAGGCGGTCGAGCGTCGCGCGCCTGATCTCATCGTGCTCGACATCGGCATGCCGGAGATGGACGGGCTGGAGGTCTGCCGCAGGTTGAGGCAGCGCTCCGACGTGCCGGTGCTGTTCCTGTCGGCGCGCGACGAGGAAATCGACCGTATCCTCGGGTTGGAAATGGGCGGCGACGACTATGTGACCAAGCCGTTCAGCCCGCGCGAGCTGGTCGCGCGCGTCAACGTCATCCTGCGCCGCGCGCGGCCAGTGGCGGCGGAGGAGGAAGCGGATCAGTTCGCGCATGGCAAGCTGGTGCTCGTTCCGGCAAGCCATGCCGCGAGCTTCGACGGCAAGCCGCTGGTGCTGACCGCCATCGAGTTCGCCATCGTAAAGGGCTTCCTCGCCCGGCCATCGCATGTGCTCGGCCGCGATGCGGTCATGGCCAATGCCTATGCGTCGAACATCCATGTCTCCGAGCGAACGGTCGACAGCCATATCCGCAACATCCGCGCCAAGCTGGCGACGGTCGGCTGCGGGGATGCGATCGAGACCGTGCATGGCGTCGGCTTCCGGCTCGGCCGATGCGGTGGTTGAGCAAGGAAAGGTGGCGGCCGCGGCTTGCCACCGTCGTCGTCGCAATCCTCATCGTGGTGATGGCGCTGCCGCTGGTCGGCCTGTTCTTCTTCCGGCTCTATGAGAACCAGCTGATCCGCCAGACCGAGGGCGAGCTCATCGCGCAGGGCGCCGTCGTCGCCGCCGTCTATGCCGACCTCGTGCGCGAGGCCGGCGTTGCGCCCGACAAGCTCGGCGTGGAGATGCCCGCGGCGCGCGACAACACCAACTATCCCTACCAGCCGATCGAGCCCAGCCTCGACCTTGCCTCCGACTATGTCATGCCGGCGCGTCCGGCGGCGCGTCCCGCGACCGCCGATCCGGCCTTCACGGCGATCGGCGCGCGGCTCTCGGGCATTCTCGACGAAACGCAGAAGACGACGCTGGCAGGTTTCCGGCTGCTCGATCCGCATGGGGTGGTGATCGCGGGTGGCGACGAGGTGGGCTCATCGCTCGCCCAGGTAGAGGAAGTGCAGCAGGCGCTCACAGGGGTCTATGCCAGCGAGCTTCGCCTCAGGATCCCCGACCAGCCGGCACCGCCGCTCTATTCGGTGAGCCGCGGCACCAAGGTGCGCGTCTTCGTCGCCATGCCGGCCGAGGTCGCGGGTCGGGTCGCCGGCGTGGTCTACCTGTCGCGGACGCCGAACAACATCGTCAAGCACCTCTATGGCGAGCGCGGCAAGGTGACCTTGGCGGCGATCGCCATCCTCGGCGGCACGCTGCTGATCGCGCTGGTGTTCATCCGCACCGTCAGCCGGCCGATCTATGCCCTGATCGACCGGACAAAACGCATCGCGGCCGGCGACCGCGAGGCGATCAGGCCGCTCGACCATCACGGCACGCGCGAGATGGCGGCGCTGTCGGCGGCCTTCCTCGACATGGCGACCAAGCTGCAGGCGCGCTCGGACAGCATCCAGACCTTTGCCACCCACGTCTCGCACGAACTGAAGTCGCCGCTGACGGCGATCCAGGGCGCGGCCGAGCTGCTCAGGGACTCCGGCGAGGCGATGGACGAGGGCGAGCGCCGGCGCTTTTCCAGCAACATCGTCACCGACGCCGGGCGGCTCAACCTGCTGGTACGTCGGCTCTTGGAGCTGGCGCGGGCGGAAAACCTGGCGCCGAGCGGCGAAAGCACGACGCCCAGGGCCGCGCTGGCGTTGCTGCCGATCGACACGAGGGTGGAAGCGCGCGCCGAGGCCGGTTGCGACATCGGCATCGGCATTTCGGGCGAGAACCTGGCAATCGTGCTCGCCAATCTCATCGACAATTCCGCAAGGCATGGCGCCAAGCATGTAGCGATCAATGCCGCGATGGCAGAGGACAGGGTTTCGATCCTCGTCGGCGACGACGGCGCAGGCATTTCGCCGAGCAACCGCGCCAAAGTGTTCGAGCCGTTCTTCACCACAAGGCGCGAAACCGGGGGCACCGGCATGGGGCTCGGCATCGTGCTGGCCCTCCTGAAAGCGCATGATGGCACGATAAGGCTGGTTGACTCCGAACGCGGCACGCGCTTCGAGATCAGCTTGCCGGTTGTTTGAGTTTGAGCATGATCTTGTCCGAAAACCGGTCCCCACTTTTCGGGATCATGCTCCGGAGCTGGAGAGCCTAGAGAGTGCGCTACGACATCGTCATCATCGGCGGGGCCATCGTCGGCTCCTCGGTCGCCTACTATTTGCGCGAGGAGGGCTTTACGGGGTCGATCGCGCTGATCGAGCGCGATCCGCAATTCTCCCATGCCGCGACGACCTTGTCCCTGGCCTCGATCCGTCAGCAATTCTCGATCCCGGAAAACATCCGGCTGTCGCAGTTCACCCTGAAACTGTTCCGGCGGCTGAAGGAGACTTTCGGCGCAGATGCCGACATCGGCTTTCGCGAGGGCGGTTACCTGATCCTCGCCGGCGAGGCCGGGCTGCCGATCCTCAAGGCCAATCACGAGGCTCAGATCGCCGAGGGCGCCGACATCGTTCTCGAGGACGCCGACCAACTGACGCAACGCTTCCCGTGGCTGTCGACGGAAGGTATTTCCGCCGGCGCCTATGGCCGCAGCGGCGAGGGGTGGTTCGACGCGCACGCCATGCTGATGCTGTTCCGCAAGGCATTGCGCGACAAGAAGATCGACCTGATCACGGCTTCGGTCACGGGTATCGCGCGCGAGGGCAACCGCGTCACGGGCGTGACCCTGGACAATGGCGAGACACTTGAAGCCGGCATCGTCGTCAACGCCGCTGGTCCGAACGCCGGCAAGGTGGCCGCTTTTGCCGGGCTGGCGCTGCCGGTCGAGCCCCGCAAGCGCAACGTCTTCGTCTTCGAGGCGCGCGAGAAATATGCCGACATGCCGCTGCTGGTCGATCCGTCAGGCATCTATGTGCGGCCGGAAGGCTCGGTCTACCTCACCGGCGGCGCCGAGCCGGAGGAAGGCGACGTCGCGCCCGACCCCAAGGATTTCGAGGTCAACTGGCCGCTGTTCGAAGAGGTGGTCTGGCCGACTTTAGCCACGCGCATCCCGGCTTTCGAGGCGATCAAGCCGACGCGCGCCTGGGTCGGCCATTACGACTACAACACGCTCGACCAGAATGCGGTGATCGGGCCGCACCCGGAGGTCGAAAATTTCCTTTTCGCCAACGGCTTCTCCGGCCACGGCCTGCAGCAGGCGCCGGCTGTCGGCAAGTCGCTCGCCGAGCTCATCATGCATGGCGGCTACCGGACGATCGACTGCACGGCGTTCGGCTATGCGCGGGTGGCCGAAGGGCGGGCGTTCCGGGAATTGAACGTCATATAGAGGTCGGGTCCGATATCCCGCGGATTTCGGGACAATGCCTCAATAAGTCAGCGTGATCTGCATCTGCGGGAGGGGTCGAGGCGCCGTGTTGGTGAAGTCTGGCCCCTTGTCCTTCCAGCCATGGCCCTGGGCGATCAGACCTTCCAGCAAGGCTCTCGCCTGCTCGCGCTGCACGGCGCCCTCGAAGGCATAGGGCGGCACCGGACTTGTGGTGCGTGCCGTCTCATAGGCCGCCAGATACTCGTTGATTTTCGGCCTATAGTCCGCGCTGTCGGCAACCTTGATCGTGTAGCGCTGCATGGCCGAGGCAAGATTGCGCCATCTTGTCCAATAATGAGCGTCGAACGAGAACTCGGCGAATTTCTGGCCGGCCTCGGTGCCCTTTTGCGAAACCTGCCTGAGGATCGCCGCGTCCATGTTCAGGTTCATGCCACCCTCCTGCGGGCTCAGGGGAACGTGCACGATCCGCTCGCGGTTGCCTGGGGCGCGCGACTGAAGCAGGTCACGCCAGTTCTGCATCGTAGCGATGATGCCGAAGATGAACCCAGCTATCTCCTGGATGGGGAGCTTGCTGGCGATGGGCTGATACTGGGGCTGCCAGCCGTCGTTGGGCTTTGGCAGGAAGACAGCGGGGTTCTTCTTTGCGGCGCTCGCATCGGGATAGACGAGATCGATGGCGAAGGTCGGCCAGCGCGGCAGCGGCGCGTCGAACAGATGGATCGGGAAATTGCTGCATATGCCGCCGTCGGAAAACCAGCAGCG
>JBFLWR010000098.1:0-41502 GCA_040755925.1 Pseudomonadota bacterium
GCTCCGGCCGGTCTTCAGGAAATGCTCCGCCCCTGCGGGGTACTCTGTGAACAATAGAGGCCCATCAGGCCCGAGCGCCGCCTTCACCACTTCGACTGCTGCAGCGCAGACCTCGGGGCCGATGCCGTCGCCATGCACGACCGCAATCTGGTAGACATCCTTCATCGCCTAATCCCCCGGGGATACCGTTCAGATGCACTTGCCGCCGTCGACATTGAGATCGACGCCGGTGATCATGCTGGCTTCGTCGGAGCACAGGAATGCAGCCGCGTTGCCCATGTCCTGCGGCGTCGACAGCCTGCCGATCGGAATGGTGGCGACGACGCGGGCGCGGTTCTCCTCGCCAGAACCGATGAAGGTGGACAGAAGCGGCGTGTCGCCGGCAACCGGGTTGATCGCGTTGACGCGGATGCCGAACGGCGCGAGTTCCACCGCCATGGCTCGCGTGGCCGCGATCGCCCAGCCTTTGGAGGCATTGTACCAGGTGAGGTTCGGACGCGGCGAGACGCCGCCGGTCGAGGCGACATTGAGGATCGCCCCTGATTTCATGGATTTGAAATGCGGGACGACGGCGCGGGCGCCATTGTAGATCGAGCGCATGTTGACATTGGCGATGCGGTCGAACAGGCCCTCCTCCATCGTCTCGAGCGGCAAGGGTGGCTGCGCGACGCCGGCATTGTTGACCAGGATATCGAGCCCGCCGAAGGCAGACCGGGCGAGATCCGCGGCCGCAGCGAAACTCTCCAGTGTCGAAACGTCACCGACTATCGGCCTCACTTTGTCACCAGCTTCGCGGCTGACGCGGGCAGCCGATGCCTCGTCCCGATCCATCAGCACGACCGACGCGCCTTCGGCGACGAATTTCTTGACGATGCCTTCGCCAAAACCCGAACCGCCACCGGTGACGATGGCAACCTTGCCAGCAAGCCTCATGTCTGTTCCTCCGTTGCCGGCACCATCGGGGAAGTCGCGGGCATTGCACAGTCCGATTATCTGAACGCCCTTTTAGCTTTCCTTGTTTGAGGTCGCCGGTGCCGGGAGTAATAGTCGCGGCGGAATTCGTAAGGAGGAGATGATGACGCTGAACTTCGACCCGAGGGCGAAGGCCACGACGCTCTACCATGGCGAATTCCGGCCGATGTTCATCGGCGGCAAATGGGTCGCGGCGCAATCCGGCGAGGAGATGCAGGCGCTCAACCCGGCGACGGGCGAGGTGCTAGCCACGGTGCCGCGCGGCTCGGCCGCCGATATCGACGCGGCGGTGGCCGCCGCGCGCGCGGCCTTCGAGGGCCCCTGGTCGAAATTCTCGCCCTACGAGCGGCAATGCTTGCTGCTTAGGATCGCGGACCTGTTCGAGAAGCATTGGGAAGAGCTATCCGTTTCAGACACACTCGATATGGGATTGCCCATCATGCGCACGCTGGCCAACAGGCGCCGCGTCATCGGCATGCTGCGCTTCTATGGCGGCATGGCGACCGCGCTGCATGGCGAGGCGATCGATAATTCCATTCCGGGCGAGATCGTCACTTTCACTCGTCGCGAGCCGGTCGGCGTCGTCGGCGCGATCATCCCCTGGAATGCCCCGACCGCGGCCTCGATCTGGAAGATCGCGCCCGCTTTGGCCACCGGCTGCACCATCGTGCTGAAGCCCTCGGAGGATGCATCGCTGACGCCGCTCTTGATCGCGCGGCTGATGCAGGAGGCGGGCGTCCCCGACGGCGTCGTCAACATTGTCACCGGCACCGGAGCCGAGGCCGGCGCGCGGCTGGCCGAACATCCCGACGTCAACAAGATCGTCTTCACCGGCTCGACGATCACCGGCCAAGCGATCGCGCGGGCCGGCGTGACCAATCTCAAGCGCGTTTCGCTCGAGCTCGGCGGCAAGTCCCCGATCATCGTCTGCCGCGACGCCGACATCGACAAGGCCGTACCGGTCGCGGGGATGGCGGTGTTCGTGCATTCGGGCCAGATCTGCATTGCCGGCTCACGCCTGTTCGTGGCGCGCGAAATCCATGACGAGTTCGTGCGTCGGGTCGCCGAATTCGCCGGCAAGCTGCGCATCGGCCACGGCATCGAGGCCGAAACCGAAATCGGTCCGCTGATCAATGCCAGGCAGGCCGGCAAGGTCGAAGGCTACATCAAGGCCGGCAGCGACGAAGGCGCCGAGCTGGTTGCCGGCGGCTCGCGGCTGACGGGTAAGCTATACGACGGCGGCAACTTCATCGCGCCCACTGTCTTCGGCGCGGTATCGGATGAGATGACGATTGCGCGGGAAGAGATTTTCGGGCCGGTGATTTCGGCTATGCCCTTCGACACGCTGGACGAGGCGGTCGCGCGGGCCAACGCCACGCCTTACGGTTTGGCGGCTGGTATCTTCACCACCAATCTCGGCACCGCACACAAGCTCGCCCGCCGCGTCAAGGCCGGTTCGGTGTGGGTCAACATGTACCATGCCATCGACCCGGCGGTGCCGTTCGGCGGCATGAAGATGTCGGGCTACGGCCGCGAGGGCGGCGTCGAACATCTGCACGAATACCTGGAAACCAAGTCGGTCTGGATCCAGACCGATTGAGCGCAGGTTTAATCCTGCCTGACGATGCGCCCGATCGCGTTGACGACGATGCGCGCGGCCGTGAGTGCCGTGAGGCCGCCAATGTCATCGGGTGTATGGAATTCGATGAGGTCGAAGCCGGCAAGGCGGCCGCGCCGGCTCGCCCCTTCGATCAATCCAATCGCCTGCTGATGGCTTAGCCCGCCAGGAGCGCGACCGGCGACGCCCGGCATTATGCTGGGGTCGAGCCCGTCGCAGTCGAGGGTCACGACCACGCGCGCGCCCTCAGGGATGTGTTTCAGGGCGGCCTCGATACCGTCGGCATGGATCTCCCGCGCCGTGACCAGGTGAGCGCCCCAATTCCTGGCGGTCTCGACCTCGAGAGGCCGAGCACTGCCGACGCCGCGCATGCCAACCTGCACGATGCCTGCGACATGCGGCATCTCGCTCGCCCGGCGCATGGTGCTGGAAAAGCCGAGCGGCTCGCCATAACGCTCGTCTCGCCAGTCGATATGGGCATCGATCTGCAGAATCCAGATCGGGCCATGATCGGCAAAACCTGCAAAGAACGGTATCGGCACGGAATCGTCGCCGCCGATCATCAATGGCGTCGCGCCGGCGGCCAGTATGGCGCGTGTCTTCTCCTCGATCAGCCTGCGGTTTCCAGCGTTGTCGAGAGCCGTGGTCGGCAGGTCGCCGGCATCCACGCAGCACGGCTCACGGCCCGCGAACAGTGGCCCGCCGAGGTCGAAGTCCCAGCTGTCGGGAAATTGCGCATCGTCCTGGCTGGCGGCACGAATGGCGGCCGCCGCGCTGGCGAAGCCTGATGCGTCGGCGCCGGGATAGGTGGTGCCATGCGGCGCGCCAAACAGCACGATGCGCGGAATGGCGCCACCGGGCAACTGTGCGGGAAAACCGAGAAAGCCGGAATGCTGGGGCATGTCGGGTGTCCTTGATAGGCTGGAGGCCAGGAAATGTCAGTGAGCCAATTCGCGCAGATTGGTGCGGATCAGGTTCATCAACTGCTCGGAAAAGGAATGGTGCACGTAGCCGCGCGCCGTGATGATGCCGACCGAGCGGTGGGCGTCGCGATGGTCGATCTGCACCACCCGCATGCGCTCGTCGTTGCGCGAGATGGCAATGCCGGGCACCACGCAGACGCCCAGTCCAGATGACGCCAGCGCCACCGCCGTCTGCGCGCTCTCGACTTCGTATTGCGGCTTCAGCTCGATGCCTTCCGCCGCAGTCAGCCGATCGAGCAGGCCGCGCACCGCGGTCTTGCGGTTGAGCAGGATGAGCGGGAAGTGCGAGAGGTCGGAGAGCTGCAGTTTCTTCTCGCCGCCGTGGATTTCCGCCGGGATGCAGGCCATCAGCGGGTCGTCGAGGATGGACTCGAACTGGAAGTCGTTGAGGTTGGGCAATTCGGGGCCGATGTAGAACTCCACCTCCTGCTGTTGCAGAAGCCCGAGCGCCGCCTGCGGGGGCGTCTCGATGACCTCGACGATCGAACGCGGATAGCGCAGCTTGAAGGTCGCCAGTATGTCGCCCAGCCGGCTTGCCGCCAGCGTCGGCGCGCAGGCGATCTGCACCTTGCCCTTGCGCCGCGCGGCGATCTCGGTCAGCCGATCGAGGCTGGACTGCACCTGCGACATCGCATTGGCGATCTCCTCGAACAGCACCTGGCCTTCCGGCGTCAGGCTGGCGCGCTGCGCCGTGCGGATGAACAGCGAGATGCCGATCTGCTCCTCGAGGTCGCGTATCTGCATCGAGACGGCCGACGGCGAGCGGTTGCTCTCTTCGGCCGCGCGACGGAAGCTGCCGTTTTCAGCGGCAAGCAGGAACGTCTGCAGAAGTTTGAGATTGATGCTGGACATGTCCGCTCGGGCAGCTGGTCTGACCTCCTGACCTATTCAGACGCGGAAGTGATTGCAAGGCAATAGGGCGGGCCAGGAGCGGGGTCCCGGCTTAGCCAGCGAACCTGTTCCTGGTCAGTGCACCGCGGCGAACATCACGCGCTCCTCGGTCGCCTCCGACAGCATCATCTCCTCGACGACGCGGCCGCGCTTGACGACCAGGATACGGTCGGAAACTGCAAGGATTTCGGGTAGATAAGAGGAAATGACGACGACGGCCATGCCCTGGTCGGCCAGGTCGCTGATGAGCTGGTGGATCTCGACGATGGCGCCAACGTCGACGCCACGCGTCGGCTCGTCGAAGATCACCAGCTTCGGCTTCTGGATCAGCGACTTGGCGATCACGACCTTTTGCTGGTTGCCGCCGGATAGCTCGATCATCCTGGCGCGGTCGCTGATCGATTTCAGCCTCAGCCGCTCGCCCCATTGCTTGGCGAGCTCCCTGGCGCGTGACATCGATACCATCGACACCGGATTGGATGCATCCGTCAGCTCGCCGATCTGCAGGTTCTCGCCCGCCGTCATCGTCTCGAAAAACCCGTCGAACTTGCGGTCCTCCGTCACATAGACGATGCCGTCGCGCACGGCCGGCCTCGGCACGCGGTAGCGCACCGACTTGCCGAGCAGGCGGATTTCCCCGCCATGGAACATGTTGCGCTTCAGCAGGCCGGCGACGACCTTGGCCATTTCGGTGCGGCCTGCGCCGACGAGACCGAACATGCCTGTGACCTGGCCCGAGAAGACGGAGAAGGACGAGTTGCGCACCAGTCCGGCGCAGGAGAGGTTCTCGACCGAAAGCACCTTGTCGCCATAAGGGCGCGCCGAGCGCTTGACTTCGCCATGCAGCGTCTCGGTCAATGTCCGGCCGACCATGGCCTGCACGATGGTGGCGCGGGTGAAGCCCTTGGCCTCTCCCGAAGCGACGATCTCGCCGTCGCGCATGACGGTGATGCGATCGGCGACGGCGAGCGCCTCTTCGAGCGCGTGGGTGATGAAGATGACGGCGATGCCTTCTTTCACCAAACGCTGCAAGAGATTGAAGAAATGGCGTTTTTCCTCCGGCGTCAGCGTCGCGGTCGGCTCGTCGAAGATGATGACGCGGGCCTTGTGGTGGACCGCGCGCGCAATCTCCACCATCTGCTTGTGCGCCGCTCCCAGCGTGCTGACCTGCGCGGTCGGATCGACCTGGAAACCCATGCCGGCGAGGAATTGTCGCGCCTGGATGTAGAGGCCGCGCAGCCGGTTGAACATCTTCTCTTCGCCGAGATAGAGGTTTTGCGCCACGGTCATGGCAGGCACCAGATTGGTTTCCTGGAACACCATGGCGATGCCCGCGCGCAGCGCCTCGGCCGGGGTCGCGAACGATACCTCCCTGCCGTCGAAGAACAGCTTGCCCTCCGTCAGCTTGAACACGCCGGCCATGACCTTGGTCAGCGTCGATTTGCCGGCGCCGTTTTCGCCGAGGAGCGCATGGATTTCGCCCTTGCGCAGGTCGAAATTGACGTTCTTGAACGCCGGGATGCGCGAGAACGCCTTCGTCGCGTCCCTGAGTTCGATGATGTTGACGTCCGACATCGCTAACCCCGCTTGCCGCTGGCGACCTTGGGCAGGCGCACGATCCTCGATCCGCCGCGCGAGGCGACCAGCAGGTCGTCGCCCGTCTCGCAGGCGCTCAGGGTGCCATGCACCGTGCCGTCGGCTCGCGAATGGAAGCTCGACAGTGGCTTCATGTTCTGGTCGCAGTGCACCACCAGCCCATAGGATCTTGTGACCGCGTAGGGCTTCAGCACGTTCATCTGCTTGAGCTGGCTGCCCTGCATCGGTTCCCGGTAGTCGCGCCAGGAACTCAGTGATGGCGCCATCCAGTAGGCCTCCGGGACCTCGGCCAGCATGCGTTTGCGGAACGTCTCCTCGCGCAGGATGAATTCCACCAATTGGTTGCGCACGGAATAGAAGGTCAGCCAATAGCCGGCATTGAATGCGGGCGCGATACGCGCGGGATAGGCCGGCAGATGTTCCAGCGCTGGCGCCGTTGCCCTGGTCACGAGATCGACCGCCAGCACGCGGTGACGCCAGGCCTCGGTGACGTAGACACGGTTCGAACCGGTGGTGGCGATGCCGGCCGGCCAGGCGAGCCCGTCGCGGACCAGGTCAAGCCGACCGCTTTTCAGGTCGAGGCGCCAGACCGAGCCGGAGGCGTTCTTCTGCATCAGGTCGCGGCGCCAGGCGCTCGCCGGCAGCGAGGCCGAGCCGTTGGCCACCAGCAAGGTGTTGCTGTCGAGGAATGTGAGGGCGGTGATGCAGGACAGCCTGCGGGCCTCGTCGCCTGTGGCCTCACGCCCGTCATAGAGGCCGCCACGGATGACCAGACCCTTGCCATCGATGGCCACGGCGGTCATGCCGCGGGCATGGGCGAGCGCGGTGATCTCGCCTGGAAATTCCTGCAGCGTCTCCGCCTGGCCGCCGGCGCCAAACCGCGTCAACCGGTTTGCACTGCTTGCCAGTATGCCTTTTTCAGTCCGCACGAGGTTGTCCGCCTCGGCAAGGCCGGCGAACGTCTCGGCGTCTTCCAGCTCCTGGTTGGGTAGCAACGGCCCGTCGAGCGTGGGCACCGTCACGGCCCAGTCGCCTCGGCCGAGAAAGCGGTCGAAAAGCTGCCCGAGCGCGCTCATGCCTTTTTGCCCCAATAGGAATCCGAGCTGAACCAGTTGGGATCGACACCCTTCAGCGGCAGGGTTCCCATGCGGTTGTTGAAGATGCCGCAGAGATAGAGGACGCCCTTGTGCTCACGCATGGAGGTGATCATCGGATGCTTCTCGCCGGCCTGGTCCCACAGGCTTTCGAGTATCTGGCCCTTCTCGTCGAAGCGCAGCACGCAGCCGGTGTTGAGGTTGGGCATCAGCCAGGCGTCCTCCGACACACGCCGCGCCATGCGGCGGCGGAAGCCAGGCATTTCCAGCGACAGGTCCAGCGCCGGCGTGCGCATGCCCATCAGCGCCAGCCAGTACGTTCCGTCCGAGGCGCGATTGATGTTGTCGGGATAGCCTGGCAAGCCTTCGATGACCCGCTCCACCCTGCCCTTCTTCGGCCCGTCGAAATAATAGCGGCTGATGCGACAGGCCCAGCTTTCGGCGAACAGCACCGACTGGCCGTCGAACGCCGTGCAGATGCCATTGGGAAAGACGAGGTTCGACAACAAAGTGCGGGTCGAACCGGACCTTGGGTCGTGCACGATGATGCGTCCATTGCCGCGGCTCTCCAGCGCGTCGGCATACCAGTCGTGCATCTCGAAACGGACAGTGGCTTCGGAAAAGACGATGCGTCCGTCAGGAAGGATGTCGCAGTCGTCGGCGAGCTTCATGGTCGAGTCGTCGACGACCGATGTCAGCGAGCGGTTGGTCTCGGCGGTCAGCAGCTTCACCGCGCCTTCGGGCGAGACCTGGTAGAGCCCCATGCCCGCGACGCAGATGACCAGATTGTCGTCGCGGTCGAAGGCCATGCCTAGCGGCGAGCCGCCGATATGAGCGAACACCTCGCTCTCGGTATAATGCGGCGGCTTGAAGCGCAGGATGTCGCCCTGCCTGCTGCCGGTGTAGAGGCGGTCCTGCCGGTCGAAGATCACATCCTCGGCGCCATCGAGGAACCCGAGGCCGATGACGCCGACATCCTTCAACCGGTCATTCACCGCCATCGGCGCGCCGGGCGCTGTCGAGATCGCCTGCGGCATCTTGGCGAAGGTCGGCGAGATATAGACGCTGCGCAGGATCTTGTGGCGGTTCTTCACCCAGCGCACATCGAGAAACACCGAGAGCAGCAGCACGAGGCCAAGGATCAGGTAGTTGACCGGCCCCGGCACGGCCAGCGCCAGCAGGCTGTTCGACAGCACCAGCACGAAGAGCGTTCCCATCAGCGCCTTGGCGACCGAGCCGCGCCCGCCGCCGAGCGAGATGCCGCCAAGCACGGTCGCGGTCAGGACCTGCAGTTCGAGCCCGGTGCCGATATCGGAAGCCGCACTGCCGATGCGCGCCGAGAAGAAGAAGCCGGAGAGCGCCACCAGCACCGAGCAAAGAACATAGGCGCTGAACAGGGTGAAACGTACATTGATGCCGGCATTGTAGGCGGAGCGGCGCGCGCCGCCGACCGCGAACAGCCGCCAGCCATAGCGGGCGCGCGACAGGACCAGGTGGATCAGCAGCGCGATGACCGCGAACACGACGAAGGACGTCGGCACGCCCCAGATCGTGCCGAAGCCGAGAAAATCATAGGTCGGTGAATCCGGGCCGCTGGTGACGATCGGCGTCGAGACCTGCGGGAAGACGATATCGAAGGTCGAGCGGTAGATGATGAGCGTCACCAGCGTGGTCAGAAACGCCCGCATACGCAGGAAGCCGACCAGGAAGCCGTTGATGGCGCCGCAGACGACGCCGAGGCCGAGGCATGCCAGCAGGCCGGTTCCGAAGCTCCACTGCCCGACATTCATCCCGTAGAGCGTGACCAGCACGGCGAGCGCGAAGGTCGAGCCGACGGAGAGGTCGATGCCGCCGGACACCATCACGATGGTCATGCCGAGCACGACGAGACCAAGCTCGGCGGTCTGGCCGCTGAGATTGGTCAGCGTCGTCACGTCGAAGAAGCCCGGCACGATCGAGCCGAAGATCGCGCACAGGATCACCAGCGCCGTGAAGGGGATGACGCTGTCGATCCATTTCTTGGTCAGGATCTCCCCGACCACATGGTCGGGGAGCAGGCGGTAGCGCCATCGCACAAGGCTTTCGGCCATGCTCATCAGGACAGTCCGTTACTTGATGTCTTCGGGCTTCCAGCAGTTGCGGCCGGTCGCATTGGTCTTGTCGACACGGGTGATCGGACCGAAGAAGATGGTCTTCTCGCTGCCCGCCTTCCGCTCCGGATGCTGCAGCAACTCCGAAATCTGCTGCGCGGCGATTTCGCCCTGGATGGGCGCATTGAAGTTGAAGATCACATCGAGCAGCCCGTTCTTGATGCTCTCGCAGCCCGTGGCGGCGCCGGCGCCGTTGGTGACGATGGTGACCTGGTCCTGCTTGCCGGCAGCCACCACTGCCGCGCCGGCGCCGACTTCGGCATTGTCCCAGATGCCCATGATGCCGCACAGGTCCGGATGCTGCTGGAGAACCGTCTCGGTGATCTGGCGGGCCTTCTCGCTGATGTAATCGGCCGGCTGGTCGGAGACGAGCTGCAACTCGGGATTGGCCTTCAGCACCTCGTCGATGCCGGTGCGCATGTAGATGTTGGCGGCGCCAGTCTGGACGCCGGCGAGCCAGACCACCTTGTGCGAGACGGCCTTCGGCCCGGTGCAATGCTTGGCCAACTCACCCATTTCGAGACGGCCCATCTCGATCCAGTCGTTGCCGACATAGGAGTCGGTCTGGGTGGCAGACTGCATGTTCACCTGCAGCACCTTGATGCCGGCGGCCTGCGCTTGCTTCAGGAGGCGCGCATAGGTCTGCACGTCCGGATTCTGAACGATGATCAGGTCGGGCTTCTCGGCGATGGCGCCCTGCATGGCGCGGATGCCGGCATTGGTGTCACCGTTGGGATCACGCACTTCCAGGCTGAAGCCGTAGCGGGCGGCGTGACGCTGCCACACCATCACCCAAGCCTGATTGAGGTCCATGCCCTGCGAGATCGGCACGAAGATGACCTTCTTGCCCTTGAGCGACTCCAGATAGGGCGCACGCCCGACCTGATCGGTTTCCTGCGCGATGGTGGCATTTGCGGCGCCGAGCAGCGCGAGCGCGGTCAGGCCCGCGAGCAGGCAGTTCTTGAATATCTTCATGGTTTCCTCCCTGATTTGATGAGTTGTTGTTTCAGATGTCGCCGCTCTGCGAGGTCTGCTCGTCGCGCGGATTGATGATGGCGTCGATGGCAAGGGCGCCCAGCAGGATCACGCTCTTGATCAGGTTCTGGCTGGTGTAGCTGAAGTTGAGGATCGTCATGCCGTTGGTCAGGATGCCGACCAGGATGGTGCCGGCGATCACGTTTCGCACGCCGCCCTGTCCGCCCGACAGCCCGATGCCGCCCAGCACGACCACCAGGAGCACATCGTAGATCAGGCTTGAATTGTAGAGTCGCGTGTCGATGCCGGTGACCAGTCCGGTCATGATGATGCCGGCGGTGAACGCGATGAGCGCGCTGATGACATATTGCGTCACGATGATTGGGCGCGTCGGCAGGCCGGTGGTGCGGGCCGCGTTGGGATTGTCGCCGGTCGCGTAGACCAGCCGGCCGAAGCGCGTCTTCCTCAGGAAAAGCCCCATGAGGGCCGCCACCGCTCCAAAGATGACGACGGACATAGGTATGCCGAGCACGCTGCCATTGCCGACGAATTTCAGCCAGGCGATGTTCGGCGGGGCATAAAGCACGTCGGAGGCAAAGACGATGCGGCCGGAACCGTAGACCGACGAGGCAATCGCAAGCGTGGCGAAGATCGGCGGAACCTCGGCGATCGCAACCATGACGCCGGTAAACAGGCCGATGAGCGCGACCAGGATTGCCCCGCAGACGACTGCCAACGTGAAGTCGACGCCCCAGGTGGAAATCCAGATGCTGAAGGCGACGCCGACGACCATCACCGCCACCATGGTGAGATCGATGCCGCGGCCGACGACGACAAAGCCCATGCCGACGGCCAGCGTGCCGAGGATCGACACGTTCTTGAGGATGGCGATGATGTTGCCCTGGCTCAGGAAATTGTTGAGCGTCGCCGAAAAGACGACGAAGAGGACGACCGAGATCGCCACCACGACGACTTCCTGGGACGCCTTGAAGCCAAGGCGTCTGTCGTCCGCTTTGCCCGAACCAGGCATTTTCCTCCTCCCAGGCAGCCAGTAGTCGGCGCCTTCCTCAAGCGACCAGCCGCTCCAGAACCCTCCCAAGGCACCGAGCCGTCCGCCAAGGCTGGGACAATTACGGCTGCGGCGTCAGCGGACAATTTCGTTTTTCTGACACGCTGTGCAGTTTGCCGGGCGCGCCGTGCGGCGCTTGCTCGCCGGGCCTGTCGCGGCCAGCCTCTGCTCGGGGCGCTGGCGCTCGCCGCGTCCGCCCCTCACGCCGAATGGAGTGAAATCAGCCCCCAATCCGCCGTTGCGGCAGAGATGGTTAGCATGTTAATTTCAATCCAGGTACATCGGTACGCCGTTGCGTCTCAATCCCGCATCAAGACGGGAAACGAAGATGGAGGAGACCATGCACGCCCATCATGTGAGCATCGCCGACGGCGAAGCCTTCCTGTCCGCGTCGCGGATGCTGTTCGGTCCGATTACCCAACGTTTCTCGCGCGGCGAGGCGACGTCGCTGCCAAAACTCGTTTCGGTGAACCTCGGCGCCTGCCGTCTGTCCGAGATCCGGGCGAAATCGCATCTGGTCGTCAACGACCGTGCCTTCTGGCGCAGCTTCGATCCTGACTCGATCAAGATCCTGATGCAGATCAGGGGCCGCAGCCGTTTTGAGCAGCAACAGGTTGCTGTCGATCTCGGCCCTCGCGCGGCCATCATCTACGATCCGGTGCGCAGCTATTCGCTGCAGAACCTGGGCGATGTCGACCAGCTCATCCTGCAGGTGCCGCGCTCGACCTTCGGCGACGAGACACTTGCCCGTCTCGCTGCACCGGTGCCCTTGCCCGGCCAGGACGACAGCCTGACGCATATCGTGTCCGGCCTGATGCAGATGGCCATCGGCGAGGCGCACAAGCTCGACGAAGCCGGCTGCCGTCGCGTCGGCGAGAGCCTGATCCAGCTCGTCAACGGCCTGATCCAGGCCAAGCCGGCGGCGCCCGAATTCCGCCGCTCGCCGCTCGAAGCGCTACGCGAGCGCATCGTCGCCTATATCGACGCCAACCTGTCTCGGAGCAACCTTTCGGCCGAGGACATAGCCCGCCACATGGGCTGCTCGCGCCGATACCTGCACCGCGCCTTCGAAGGCGAAGGCATGACCCTGGAGCGCTTCGTCTGGGACCGCCGGCTGGAGCGCAGCAAGGAAGAACTGCTCTCGCCGGCGCGCGCCTCGGCGTCGATCTCGGAAATCGCCTTTGCCTGCGGGTTCAACTCCAGCGCGCATTTTTCACGGGCGTTCAAGAGCAAGTATGACGTGGCACCGCGAGAATTGAGGGAGCGCTTGCGCACTGTGGTGCATTGAAGCCTGGCGCCGGTCGATCCGAAATGAACGTGTTGGGGTTCCAGGGATCTTCAGTCAGCTTCTGCCGGCATTCAGGCGCCGCAACGCGCCAAGCCTGGTCAACCCCTTCGGCAAAAACAGCATCGCCAGGATGATGGTGAGGCCCGATATCACCGGATGGTAGTCCGGCACGACGATGCGGGCGAGGTCGAACACGGCATACATAACCAGCGCGCCGAGGATGGGGCCAAGCAGCGTGCCGGTGCCGCCGACCACGGTCATCATCAGCGGCAGCAGCATCCAGTCGAGGTCGAACACCGAGTCCGGTCCGACATGGAAGATGTAATAGGTGTAGAGGCTGCCGGCGACGCCGGCGATGAATGCGCTGCCGGCAAAGGCCGCGACCTTGACCTTCAGCACGTCGATGCCGTTGGCCGAGGCCGCCATCTCATCGTCGCGCACGGCAATCAGCGCCAGGCCATAGCGCGAGCGCATCAGGGCGCGGATGGCCAAGGCGGTTGCGACCATGAGAGCGAGCGCGACCCAATAATGGGGGCGCAGCGTGTCGAAGCTGGAGGCCGGGGCGACGATGCCGAAGGCGCTGCCGGTGAAGTCGCCGCCATTGACGAACAGCACCTTGACGATCTCGCCGAAGCCGAGCGTGCCCAGCGCGAAATAGTCGCCGCGCAGTTTCGACAGCAGCGGCAGGCCGATGATGACCGCCGCAATCCCCGCCACAAGGCCGCCGAGCGCCATCGTCACCGGGTCGAAATAGTAGATGTCGGGATGGCTGTCATAGAGCGAGCCCCAGAGATAGTTGCCGGTCCATAATATGGCGGTGGTGTAGGCGCCGAGCCCGAAGAAAGCATGGCTGCCGAGGCTGATCTGACCGCCATAGCCGGCGACCAGGTTCCAGCTCTGCGCCATGATGGCGTAGAGGAAGACGAAGAACAGGAAGGAGAAATAGTATGCGTCGACCGCGCCGGGCAGGAACGGCAGCGCGGCGAGTGCCGCAACAACGACGATGGCGATCCATTGCAAGGTTCGGCTCATCGGTCTCATGCCTTCTTGTAAGGCCGGCTGAACAGGCCTTCGGGCTTGAACATCAGCACCAGGAGGAAGACGCCGTAGGCGATGGCGTTCGTCCAGCCGCCCGAGATGAAGAACTGGACATAGGCCTCGATCAGGCCTAGCAGGATACCGCCGGCAAGCGCTCCGGCGACATTGCCGATGCCGCCCAGCGCCAGCGCCACCAGCGCCTTCAGGCTGAAGATGAAGCCGGCGAACGGATTGAACGGGAAAGTCGTGGCCACCGCGACGCCGGCGGCGCCCGCAAGCGATATGCCGATGGCGAAGGCGATGGCGTTGACGCGGTGCGGGCTGATGCCCATCAGCGTCGCGGCATCGATGTCCTCGGACGCAGCGCGCACTGCCTTGCCGACCAACGTCCTGCGCAGGAACAGCATCACCAACCCGGTGCCGGCGAGCGCGATAAGGAAGCCCATGCAGCGGGTGAACGAGGTGCGCACGCCCAGGATTTCGATACCGGTTGCCGTATAGCTCGTCACCACGCCGGCGGTGTTGCCGCCCCAGATCACCGTCATCAGGTTCTGGACCAGGAACATCAGGCCGACGGCGATGAGCAGCGAAACATTGCGGTCTTCCTCGGCGGCCGCCTTGCGGAACAGCCCCTGATAGATCAGCCAGCCAACGACGAGGCCAACCGGCACGACGATCAACAGCGACAGGAACGGGTCGATGCCGAGTCCGTAGAACAGGGCGCGGACGAAATAGGCGGCCAGGATGATCATCGCCCCCTGGGCGAGGAAGATCAGCCGCATGGTGCCGAAGATCAGGCTCAAGCCCACCGCGGCGACGCCATACATGGCGCCGCCGAGCGCGCCGTTGAGCGAGAGCTGGAACAGGATGTCGGGAGGCGGGAGCTTGATCATCTTCTACTCCAAGACGCCCATATAGGCTTTCTGGATTTCGGGATCGGCGATGAGATCGGCGCCCGTGCCTTGCATGGCAAGCGAGCCCGTCTGCAGCACGAAGGCGTAGTCGGCGACCTTCAGCGCCTGATGGATGTTCTGCTCGACCAGAAGGATGGTGACGCCTTGGCTGTGCAAGGTCTGGATGAGAGCGAACATCTGCTGCACGACGAGCGGGCTGAGGCCTAATGACGGCTCGTCGAGGATGAGCAGCGACGGCTCCGACATGGTGGCTCTAGCGATGGCCAGCATCTGCTGCTCGCCGCCGGAGAGCGAGCCGGCCTTCTGGTGCGCGCGTTCCTTGAGCCGCGGAAACAACGTGTAGGCCTTGTCCAGCAGCTCCTTCGTGCGCGGCCGCGCCTTGGGCTGGAAAGCGCCAAGCTCAAGATTCTCTAGCACCGTCATCTGGCGGAACAGGCCGCGCCCCTCGGGTACGTGCGCGATGCCCATCCTGGCGATCTCCTGTGGCGCCTTGCCGACCAGCGACTGGCCGGACAGGCGAATGTCGCCGCCCTTCGGCTTGAGCAGTCCGGATACGGTTCTGAGCAGCGTCGTCTTGCCGGCGCCGTTGGCGCCGACGAGCGCCACGATGGTGCCCGGATCGACATGGAGCGAGACGCCCCACAGCGCACCGACGTCGCCGTAAGCGACTTCGAGATCGCTTACTTCAAGCAGCCGGTTCGCCAAGATAGGCCTCGATGACTTTGCGGTTTTGCGTGATCTCGCGCGGCGTGCCGTCCGCGATCTTCTCGCCATGGTCGAGCACGATCACGCGGCTGCAGACTTTCATGATGGCGTCGACCTTGTGCTCGACCCACAACATCGAGATGCCGCGGTCGGCGCGCACGCGGCGGATGACGTCGACCATGCGCTGGATCTCGGTCGGGTTGAGGCCGGCCATGGGCTCGTCGAGCAGGAGCAGCGCCGGATCGGAGGCGATGGCCCGCGCGATCTCCAGCATGCGGCGGTCGGAGAGGGTCATGTGCGCGGTGCGCATGTCGCGCCTTGCCGTCAGGCCGACCAGTTCCAGAGCGGCGTTGGCAGCCTCGGTCGCGTGCTTGACGCGGCCCCCTGCCCCATAGACGGCGCCGACCATGACGTTCTCGAAGGCGGTCATCGTCAGGAAGGTGCGCACGAGTTGGAACGTTCTGGCGATGCCGAGCCGCGAGATGCGATGCGGCGCTATGCCGGTGATGTCCTGGCCTTGGAACAACACCTTTCCTTCGGTCGGGGCATAGATGGCGGTGATGACATTGAACAGCGTCGATTTGCCGGCCCCGTTCGGACCTATCAGGCCGATCAACTCGTTGGCGCCGACCGCGATGTCGATGTTGTTGAGGACGACAAGCCCGCCAAAGCGCTTCCTGACCGCTTCGAGCCGCAACAAGATCTTGTCCGCCTGCATCCTGCTTTCATCTCTCCGAATAGGATATCGGGGCGGTCGCACCGTGGCGCCCGCCCCCGCCGCATCAAGCCTTTTTCAGACAATTGCCCTGGTCGCTCAACGCTTGTCCCAAGCAGGCGCCGGCTTGAAGGTCCAGTTGCCGTTCGGGTAGATCAGCTGGTGCTTGCCCTGCCACCATTGCGTGGCAACGCTCGGGATCAGCGCGAAGCCGGTGTTGTCGAACTTCAGGTCGCCGACCACCGTGTCCTTGAATTCCTGGCCGAAGATCGCATCATGGATTGCCGACGCATCGGTGCTGCCCGCCTTCTCGATGGCCTGCGCCAGCACCTGCGCGTTGGCGTAGAAGGCGCCGACGGTGACGGAGTCCTTCTTGAACTCGGCCTCGTAGCGGTCGCCCAGCTCTTTCGCGCCCTTGTAGGGATAGCTCGCGGACCAGAAGCCGTCGGTGAGGATGTAGTCGGAGTCAGCGCCGAGCGCTTCATGGAACTCGCCGGTCCAGGTGCCCTTCCAGCCGTGGAGGTACGGCACGGAGAAACCGAGTTCCTTCATCTGCCTGAGCAGCGTGACGGTGTCGGCCGGCGAGCCGAAGACCAGCATGGCGTCCACGTCGGCCGCCTTGAGCTTGGTAATCAGCGCCGAATAGTCAGTAGCGCCGATCGCCCATGGATCGTCGACGGCGAAAGTATAGCCGTACTTCTTGGCCGCCACCTCGAAGGCGCCGCCAAAACCCTTACCGTCGGGTGAGTCTTCGGAGACCAACGCCGGATGCTTCGGCTTCTCGTTGGCCGGCAGCTTGTCCCAGATCTCGAACGGCACCTCCGCGCCGGGACCCGGATGGAAGAAGAACAGCGCCGAATATTTCAGCTTGAGCGGCTGCCACTCGAATGGAAAGGCCGTCGTGATCATGTAGAACTTCTTGTATTTCTCGGCGACGATGGCGCCGGCGATGTTCATCGGCCCGGAATGGGTGGACAGCAGCGCATCGACCTTCTGCACCTTGATCAGGTTCTCCAGCGCGGAGGCCACCTTGCCTTCGGAGCTTTCGTCGTCGGCGACCACCAGCCTGACCGGCAGCTTCTTGCCAGCCGACTTCACCATGATGCCGCCGGCCTTGTTGATATCGGCCACGGCCTGCTCATAGGCCCATTTCTGCTCCTTGCCGTCGCCGGCCAGCGGTCCGGTCAGCGAGATCGGCGCGCCGATGACGATCTCGTCGCCCGCGGCATGGGCAACAAGCGTGCCGCCAAGCCCAAGCGCCGACGACAGCAACAGCCCGGCCAGCATTCCCTTCAGACTGATTTCCATTTCCATCCTCCCAGGTTTTTCTTCGGGCCGATCCTCCCAAGGCGAGGCCCGCAGGCATTCCCGCCGGCGCGTTAGCCCATGGCGGCCGCGACCAGCTTGGTGTCGGTGAACTGTTCGAAACTCACGGCCTTGCCGTCACGCATTTCCCAGACATGGACGACGCGCGCCGCCATCGCCTTGCCCGTCTTCCTGTAGATGCCGGAATAGGTGCCTATGCCGACAATGGTGGAGCCGCCATCGACCAGCTTTTCGAGCGCGAAGGTGTAGCCGTCCCAATCCTCGCCGATGCGCCTGAAGACACCGGCAATGACGGCGTCGGGACCGATATAGGTGCCGGCATAGGGAAATCCGGCCATCTCGGTCCATGCGGTCGAGCCTGTGATCGGCGCCATCATTGCCCCCAGGTCCTTTGCATCGGAGCCGGCGTAGTGCGCCTTGATGGCGTCGTAGTTCTTGTTGCTCATGATGCGGCTCCGCGCGCTCAGACCGGCGCCTTGCCGGGGTCGTAGACGGTTCTGGATTTCTTCTCGATGAAGGCGCCGGCCGGCTTGTTCTCGACCTTGCCCTGGCTGGTCACACCGAGGAATTTCCCGGTCGAACGCATCGTGTCCCAGTTGTAGAAGAACAGCGAGGCGACCGGGATGATGAACTCGCGGAAGCCGAAAACATAAAGGTTCTCGGCGAACTTCCAGGTGGTGGCGAGGTCGACGTCGCCATGGCCGCGCTGGATGCCGACGAGGTTCTGCCAGGCGTAGCGCTCGGAGCTCAGATAGATGTGCTCGTAAACATGGTTGGGGCTGTAGGTGTAGTGCGCGGTGAGGCCGATCAGGTCGCGCGTCGGCACCGGCTCGTCGCCTGTCGGCGCAATCGACGCATCGCCCAGCACGCCGGCGCAATAGACCTGCGCGACGCGTGGCTCCCCGGGCGCCTCGCCGGGTTCGCGCACCCGCTCGCGCACCGACAGCACGCGCCGCGTCCCGGTGTCGACGATGAAGGCTTCATCCTCGGCGGGCCTGGTGGCGAAGGTCATGTTGATGAAGAAAATGCCGCGCGCGACTTCGAGCGCTTCGTACCAGTCGGCGCCGGCATCGCTGCCTTCGCTCCAGGCCACCGTATCAAGCCCGGTGAAGGCGAGATCGATGATACGGCCGGTCTTCAGCGTGATCTTGAAGGTCTTTCCGCGCAGCGCGTCGGTCGTCGGCAGCCGGTTGGTGGCGATGCCGGCGGCGAAGTCGTCGAAGTGTTTCCAGTCGGCGGGTCGGTTCTGGTCGTTCATCGCCATCTCCAGTCAATCGGCAAAAGCCCCAATCAATCCACAAAAGCGAGTGTCGGCAGGTCGACGACCGTCGCGCCGCCATCGACGGTCAGGATCGAGCCGTTCATCATCGCGGCCTCGTCCGACGCAACGAAGCAGATGACGTTGGAAACCTCCTCCGGCGTCGCCGGTCGGCCGAGCGGCACGTCCTTGGTGACAAGCTTGTAGGCTTCGTCGATTGAGGTAAGCCCGTGCTTGTCGACGACCACCTGCATCTGCTCGTCGGCCATTGCCGTCGCCACCCATCCCGGGCAGATCGTGTTGGTGCGAACTCCTTGTCGGCCATAGTCGCGCGCCAGCGATTTGCCGAAGCCGATACAGGCATGCTTCATGGTGACATAGCCCGCTGCCGCCGGCCCGGCGAACAGGCCGGCGATCGAGGCGACGACGACGATGTTGCCTTTTTGCGCGATGAGGTCCGGCAGGCATTCACGGGCGCAGACGAAAGCGGTGTCGAGGTTGGTGCGCGTCGCCAGCGCCCAGGTCTCGTCGCTCATCGTCACTGTCGATCCGACGCCATGGCCGCCGGCATTGGCGACGAGGATATCGACCGGGCCGATCTTCTCATGCACCTCGGCAAGAGCCGCGCGCACCGTCCTGGCGTCGGCTGCATCGCCCTGCACCACCAGCCCGCCTATGTCCCTAGTGACGGCCTCGAGCGGCTCGCGCCGCCTGCCCATCAGCACCACGTTGGCGCCGTCGGCGGCCATGCGCCGGGCGACGGCAGCACCTATGCCCGTGCCGCCGCCGGTGATGAAAGCCGTCTTGCCGGAAAATCTCATCGTTTGCTGTCCTCGGAGGCGCGACATCGCTTATCGTCGGCGTAGAGTGTGCGATGGCTGGCGCCAGTCGTCTTGTCCGAGCGGGAACTTTGTTTTGACTGAGCGCGCACTTTGCGGCTCGTCTGCAAGGTGCTGCGCGACCTTTCGACCGCGCGGCACCTCGCGCGCCCCCGTTGATCCGCGACGGCCTATTTCTTCACCGCTTCGAGATCGATGACGATGTCGACCTCAGGTCCAAGACCGAAGCCCTGCGCCGCCTTGGCCATCGGAAAGTCCGCGGTGCTCACCTTGCCGCTGGCGCTGAACGCTGCTTTGGTCAGCGTCGCGTCCCATGGCGCCTGTGCTTCGTTGAGCAGCTTGACGTCCAGCGTCACCTCCTTGCTGACGCCGCTGATGGTTAGGTTGCCAGTGACCTTGCCTGACTTGTCGTCGATCTTCTCCACCTTGGTGCTCTCGAAGCTGATCGTCGGGAACTCGGCCGCGTTGAAGAAGTCCGGTCCCTTCAGGTCGCTGTCGCGTTGATCGAAGGCGGTGTGGATCGAACCGACATCGAGTTCGGCCTTGACGCTGCTCTTCGTGACGTCGGCCTTGTCCATGACGATCGAGCCTTTGACGCCGTCGAACTGGCCATGGGCGACGCCATAGATGCCATGCTTGATGGTGAAGGTGACCCAGGCGTGCTGGCCGTCGATTTCGTAATTGTCCGCGTGGGCCGCCGCGGCCAGCATGGATGCGCCGGCGAAAGCGAGCGCCGCAATCAGTTTTCTCGTCCTCACATGTCTCTCCCTGTTGTTGATTGCTTGTGTCGGACCCGGCTCAGGAAAAGCCGAGCGCGGCCCCATGCGGCGCCCAGACGATCGCCGTCACGATGGCCAGCATCGCCGGAATGGCGATCAGGATGCCGGCGATCAGCGGCCGCAGTGGCCGCGTGCCGGGAAGCAGGCTTTGCAGCCGACCGCGCATGAGCACGACCACGATCGGCGGCAAGGATGACAGGATGAGCGCCACGGGATTGGCCTTGGGCGCCAGCAGCGCCACCTGCATCAGGATCGTGGCCGCGGCGTACAGCATCAGGAAATCAACGCCTGTGCTCCACGGAGCGGCGGCGCCGCCGCGCAATACCGCGACATACTGCACGAGGCACCAGCCGCCGGTCAGCGCGGCAATCGAGCCGAGCAGTTGTCCGGTGACGATTGAAGCGCCAAGCACCGAGACGATAGCCCCGGATATCGACAGGGCCAGAACGGCAGCGGGAGCCAGGAATGGCTCCTCGGCGGACGATGACGGTGAGGATCGCCGTGCGGTCAGCATCGCGGCGCCCGTCAGCGTCAACGCTGCGACGGCAAGCGCGGCGATCATCTGCAGGTCAAGCGAACCGGCGGCAAGGCGCCGCCAGCCCAGCCAGAGGAATGCCGCGGCAAGAGCTAAAATGGCGACGACACCTTTTGGCTGGCGCAGGATCCGTTCAGGCAAAAGGCCGACGGCGATGCCGGCGAAGGCGAGGTAGATCAGCTTCTGGCTGGCGGCGACCGGCGGCATGACCGGCGGGCCGAGCGTGTTCCGGTAGAAGAACAGAAGCAGCGCAGCCCACAACAGTGTCAGCACAAGCGATGCGGCCGGCGGGACGAAGCGCGCGAGCAGGGCGAGCACGATGCCGAGCAGGAGCGGCAGCGCCGCGGTGGTGACCATCGGATTGCCGAGAAGTGAGCTCAACCGCCGTCGCCCTCCAGGACCGATAGAGAGCCGGCCGGTGTGGCCGATCTCGCTTTTCAATCTTGATTGGCCGAAGTCGAGCCGTCTTGTCCGAGCGGGAACTTTGTTTTGACTGAAAGCGCACTGGCCGCCGCCGTCGCTTGAACGTCCGCGTTGCGCTCCATAGCCTCGATAGAAAGCTCACCAGCATTCGAGGAGGACGGCGTGAACGAAAGAACCGTGCCGCCGATAAGCGCCGCCGCAGCAGCATTCCTGTCACGCCCGCACCGGCCTTTCATCAACGGACGTTTCGTCGATGGCCTCGCGGGCGAAGGTCTCGCGGTCGATGATTCCGCCTCCGGTGAGATCGTCGCGCATGTGCCGGAGAGCGGACCCGAGCTCGTCGACCAGGCGGTGCGCGCGGCGCGCGCGGCGCTCGAAGGGCCGTGGGCCTCGATGCGGCCTGTCGACCGCCAGAACCTGATGCTGGAGCTCGCCGATCTGGTCGAGGCCGACGCCAGTCTGCTGGCCGAGATCGAGAGCATCGAGAACGGCAAGTCGCTGGGCGTCGCCCGGATGCTCAGCGCGGGCGGGACGGTGGACTGGCTGCGCTATTATGCCGGCTGGGCGACCAAGATCGAGGGCTCGACCTTCCAGGTCTCGATACCCGTGCCGCCCGGCGCCAGGCATCATGCCATGACGGTGATGGAGCCCGTCGGCGTCGTCGGCGCCATCGTGCCGTGGAATTTCCCGCTGCTGATCGGCATGTGGAAGATCGCGCCGGCGCTGGCCTGCGGCTGCACGGTCGTGTTGAAGCCGCCGCAGGAGACACCGCTTGGATTGCTCAGGCTCGCCGAACTGATCGATGCGGCCGGCTTTCCGCCCGGCGTCGTCAACATCGTCACCGGCAGCGGCAGCGTCACCGGCGAGGCCCTGATCCGCCATCCAGGCATCGACAAGCTGACCTTCACCGGCTCGACTGAGGTTGGAAGGCGCGTCGGCCACGCCGCCGTCGATCGCGTCGCGCGCTTCACGCTGGAGCTCGGCTCCAAGTCGCCGATGATCCTGCTGGACGACATGGAGGATGGCATCGAGCCGCTTTTGGCGGGCCTCGGCATGTTCTTCAACCAGGGCCAGGTCTGCACGTCAGCCGCAAGGCTTTTGATCGAGAAGTCGATCTATGACCGGACGCTGGCAAGGCTCGCGGAGATCGCCGACGGCATGACGATTGGCGCCGGCCGCGATGCCGAAGCCCAGATCAATCCGCTGGTCTCCGCCAAGCATCGCGACAGCGTGCGGGGTTTTGTCGAACGCAGCCTGGCGGCGGGCGTCGAGCGGGTTAGCGGCGCACGCGCCTTGCCGGCCAGGGGCCACTATGTGGCGCCGACCATCCTGCATCATGTAAGACCGGACATGGAGATCGTGCGCGAGGAGGTGTTCGGCCCCGTCGTCGCGGCGATGCCGGTCGCCGATCTTGACGAGGCTATCCGCATCGCCAACGACACGCGCTACGGCCTGTCGGCCTCGATCTGGACCCGCGATATGGGCAAGGCGATGACCGCGATCCATGGCCTCAAGGCCGGCACGGTGTGGGTGAACTCGCACAACACGCTCGACCCGGCGGCGCCCTTCGGCGGCTTCAAGCAGTCGGGCATCGGCCGTGAACACGGCCGCGCGGCGATCGAAGGTTATCTCGAAACCAAGACCGCCATCATGCGCTACGCCTGACCAGATGACCGAGATCTACGATTACATCGTCGCCGGCGCGGGCTCGGCCGGCTGCACGCTAGCAAGCCGGCTGGTTGCCGCCGGCAAGCGCGTGCTCGTCGTCGAGGCGGGACCGGCGGACAACACACGCTTCATCGACATGCCCGCGACCTTCGCCAAGGTGATCGGCACGGCGCGCAGCTGGATCTACCAGTCCGACCCGGAACCGAGCGTCGGCGGACGCTCGCTGCCGATCCCGCAAGGTCGCACGCTAGGCGGCGGCTCGTCGATCAACGCCATGCTCTACATCCGGGGCCAGCCGGAAGACTATGACGGTTGGCGCGATCTCGGCTGCCCCGGCTGGGGCTGGGACGACGTTCTGCCGGTTTACCGCCGTCTGGAGCGCAACGAACGCTTGGCGGGCGATCGGCATGGCACCGAAGGCCCGCTGCCTGTCTCCGATCCACGCTATAGGCATCCATTGTCGCTGGCCTATGTGCGAGCCGCCCAGCAAGCGGGCTACCGTTTCAACGACGACTTCAACGGCGAGCGGCAGGAAGGCGTCGGCTTCTACCAGACCACGACGGCAAACGGTGAACGGCAGTCGGCGGCAAAGGCGTTCCTGCGGCCACTTGCCGGCAACGCCAACCTCAAGATCGTCACCGATGCGCTGGTGACAGCGGTGACGCTGGAGAACGGCGCCGCGGCAGGATTGTCCTACAGGACGCCGGATGGACAGAGCCACACCGCCTCGGCGAAGGCGGAAGTGATCCTCGCGGCCGGCGCTCTTGCGACGCCGAAGCTGATGATGCTGTCCGGCCTCGGCCCTGCCGCGCATCTTGCCCAGATGGGCATTCCCGTCGTCCGCGACATGCCGGCGGTCGGCCTGGACCTGCAGGACCACGTTGCGGCGCCCCTTTACGCATCGACGCGCGGGCCGGTCTCACTGCTCGGCGAGGATCGCGGGCTGAAGGCGCTGCGGCACGGCATCGAATATCTCATGTTCCGACGCGGGCTGCTCGCCTCCAACGTGGTCGAGAGCGGTGGCTTCTTCGACACGGATGGCGACGGCCGGCCCGACATCCAGTTCCATGTGCTGCCGGTGATGATCGAAAATGCCGAGCACGGCTCGGTCGAGCGTCACGGCATGGAATTGAACCCTTGCGTGCTGCGGCCAAAATCGCGCGGTTCGGTGCGGCTCCGCTCGGGCGATGCAGGCGATCCGATCCGTTTCACCACCGGCTTCCTGTCCCACCCTGACGACCTTGAGCTCTTGCTCGGCGGAATGAAGGTGGCCCGCGCCATCCTGCGCCAGCCGGCGCTGCGCGAGGTGATCGCCGAGGAACTGGCGCCCGGCAGTGCCGATGATCTGAGCGACGAGGCAATCATCGATCACATCGTCCGCCACGCCAAGACCGTCTACCATCCCTGCGGCACATGCCGGATGGGAACGGACGACGAGGCGGTGGTCGATCCGCAATTGCGCGTGCGCGGTGTGCCGCGCCTGCGCATCGCGGATGCCTCGATCATGCCGCGCCTTACCAGCGGCAACACCAACGCGCCTGCGATCATGATCGGCGACCGCTGCGCCGATTTCATCCTGGGCGAAAGATAACCGGCCGGCTGGGCGGCAGAGGTTTCTTGTCTCGGCAAGGCGCTTCCTCTCGGCAGGCACCGAATTTTTCACATCGCTTGATGAGCTGACGCATTCCGCCAATCACCCAATCCGGGTTGGCTGTTTTTTCTCCCCTCGGCGCGCTTCTTATCCCGCCCATCATCAAGCGTATGATCAGCGAGTTCGGTGAAAACGAGTTCGTCCTCTACGAAGGCGATCAGGTCGAGTTGCGCGCGTGGTTGACGGCCGGGATGCTGGACGTGGTCGTGACCTATGACATCGGCGAGGAACTCGGCGGCGGCATCAGCCGATCTGCAAGGTTCCAGCGCATGCCCTTGTTCGATGCGACGACGGCCTCGCCAACAACGAGGCCGTGTCGATGGAGGAATTGTCGCACCGGCCGCTGGTGCTGCTCGACTTGCCCGAGACCCCAACCTACCTGATGGCGCTGTTCGACTTCGCCGCGCATCGTCCCCCCGCTGGGTTTGCGCGCCCGCTCCTACGAGACTATCCGACGCGCCGGCAACTCGCTCCTGGCGGCGTGCTGGGTGACCAACTTTGGCAACCGGCAGTATCCCCTTCACGGCACCGCCAGGACCGTCAGCGTCCACCAGAACCCCGCTTTTCTTATGAGCCACGAAGAAGCTACCGGCGAGGTAGGAGGCATGCCCCGCTACTCCCCGCCGGTCAGCACTGCCTCGAAGGTGTCCTCGAGAACCGACAACAGGTGGTCGGCGTTGGCCCGGGTGAAGATCATCGGCGGGCGCATCTTGAGCACGTTGTCGCCCGGTCCTTCCGTGCCCATCAGCAAGCCGCGCGCGCGGGCGCCGTCGCATATCTTCTTGGCCAGCGCCGTGGCCGGTTCCTTCGTCCGGCGGTCAGCGACCAGCTCAATGCCCAGGAACAGCCCCATGCCGCGCACGTCGCCGATGGCCTCATGACGTTCCTGCATGGCGCGGAAACGCCCGATCAGATAATCGCCGATCTCCTGCGCGTTGCGGCGAAGATCACCCTGTTCGATCACGTCCAGCACTGCCAGCCCCGCTGCGCAGGAGACTGGATTGCCGCCGAACGTGTTGAAATACTCCATGCCGTTGTTGAAGGACGCCGCAACCTCGCGCGTCGTCACCAGCGCCGCCATCGGGTGGGCATTGCCGATCGGCTTGCCCATGGTGACGATGTCGGGCACGACGCCTTGTGACTCGAATGCCCACCAATGGCTGCCGACGCGGCCGAAGCCCACCTGCACCTCGTCGGCGACACACAGTCCACCGGCCGCGCGCACCATGGCGTAGACTTCCTTGAGATAGCCCTCCGGCAGGAAGACCTGTCCGGCGACGCTCGGGATCGATTCTGCCATGAAAAGCGCCGGCGCGCGGCCCTCTCGGCGCATGGCGTCGAGCTGTTCGGCGACGCTGGCGGCGAAGCGCTCCGCGTGCTCCTCCACCGGCCAGTCCGCCGGCGCGCGATAGCTGTCGGGGATCACCGCCTCGAAAACATGCGGCTTGCGCCCCTTGCCGCCCTTGCGCTTGTATTTGTAAGGGCTGAGGTCGATCAGTTCCTGGGTCGTGCCGTGATAGGCCCAGTCGAGCACGATGGCTTCCTCACGGCCGGTGTGGGTACGCGCCATGCGCAGCATCAGGCTGTTGGCCTCGCTGCCCGAGCAGGCGAAGGACGCGACGCAGAGCTCCGACGGTAAGGTTGCGGTCAGCCGCTCGGCATAGGCGACGATGTTGTCGTGCAGGTAGCGCGTGTTCGTGTTGAGCCTCGCGGCCTGCCGGGCAGTTCCACCCCAACGCGGTACCGCCTCGCCTGGCTCTTTGCTCAATGGGTTGGAAGCGCTACGGTCCAGGAGCCGAGGGTCCGGCGAGGACGCCTTGCATTTTTGAGACCGTGGAAAACGCCCCAAAATTGGCAGACTGAATGGTGTGCCCGGAAGGAGTGCGATTTATAAAGAAAACCAATGACTTACGGGATGGTTAACCGGCCCTTGTCCTTCGTATGATCTCGTATGGTCTGGCGAACTGAAGGATCGGCAGAACGGATGATTTCTCGATCAGGCTTGTGGGCGCGACCGGTTTGGGGCCGGGGGCGGACGGGCCGTTTGCCTCTGCGACATCGCTACCCTACGATATTGCAGTTGGTCACACCGCCGGAAACAGCATGACGGTGCAGACGATCATGATGGGACCAGAAAGCCAATCACAGCTGCACAGTCTCCGGCCTTGACCAAGCCGGGAAAGTGACGCGCGGCAAGCAGGCCGGAGATCTTGGCTTTGAGTTCCTGCGGCGCCTGACCGGTGCGGCCGACCGGATGGATGCGCGCAATGACCTGGCCGTCCTCGACCGGCTCGCCGAGATCGACCATTGTTTCGATCATGCCATCCTCCTCGGCGAAGGCGAAGCAATCGCCAGACGGCATGTCCAGCCACTGGGTTCGAGTCTTCTCGACCTCACCAGCAGCGATCCCAGTATGGCGCAGCACATTGAGAATGCCTCGGCGCGCGATCCGCACGGTTTCGGCGCGCGACGTGCCGCCGCCGCCGAGCTCGGTGGTGACGAACACCTTGCCCATCTCCTCGGCGGCGGAGTCGTACATTCCGACCGCGTCGATCTCGGTCATGCGCATCGAGAACGGCGCCGAGAAGGCCTCGACGGCGGCGAAGGCCTTTTGCTCCTGCGTCTTGTCCGGCAGTGTATGCGCGGCACAGAACGGCACGAAGTCCAGTGTCCTTCCACCGGAGTGGAAGTCGAACACGATATTCGCACGGGGCAGCAATTCCCGCTGGAAATAGTCGGCGATCTTCTCGGTCACCGTTCCGTCGGGACGGCCTGGGAAGCTGCGGTTCATGTTGCCCTTGTCGATCGGCGAAGTGCGCGTGCCGGCGCGGAAGGCCGGATAGTTCATCGCCGGCACGATGATGACCGTGCCAGAGACGTTTTTCGGATCGAGCGTGCGGGCAAGCTCGTAGAGCGCCAACGGCCCTTCATACTCGTCGCCATGATTGCCGCCGGTGAGCAGCGCCGTCGGGCCCTTGCCGTTGCGGACGACGCAGGCCGGGATCATCACAGAGCCCCAGGCGGAATCATCGCGGCTGTAGGGCAGGCGCAGGAAACCGTGCTGGACCCCATCGCGCTCGAAATCGACGGTCGGCGTGATCGGCGACGGACGTAGAGCTGACATCGGCCTCAGTCCTTCACGAAGAGCTCGCGCGGCACATTGGCCAGGCATTCGACGCCCGTGTCGGTGATCAGGATAGACTCAGTGATCTCCAGCCCCATCGTCTCCAGCCAAAGGCCGGTCATGAAATGGAAGGTCATGCCGGGCCTGAGCTCGGTGCGGTCGCCAGGGCGCAGGCTCATGGTGCGCTCGCCCCAGTCCGGCGGATAGGACAGACCGATCGAATAGCCGGTGCGGTTGTCCTTGACGATGCCGTATTTCTTCAAGACGGCGAAGAAGGCGTTGGCTATGTCCTCGCAGGCATTGCCGGGCTTGGCTGCAGCAAGGCCCGCCTCCATGCCTTCCAGCGTCGCCTTCTCGGCATCGAGGAAGGCCTGCGTCGGCTTGCCGAGGAAGACGGTGCGCGACAGGGGCAAGTGGTAACGGTTGTAGCAGCCGGCGATCTCGAAGAACGTCCCTTCGTTCGCCTTCATCGGCTTGTCGTCCCAGGTGAGATGCGGCGCCGAGGCATCGACGCCCGACGGCAGCAGCGGCACGATCGCCGGATAGTCGCCGCCAATGCCGTCGACGCCGCGCGTGCCGGCATCATAGATCTCGGCGACCAGATCGCATTTGCGCATGCCGACTTCGATCTTGTCGACGATACGCCGGTGCATGGCCTCGACGATGCGCGCGGCCTTGCGCATGTAGTCGATCTCGGTCGGGCTCTTCACGGCGCGCTGCCAGTTCACCAGCGCGGTAGCGTCGGCGAAGCGGGCATTGGGCAGGTGCTTCTGCAAGGCGGCGAACGCGGCTGCGGAGAACCAGTAATTGTCCATCTCGACGCCGATGGTCAGTTTGTCCCAACCGCGCTCGGAAAGCACGCTGGCGAGATAGTCCATGGGGTGCCGTTCGGTCGACTGCACATAGTGGTCGGCGTAGCCGACGATGTTGTCGTGGGCGAGATAGGCTGTGCGCTTGGCGCCATTGGCATCCTGTCCGCGACCATACCATACCGGCTCGCCGGAGGGCGGCACGATCACCGCCTGATGCACGTAGAACGACCAGCCGTCATAGCCAGTCAGCCAGGCCATGTTGGAAGGATCGCTGAGGATCAGCAGATCGACGCCCTTGGCCTCCATGGCTTTGCGCGTCTTGGCGAGGCGGTCGGCAAATTCGGTCCGCGTGAATTTCAGGTTTGGCTGCATCGTTCTTGGTCCTCGTTTGTTGGGGCCTGGAACCGGTTTCAACTTCGTCTGAATCCGGTTCGTCTAATTCTTGTTGGCGTGACCTTTCGGAAAAAGCGGTTCGACTTTTCCGGGCCATGCTTGGTCGGGCATCAGCTTTCGAAAATGGTTCCGGCATCCGCCGCACGCGCGCGGTCACGCGCAAGCGTGGCGATCGCAGTGTCCTGCACGCCGGTGCCCGTGAGGTCGGCGATGGTGATGTCGCTGGCTGAACGCCGGCCGTGCTTCACGCCGGCGATGATCTGACCGAGCTCGGCGATGTCGGCATCGGCCGCCATCACGCCGCCATCGATGGCATGGTGAAGCTCTCCGAGCCTCCTTGTCTGCTTCGCGCTGTCGGCGACGTAGAGATCGGCCATGCGCAGGATCGCCGGCGCGATTTCGTTCTTGTGCTCGGCATCCGAGCCCATCGCGGTGATGTGCTGGCCGGCGGAAACGTGGCCGGCCTTGATCAGTGGCTCGGTCGAAGGCGTGGTGGTGACAATGATGTCGGCACCGGCTGCGGCATTCGCCGCGTCCGGCTCGGCGCGGACGGCGATGCCCAGCTTCTCGCGCAGGCGGGCGGCGGTCGCTTCGGCCCTGGCCGCGTCGCGTGCCCAGATACGCGCCTCATCGATCGGTCGCACGAGGTGGAGAGCTTCCAGCTGCAGCCCAGCCTGCACGCCCGCACCAAAGATAGCCGCGATCCTTGAGTCTTCCCGAGATAGATGCTTTGCGGCAACCGCTCCGGCGGCAGCAGTGCGAATGTCCGTCAGATAGCCGTTGTCGAGCAGCAGCGCTTCGATCAGCCCGGTCCTTGCCGACAGAAGAACCATCATGCCGTTGAGGCTGGGCAGTCCAAGCTGCGGGTTGTTGAAGAAGCCTGGGCTGATCTTGATCGCAAAACCGTCGATGCCGGGCACATAGGCTGTCTTCACATCGACTTCGCCGCGATGCTCGGGGACGTCCAGCCGCAGTATTGGCGGCATTTCCACCGGCAGTGTGGCGAGGGCGCGAAAGGCATTCTCGACGCAGGAAATGGCGTCCTGATCGAGCGTGACGATCTTGCGCAGCTCAGCTTCCGTGAGAACGGCCATGCGACTCATGCTGCGCGCTCCGTAAGTGCGGGCGCCTCGCCGCAGATGATGCGACGGTGCAGGCCCATGTCGATATTGCCGCCCGAGAGTATGAGCACGACCGGCCCGCTAGACTTGACCTTGCCGGCAAGCAACGCGCCGATGCCGACAGCGCCGGCGCCCTCGACGATCTCGCGCTCCTGGTCGTAGGCATGGCGGATGCCGGCAGCGATCTCGTCCTCGGAAAGCAGGATCACGTCGTCGAGCAGGTCGCGGCACATGGCGAAGGTCAGTTGATTGTCGAGGCCGACGCCGCCGCCAAGCGAGTCGGCCAGCGTCGGCAGCTCCTTGACTTGCACGGGTCGCCCGGCATCGAGGCTGGCCTTCATCGCGGCGCCACGTTCCATCGAGATGCCGATGACCTTGGCGGTTGGGTTCATACCCTTGACGGCCGCCGCGACGCCCGCCGCCAGCCCGCCGCCGGAGAGCGGCACCAGCACAAGCGTGGCATCCGGCACCTGCTCCATGATCTCCAGGCCCAGCGTGCCTTGCCCGGCGACGATGTCGGGATGATCGAACGGCGGCAACATGACCAGCCCGTCCTCGGCGACCAGCCTGTCGACCTCTTGCTGGGCGTGGTCCTGGCTGTTGCCGACGATGCGCACTTCCGCGCCGAGCTGTCGGATCGCATCAAGCTTGTTTCCGGGCACCAGTTTCGACATGCAGATCACCGCCCGCATGCCTTCGAGTTTGGCCGCATGAGCAAGCGCGCGGCCGTGATTGCCGGTCGAGGCCGCGACGACGCCGCGCGATCGTTTCTCCGGACGCAATGCGGCAATGGCATTGGAAGCACCGCGCAGCTTGAACGCGCCGGTGGCCTGACGGTGCTCCAGCTTGAGATGAACCGATCCGCCGAGGCGTTCCGAAAGGTTCTGCGACAGCACGATCGGCGTCCGCTCGACCTTGCCGGCAATACGGTCGCGGGCAGCGCGGATATGCTGAAGCGTGACTTGCATTTCGATCGCTGGCATTTCGGTCATTGGACCAACGGCTTTGTCATCAGCCGCCCGAACTCCGGTCGTGGTGTTTCATCTCCGCAGAGCCGCAGGCAGTTCCAGGCGCTGGCCTGGTTGCTGGTGACGACCGGCCGGCCGATCGCCTCCTCCATGCCGGGAACCGCAAGCGCGGCGCGCAGCGCCGTGCATGAGACGAACAGCGCGTCGGCCTGCGGATGCGTTGCCTTTCGAGCGAGATCGACAAGCGAGGCCGGCGTGATGCGCGCCATCTCGCGATCGTCCTCGAAGCCGAGGCAGGTGAAGCTTTGGATGTCAAAGCCGTGCGCCGCGAAATAGGCGCCCATCGGCCGGCTGGTCTCGACCGTGTAAGGCGTGAGAATGCTGATCCGCTTGGCGCCAAAGGCGTTCAGGCCGCGCCCGCCCGCCATCGGCGGCGTGACTACGGGAACGCCCGGCTTGGCCTCCCGGATCGCCGCTTCGATCTCGGCATCGCCGATCACCACCGAGGCCGACGTGCAGGAATAGCAGACAGCGTCGAGAGGCTCGTCAGGCAGGATGAGTGCCGCACCGGCCGAAAGCGACGGCTGCATCTTGCGCAGGTTTTCCGGCGTCGTCGGATTGGCATATGGGATGCGCGCGACATAGACGCCGATCCGCTCGCTCGCCACCATGCGGCGGAAGTCCACTTCGCTCGTATGGTCGGTGGCCAGGGCGATCAGGCCGACACGCTTTTCCAGCGGGCGGTGTTCGAGCTCGGGGGGCGCCGTTTCAAGGCGGATCTCGGGCAACGGCTTCATGACTTTCATCTTTCGATCCTGCCGTAACGATGCTCCAGCCAGCGCAGCAGCACGACGGAACACAGGCTGATGATGAGGAAGAACGCGCCGACCAGCGTCATCGGCTCGATGTAGCGGTAGTAGGTGTTGGCGACGCTCTTGGCCTGGTTCATCAGTTCCAGCACGGTGATCGCCGAAAGCAGCGGCGTCTCCTTGAACATGGCGATGAAGTAGTTGGCCAAGGCCGGGATCATCGGCGGGATCGCCTGCGGCAGGATGATATGCGTCCAGGTGTGGCGACCGCCGAGATTGCAGGCCTTCGCGGCCTCCCATTGCCCGCGCGGCACGTTGTCGATGCCGGCGCGATAAACCTCGGCCGTATAGGTGCCGTAGTGCAGGCCAAGCCCGATGACGCCGGCCACCAGCGGCGGCAGGAGGATGCCAATGTCGGGCAGCACGTAGAAGATGAAGTAAAGCTGCACCAGCAACGGCGTGCCGCGGATGAATTCGGCGAACCAGCCGACGCTGCGCGAGACGATGCGGTTCGGAGAGCGCCGCGCCAGGGCAATCGCCAGGCCGACGATCGCGGCCAGGATCGAGCCGAGCACCGTCGCCAGGATGGTGATCTTCACGCCCTGGATCAGGGTCGGCATGATCTGCCAGACAAAATCCCAATCCCAGTCCATTACTTGGCCCAATCCATCAGACACGCACTCCGTCGAGGCCACGCGCCAAGCGGCGCTCCAGCGTGCGCACGCCCCAGGAGATGATCAGGGCGAGCACGAAATAGATGATCAGTACCGAGACGAAGGGCATCATGGTGCTGCCGGTCTGCGAGCGCACGACCTGCGCCTGGAAGGTCAGATCGGCGAGCGAAATCAGCGAGACGACCGAAGTCGCCTTGAGCAATTCGATCGCGTTGTTGCCGAAGGTCGGCAGCATGACGAGCAGCGCCTGCGGCAGGATGACGTGCCGCATGCCTTGCCAGCGGCCGAGGTTGAGCGCCGTGCAGGCCTCATATTGCTCGCGACCGACCGACAGGATCGCGCCACGCACCACTTCAGCGGCATAGGCCCCGACATTGAGGCCCAACGCCAGGACGCCCGCCTGCAACGGCGTCAGCGACAGGCCGACGAAAGGCAACACGAAATAGGCCCAAAACAGCTGCACGAAGATCGAGGTGCCGCGGAAGAACTCGATGTAGATCGTGGCGAGCGCCCGAACGATGAAAAAGCGCGACAGCCGCCCCATGCCGGCAAGAAAGGCCATGATCAGCGCGAGCACCGACCCCATGAGCGTCAGCTCGATGGTGACAAGCGCCCCCTGCAATATCAGGCCGAGATAGCCGGACCATTGGGTCATTTGCGTTTAGAGTTTCCTGTCGTTTGCGGTTGTGCGAGGCAGCTGCGACAACCCCCTTCTCCCCGTTCACGGGAGAAGATTCCGATAGGGCGGAGCCAGCCTTGCAGAATCTGGCGCCGCCCCTCACCCGGCTCCCGAGCCACCTTCTCTCCCTGAACGGGACAAGGAAGAAAGCCGCGCCTTACTTCTTCGAGCAGAGCTTCTCGCGCGTCGTCGACATCGCGGCGGCGGCGGAGAAGCCATAGGGCTCGATGATCTTGGCGAATTCGCCCGACTTCTTCATCTTGGCGAGTTCGACATCATAGGCGTCACGCAGTGCCTCATCGCCCTTCTTGAAGGCCGCGCCGTCGCAATAGACCGGCGCGCCCTGCACCGGCGCGATCACTTCAAGGTTCGGATCATTTGCCTTCTTGACCAGGTCGTTGATCGACAGCACCGGCAGCGAATAGGCGTCGATACGGCCGTCCTGCACCATCTTCAGCCCGCTCTGGCCGTCCGGCACGACGATGACGCGATCGCGCGGCACGCCGGCATTGAGCGCCAGCTTCTCCTCGGTGCCGCCGCCCGGCGCGCCGACGGTGGCGGAGGTGTCCTTGGCGATGTCCTCATAGCTCTTGAAGTGCTTTGGATTGCCCTTCTTCACCAGCATGGCCTCGGCGTCACACAGCACCGGCTCGGAATAGGCGACCGCGGCGCAGCGCTCCGGCTTCATGAACAAGCCAGCGGTGACGACGTCGAAGCGGCGCGCCTGCAGGCCAGGAATCATGGCGCCATATTCCGAGATCGAGGCGACGATGTCGTTCACGCCGAGCCGCTTGAAGATCTCGCGCGCCACGTCCGGCGCCGCGCCCGAAACCTTGCCGTCGGCGGCCACCGCCGTGTAGGGCGGCTCGTTGGCGATGGCGACGCGAGCAAAGCCCTGCTGCTTGAGCTGCTCGAGCTTGGCGTCATCGGCCGAACGCGCGCCGGTGGCGAGCAGCATCGTGGTCACTGCGAGGCCGGCGACGCCAGCCAGGATGGCAAGTTTCTTCATCGTTCCCAACTCCTTGTTCTCTTCTTGGTTTGCTCAATTGGCGGCGACGTCACCGCTTCGGGACGACTTCGTCGCCCGTTTGCATGGCGGTCAGACACGATGTCCGGCCGCGATGATCTTCTTCAGGAAGCTCTGCGTACGCTCCTGCTTGGGGTGGCGGAAAATCTCATCGGGCTTGCCTTCCTCGACGATCCTGCCGCGGTCGAAGAACAACACGCGGTCGGCGAAGTCGTGAGCGAAGCCCATCTCGTGGGTAACGAGCAGCATCGTCATGTCGGTCTCGGCGGCGAGCTTGCGCATGACGTTGAGCACCTCCTCGACCAGCTCCGGATCAAGCGCCGAGGTGACCTCGTCGAACAGCATGATCTTGGGCGACAGCGCCAGCGCCCGCGCGATCGCGACGCGCTGTTTCTGGCCACCCGAAAGCTGCGCCGGCATCGCCTTCGCCTTGTCGGCCAGCCCGACCATGTCGAGCAGTTCCATAGCCCGCTTCTCGGCGGTGGCACGCGCGACGCCCTTCGTCAGCATCGGCGCCAGGGTGACGTTGTCCATGACGCATTTGTGCGGGAACAGATTGAACAGCTGGAAGACCATGCCGATCTTCTGGCGCATTTTGGCCAGATGCCGCTCGTCGGCCGGCAGCAGCTGGCCGTTGCGCTCCATGTGGTAGAGCTGGTCGCCATCGACCTGGATGTGACCGCCGTCGATCCTCTCCAAGGTCATAAGGATGCGCAGGATCGTCGTCTTGCCGGAGCCGGATGGGCCGATCAAGGCCAGCTTCTCGCCCGGCATGACCTGCATCGACAGGCCATCCAGCACCTTGAAGGCGCCGAAGCTCTTCGAAATGGCATCGACCTTGATGATGGGCGCGGGCAATTCATTTCCCCGTTCTGGAGAAGCCTATGCCCTTAACGATGCGAAACGCGCTAAATCATGTCAATCTGGAAAATAATATCATGACAATATTTCCGGACACCGCACAATTTCAGGGCAATCTGCGCTCAGCCTGTGCTTCAGATGGCGAGCAGGAGATGCTCGGGATCGCCAAGCAAGAGCTTGGCGACAACGCTCAAACCGGAGCGCAGTTCCCCTTCGGTCGTCGATCCGAGCGAGATACGCACGGCTGGATGCCAGGGCGTGTCGGCGATGCGGAACGAGGTGCCGGGCGCGATCGCCACGCCGCGAAGGCGCGCCTGCGCGACAAAACTCTCCTCGGCGCGATCTTCGGGCAGTTCGAGCCAAAGATGCAGTCCGTCGCGGTGGACGCGATAGTCCACGCCTGCCAGCACTTCCGCCGCGATTTCCTGCCGCCGCCTGAGCGCAGTGCGTTGCCAGTCGACGAGCTCCGATGCCGTGCCGTCGTTTACCCAGCGCGTCGCGATCTCCGCCACCATCGGCGTTGCCATCCAGTTCGAGACCAGATGGCGGTTGGCGACAGCCGCGACATAGCGGTCCGGCACGGCGAGATAGCCGATGCGAAGGCCCGGCACCGTGATCTTGGTGAAGGAGGTGACGTAGAGCGTTCTCTCGGGTGCGAAGGCGGCGACGGCCAGAGGCCGGCCCTCGACCAGCGGACCTAGAACATCGTTCTCGATGATGGCGATGTCGTGCTTGCGCGCAACCGCCGCGATGCGCTCGCGTCGGTTAGCGCCCATCAAGGTGGCCGTCGGATTGATCACCGAGGGCTGGACGAACACGGCGCGAATGTCGGAAAGGCGGCAGGCCTCGTCGAGCGCCTCCGGGACGAGGCCGTTGTCGTCGATCGGCAAGCCTTCGAGATTGAAGCCTAGGTAGCGGGCAAGCGGGATCAGCGTGTGATGACCGATCGCCTCCGTGGCGACGGTCGATCCGGGCGGCGCGACGCTCATCAGCGCGACAGTCATGCCGGCGGTGGCGCCATTGGTGACGCTGATGTTCTGCGGCGAGGCTTCGAGGCCGCAGAGCTTCAGCCACTCGACCGCGACCGCGCGATGGCGGGGAAACACCATGTTCGGCCGGAAGGAGAGCGCCGAACTCGCCGGCAGGTTCTCGGCCAGCCAGCCTAGCGCCTGCTTCAGCTTTTCCAGGTGCATCGGCTCGCAAACCGGCTTCAGGATGGAAAGGTCGATGACCTCGCCCAGCCTTTCCGGGATATAGGGCGGCTCCGGCTCGCGCCGCTGCGTCTGGACAAAGCTGCCACGACCGACCTCGCCCGAAATCAGCCCGCGCCGGATCAATTCCTCATAAGCGCGGCTGACTGTCTGCACTGAAAGCTTCAGGTCATCCGCCAGCCGGCGATGCGTCGGCAGCTGCGTACCATTCGCAAGCCGCCCGTCATGGATGGCGCGGGCGAACTGGTCGGCCAGCGAGAGATAGGCCGGGCGGCGGATGAGCGCAGGATCTGGCTGCCACAATGTCATGACATATTAGAGATCAAAATCAGTGCAATTGACAATCGAAATAATGCGTCGTCATGGTGTCTCGAACGAAAGGCGGAGCCCGCATGGCGGCAGCAAAACTCGACCCTATCGACCTCAGGATTCTCGATGCGATCCAGCGCGATGGGCGTATCACCAAGCTGGCGCTGGCCGAGAAGGTCGGCCTGTCGCCGACGCCGTGCTGGGTGCGGCTGCGCAAGCTGGAAAAGGCTGGCATCGTTTCCGGTTATCACGCGGAAATCGCCATGCGCGCCATCGCGCCAGTGGCGATGGTGATGATGGAGGTGACCCTGGCCAACCACCGGCAGGCGGACTTCGACCGATTCGAGCGCGTCGTTCGCGACGTACCGGAAATCGTTGCCTGCTGGTCGGTGGGCGGCGGCGTCGACTACATCCTGAAAGTCATGGCGCGCGACATCGATGCCTATCAGCGACTGGTGGACGGCCTGCTTGAGCGCGAGATCGGCATCGACCGCTATTTCACCTACATCGTCACCAAAACGGTCAAGGAGGAGATCGTGCTGCCGGTGGCAGAGTTGCTGCCGCAGCAGTCCTGACATAGAGAGATCGTCTCCGGCGGCCGGTCAATAGAGACAATCTCTCTGCCGACGGGCGCCGAAACAGTCTCCTTTTTCGCCCATCGCGGCCGATGCTTCCGGCATCGAAGGGAGATGTCGATGTCCGCGCACTTTGCCCGACCGCACCGCCATGACGCATTGGACCGCCTTGCCGACCGCCGCCTGTTGCGTGACCTCGGTTATGTCGGCGGACACTGGATAGCGGGCGAAGGAGCGGCGAGCTTCGAGGTCACTGATCCTGCGACCGGTTCCATCGTGGCCTTCGTCGCGGCGCTCGATGCAAGGCAGGCGACCGAAGCCGTCTATGCAGCCGCGTGCGCCCTGCCGGGCTGGCGCTCGGCCCTCCCCCAGGAGCGCTCCAGAACCCTGCGAAAATGGTTTGAGCTCATCGTCGCTGCCAAGGACGATCTGGCGCTTCTGATGACGCTGGAACAGGGCAAGCCGTTGAAGGAATCGCTGGGCGAGATCGACTACGCCGCTTCCTTCGTCGAATGGTATGCCGAGGAGGCAAAGCGCCTCAATGCCGAAAGCGTCACCAGCCATCTGCCGAACGCCGAGATGACGGTGTGCCGCGAGCCAATTGGCGTCGTCGGCGTCGTCACGCCATGGAACTTTCCTTCGGCCATGCTCACCCGCAAGGCGGCCGCAGCTCTCGCTGCCGGCTGCACGGTGGTCGCCCATCCGTCATCGGAAACGCCGCTCTCGGCCCTGGCGCTGGCGGAACTGGGAGAGCGCGCCGGCCTGCCGGCCGGCGTCTTCAACGTCGTCACCGGCAAAGCATCGACCATTGTCGGCGCGATGTGCGCCGACGCCCGTGTGCGCGCTATGAGCTTCACCGGTTCGACCGAGATTGGTCGGCTGATCGCCGCGCAAAGTGCCGCGACCATGAAGCGGCTGGTGATGGAGCTCGGCGGCCATGCGCCGCTGATTGTCTTCGACGATGCCGACATCGATAAGGCGGTGACCATCGCGCTCGACGCCAAATTCGCCACCTCCGGCCAGGACTGCCTCGCCGCCAACCGCATCTATGTGCAGCGACCTATCTATGACCGCTTCTGCGCCGCTTTCGCACGTCGCATCGAGCAGCTCCGCACCGGCAGCGGCCTCTCCAGCGACGTAGAGATCGGTCCGCTGATGCACGAGCGCGCCGTCAAGAAAGTCGAGGAACAGGTAGCCGATGCGCTCGGTCACGGCGCGCGGTGCCTGACCGGCGGCAAGCGCCACACGGCCGGGCCGCTGTTCTATCAGCCGACGCTGCTCGTCGATGTGTCGGACGACACGCTGATCATGCGCGAAGAGACTTTTGGACCTGTCGCAGCCGTGACACCTTTTGATGACGAAGCCGAAGTCGTCGGCCGCGCCAACGCCACCGAATACGGCCTCGTCGCCTATGTCGTCACCGAGAACGGCGCCCGCCAGGCACGCATGGGCCGCGCGCTGGAGTATGGCATGGTCGCCATCAACCGTGTGAAAATCACCGGTGCGCCGATCCCCTTCGGCGGCGTCAAGCAATCGGGCATCGGCCGCGAAGGCTCGCGTCACGGGCTCGAAGCTTTCACTGATCTCAAATACCTTTGTCTCGACGTGGCCTGAGGCCATTCAGGAATTTTCAGGAGTCAAAAAGATGCTCGAACAATCCAACGAACTCTCGGCCTGGGATCGCGACCACTTCTTCCATCCTTCGACGCACATGGGCACGCATGCGCGGGGCGAATCCCCTGCCCGCATCATGGCCGGCGGTGAAGGCGTGACCGTGTGGGACAACACCGGCAAAAAGAGCATCGATGCCTTTGCGGGCCTCTATTGCGTCAATGTCGGCTATGGCCGCCAGAAGATCGCCGATGCCATCGCCGAGCAGGCCAAGAACCTCGCCTACTACCACGCCTATGTTGGCCACGGTACAGAGGCCTCGATCACGCTTGCCAAGATGATCATCGACCGTGCGCCGAAGGGCATGTCGAGGATCTATTTCGGCCTCTCCGGTTCCGACGCCAACGAAACCAACATCAAGCTGATCTGGTACTACAACAACGTTCTTGGCCGGCCGGAGAAGAAGAAGATCATCTCGCGCTGGCGCGGCTATCACGGTTCGGGCGTCATGACCGGATCGCTGACCGGGCTCGAACTGTTCCACAACGCCTTCGACCTGCCCCGCGCGCCGATCCTGCATACCGAAGCGCCGTATTACTTCCGTCGCGCCGACCGTTCGATGAGCGAGGAGCAATTCTCCCAATACTGCGCCGACAAGCTGGAAGAGATGATCCTGGCCGAAGGTCCGGAGACGGTAGCGGCCTTCATCGGCGAGCCGATCCTCGGCACCGGCGGCATCGTGCCGCCGCCGGCGGGCTATTGGGACAAGATCCAGGCGGTGCTCAACAAATACGACGTGCTGCTGGTGGCGGACGAAGTGGTGACCGGCTTCGGCCGTCTCGGCACCATGTTCGGTTCCGACCATTACGGCATGAAGCCGGACCTGATCACCATCGCCAAGGGCCTGACTTCGGCCTACGCGCCGCTTTCGGGCGTCATCGTCTCGGACAAGGTCTGGCAGGTGTTGGTCAAAGGTTCCGACAAGCTGGGCTCGCTTGGCCATGGCTGGACCTATTCGGCGCATCCGATCTGCGTTGCCGCTGGCGTCGCCAATCTAGAGCTGATCGACGAAATGGACCTGGTGAGGAACGCCGGCGAGACCGGCGCCTATTTCCGGGCCGAGCTTGCCAGGGCCGTTGGTGGCCACAAGCATGTCGGCGAGGTGCGCGGCGACGGCATGCTGGCTGCGATCGAGTTCGTCAAGGATCGCGACGACCGTGTGTTCTTCGACCCGGCGCTGAAGGTCGGACCGCAGGTAGCCACCGCGCTCGCCGCCAGCGGCGTCATCGGCCGCGCCATGCCGCAGGGCGACATCCTCGGCTTCGCGCCGCCGCTCTGCCTGACGCGCGAGGAAGCCGACACGATCGTCGCCAGGACCGCCGATGCGGTGAACAGCGTGTTTGCAAGCCTCTGAGCAATTCCAGAAAAATTGTGGAAACGGTTTCCGTTCGGAATGCATGAGAACCAAGAACAGAAGCGACATGAACGCCATGACCAGAACCGTCCCCACCACAATGGCCGCCGTGCAGCTTACCGGCCATGGCGATCTGGAGAAGCTCGTCTACCGCACGGATGTGAAGGTGCCCGCGCCAGCCGCCGGCGAGGTCCTGGTCAAGGTCAGCGCCTGCGGCATGAACAACACCGACGTCTGGGTGCGCCAAGGTGCCTATGGGACCGAGGAAGACGCCGGTGCGGTGTCGACCTGGCGCCGCCAGGGCAACACGCTTGTTTTCCCGCGCATCCAAGGGACAGACACGGTTGGCACGATCGTCGCCGTCGGCGATGGCGTGTCGGCCGGGCGCATCGGCGAGCGCGTCATGGTCGACTTCTCCATCTACAACCGAGAGGACGATTCGCTCGCCGACATCGACTATATGGGCCATGGTCGCGACGGCGGCTATGCCGAATACCAGGCGCTGCCGGCGGAGAACGCGCATGTCGTCGACACCGACCTGAGCGATGTCGAGCTCGCCACCTTCTGCTGCGCCTACCTGACTGGGGAGCAGATGCTCGAGCGCGCTGCACTGAGGGCCGGCGAGCGGGTACTGGTCACGGGCGCCTCGGGCGGCGTCGGCTCCGGCATTGTCCAACTGGCGCGGGCGCGTGGCGCAATTCCCTATGCCGTGGTCGGCAAGGGCAAGGAGCAGGCCGTGCTCGACATCGGCGCCGAAAAGGTGATCACGCGCGGCGGGGCCGACCTACTCACCGCAGTCGACGAGGCGACGGGCGGCGAGCCTATCGACGTCGTCGCCGATCTGGTGGGCGGCGCCATCTTCAACGACCTCTTGCGCATCTTGCGCCCGGAGGGCCGCTACACCACGGCAGGCGCCATCGCCGGACCGGTGGTGCAGCTCGATCTGCGCACCATGTATCTGAAGCAGCTGCAGCTCAACGGCTCGAGCCAAGGCACACGGGCGGATTTCAGGCGCATTGTCCGCTACGTCGAGGAGAAGAAAATCCGGCCGATCGTCGGCGGTGTCTACAAACTGTCGGACTTCCACCGCGCCCAGACCGATTTCATGGCCAAGGACTTTGTCGGCAAGCTGGTGGTGGTGCCGGACGCGATGTGGGCCGATGGCCAGGATGGTTGAGCCGGACGGACCGGTCGCGTGAGCGCCGAACACCTTAGCTGTGTGTGTTGGCTTGATCGCTGCTCCCAACGTGATCGCCCGCCACGTCCGCTCTCCGGCCATGCAAATTTGGATCGAATGTCCGCAATGCTGAAGGGTTTCGGGTGCCGTCAGGCGTACGAAAGCCTCTCATGCAGGAACCCGCGGCCAGCGGCGATGAGCTATGGGGATTTGTGTTTCGAGGTGTGCCAGTGCCTGTCGCGAACGTCCG
>JBFLWR010000099.1:0-5204 GCA_040755925.1 Pseudomonadota bacterium
GCCCTTCTTCCGGCTGATGGCCAACGAAGCGGTGGTCAAGGTCTTCCACGCCGCGCGCCAGGACATCGAAATTATCGTCCATCTCGGCAATCTGGTGCCGCATCCGGTCTTCGACACGCAGGTGGCCGCGATGGTCTGCGGCTTCGGCGACAGCGTATCCTACGACCAGCTCGTCCAGAAGATTACCGGCGCGCGTCTCGACAAATCCTCGCGCTTCACCGATTGGCGCCACCGGCCGCTCTCCGAGAAGCAGCTGGAATACGCGCTGGCCGACGTCACGCATCTGATCAAGGTCTACGAGAATCTCAGCGCCGAGCTGAAGCGCGAGGACCGCGCGCATTGGCTGAATGAAGAGATGGATGTGCTGACCGCGCGCGAGACCTACGATCCGCACCCTGAAGACGCCTGGAAGCGGCTGAAGATGCGGCTGCGCAAGCCGCAGGAACTGGCGATCGTCCAGGCGGTGGCCACATGGCGTGAGCGCGAGGCGCGCGAGCGCGATGTGCCGCGCGGCCGTGTGTTGAAAGACGACGCAATCTACGAGATTGCGCAGCAGGCGCCGCGCGATGCGGCTGCGCTTGGCAAGCTGCGCACGACGCCAAAGGGCTGGGAGCGGTCGGCCACCGCCACGGCGCTGCTTGGCGCCGTCAACGCGGCGCTTGCCATGCCGAAGGACGCGATGCCGAAGCTGCCTAAGAGCTTCCAGCCGCCGGAAGGATCGAGCGCGGCCGCGGAACTGCTCAAGGTGCTGCTTAGGATCGTCGCCGAAAAGGAAGGCGTAGCCTCCAAGGTGCTAGCTTCCAGCGACGACATCGACCGCATCGCGGCCGAAGGCGACGCCGCCGATGTTCCGGCGCTGCAAGGCTGGCGACGCGCGGTGTTCGGGGAACAGGCGTTGAAGCTGGTGCGCGGCGAGATCGGCATCAAGTTCGACAAGCGCAAGATCGCGGTGTTCGACCTCTAGCGCCATCTTTGCAGTCCTGCGGGAGAAGGAAGAGATGTGGCTTACACCGCTCCCAGCAGGTGCAGCGCGAACCAGACCCAGGCGACGAGCAATATCACCGCGCCAAGGAAGAACATGCGGCTGCGGTGCCGTAGATTGTTGCTGGTGAGATGCACGAAGGCATGGACGTAGCGCGTCGCGATGAAGAGCCACATCAGCGCGAGCGTCAGGTAGTTCACGCCATTGGTGACGAACAGCGCCAGGCAAAGCACGTGGAACAGAACCGGCAGCTCGAACTGGTTGATGAGGTTGTTGGCGACGGTCACGCTCGAGGCCGGCTCGGTGGAGCGGACCTTGTACTGGCCGACCTTGGCCTCGCCTGACTTCACGGCGTGGTAGCGGCGCCTGAACATCACCAGATAGACGACTTAGACCAGAAGCACGTGAGCCAGCATCGGCCAGAAGATAGCGGTCTGGTGCATGTCTTGGCCCCCCTGCTCCCGTTTTACCGCTGCCGTTGCCCAGCCAGCGCGAAGACCACGATGACGAGAAACGGGATCGCCAGAAGCACGAATTTGGTGACCGTCAGCGACGAGGCGAAGGACAGCGAATCGGGATTGGCCGACTGGAAATCGGACAACAGCCGCGCCACGGCGAAGTTCTGCGTGTAATCGGCAAGAGTGTAAGGCAGCACCAGCAGCAGCGCGGACAGCGCCTGCGCCTGCGCGGGCATCGTGCGGAAGGCGCCGAGCCGCCGGCCGAACGACAGGATGAGGCTGACCAGGGTGAGCGACAGCAGCGCGGGGAACAAGAGATCGAAGGTCAGGTAATGCCAGACAATGATGATCTCGCCGCCGCGCCGGCCGAGCGCGGTGAGCCACGCCATGCCCTCTTCCGGAGTGAAGCCGGTGACGCGCATGTCGAGCGACGGCAGCCCGCCGCTCAGGCTTCGGAAATAGAAGAATTCGAGCGCCGTCATCATCAGGAACACGACGACCGACGCAACCGACAGCGCGGCGGCGTGCCGCGACAAGCGCAGCACGGTCACGACGAGCCCACGCCAAACTCCTAGCCGGTCAGGCTCCGCAGCCTGATCAAAGTCCGCCCGGATAGTTCGGGCTTTCGCGGGTGATCGTGACGTCATGGGCGTGGCTTTCACGAAGTCCGGCATTCGATATGCGCACAAAGGTGGCGCGTTCGCGGAACTCGGCAAGATCGCGTCCACCCACATAACCCATAGCGGCTTTCAGGCCGCCTGCAAGCTGGTGCAGCACGCCAGACACAGGTCCTTTATAGGGAACCTGCCCTTCGATGCCCTCCGGAACCAGTTTCAGGGTGTCGCGGACCTCGGCCTGGAAGTAGCGGTCGGCCGAGCCGCGCGCCATCGCGCCGACCGACCCCATGCCGCGATAAGCCTTGAAGGAGCGGCCCTGGTGCAGGTAGACCTCGCCCGGGCTCTCGTCGGTGCCCGCAAGCAGCGAGCCGATCATGGCGGCGCTCGCGCCTGCCGCCAGCGCCTTGGCGAGATCTCCCGAATATTTGATGCCGCCGTCGGCAATCACACTCACGCCAGCCTTATGCGCCGTCTCTACCGCCGACATGATCGCCGAAAGCTGCGGCACGCCGACACCGGCAACGATTCGGGTGGTGCAGATCGAACCCGGGCCGATGCCGACCTTGACGGCATCGGCGCCGGCGTCGATCAGCGCCCGCGTGCCGTCGGCGGTAGCGACATTGCCAGCCAGGATACGCACCGAATTCGAAAGCTTCTTCGCCCGCGCCACGGCATCCAGCACGCGCTGGGAATGACCATGGGCGGTGTCGATGACGAGAAGGTCGACGCCGGCGTCGATCAGGCGCTCGGCGCGCTCGAAACCATCATCGCCGACGCTGGTGGCGGCGGCGGCGCGCAGGCGCCCCTGCGCGTCCTTGGTGGCGTGCGGGTTGAGCTGCGACTTCTCGATGTCCTTGACCGTGATCAGGCCGACGCAATTGCCCTTCCTGTCGACGACCACCAGCTTCTCGATACGGTGCTTGTGCAGCAGGCGCTTGGCTTCGTCCTGGTCGACATTCTCCTTGACCGTGATCAGGTTCTCACGGGTCATCAACTCGTAGACCTTCTGCGACGGATCGGAGGCGAAACGCACGTCGCGGTTGGTGAGGATGCCGACAAGCCGGCCGACCCTGTGGCCGCCGGTGCCGCCATTCTCGACCACCGGAATGCCGGAAATGGAATAGGTCCGCATCAGCGCCAGCGCGTCGGCGAGCGTCGCGTCCGGGCCGATGGTGACGGGGTTCACCACCATGCCGGACTCGAATTTCTTCACCTGCCGAACTTCCTCGGCCTGCTCGGCCGGGGTGAGATTGCGATGGATGACGCCGATGCCGCCCGCCTGCGCCATGGCGATCGCAAGCCGCGCCTCAGTGACGGTGTCCATCGCGGCCGAAAGGATCGGCACGTTGAGGTCGATGTCGCCGGCGATGCGGGTGCGGATGTCGGTTTCGCCCGGCATGACTTCGGAATGACCGGGCTGAAGCAGCACGTCGTCGAAGGTCAGCGCCAGTACGCCGGTGGACGTTTCGATGATTTTTGCCATGGCCAGCCCTTTGAATGCGGAAAAAGCGCTGGACCGGGATGGACAGCGCCGACTCTTTCTTCCCTTTCAGGATTGGCGCTGGCTGGTAACACGTCGCGGCGCCGATGAAAAGCCGGTCGTTGCGAGCGCCTTGGCTTCTATTCCGCGCCCAGGAGAGTCTGCAGCAAAGCGTGGCGCGGCGATGCAAAAGGATTGACCACGGTGACGCCTCCCCAGGTGAAGCCATCCTGCAGGTCTTCCGAGAGGAGCAGCCGACAGCCCGTTTGCGATGCAGCCGAAAGAATCACGGCATCCCAAATGGCGAAACGATGGTCCGCCGCGAGATCGACTGCCATCATCATCACTTCTGGTGTCGTGCCAATAACCGGGAACGCGTCGCGCCAGCCAAGCAGGGCCTGCCGTGCCCCCTCAGGCTCCCTTCCGGCCTTCCGGACGAGCACGTTGAACAACTCGCCCAGCACCTGGACGGGAATGACGGCAGCCTCCTGTGGAACGTTGCGAAGCAATTCGAGGACGGTGTCGCGTTTTTCGGCGCTGTTCACCCCCTCCGCATAGGCGAGTACATTTGTGTCGAGCGCGACCTTCACTGGTCGTCCTCATAAAGCTCATCGCGTGTCCAGCGCCCTGCATCGACCACGGTCTGCCGCTCAAGGCGCTGCAGCAATGCCGCGCGCGACCGGGAGGCCACTCCTTCGTCGCCAGCAGGCACAATCCGCGCCACCGGCCGCCCGTGGCTGGTCACGACGTAGCTGTGGCCCTCGCGCACCTCGCGCAGGATGTGAGAAAATCTTCGGTTGGCGTCGGCTGCCGAAACGGTTTCATCCATGGTTGCACCCAACTTGTAGTTATATTCACTACTATAGTAACATAGCTTGAATTCGGCAAGCCATAGTGGGGCGAAGGTAGCCACCACAGGTTGCGGTCGCGCAAAAGTGACAGCAATTTAATGCGACATCGGAGGCGCAGCATGATAACCGCCCGGGCGTGCCGGCTCGCCCCATAGCCGGGCAGAGAAATCGCTTAGACAGATCAGGGCGTTCCGTTGAACCGCATCATCCCGCTCATCCTGGCGGTCGCACTTTTCATGGAAAACATGGATTCGACCGTCATCGCCACGTCGCTGCCGGCGATCGCGATCGACATCCATACCAGCCCGATCGCGCTGAAGCTGGCGCTGACGGCCTATCTGGTGTCGCTGGCGATCTTCATCCCGATCAGCGGCTGGATGGCGGACCGGTTCGGCGCCAAGAACGTGTTCCGCGCCGCGATCGCCGTCTTCATCGCCGGATCTGTCGCCTGCGCCTTTTCCAATTCGCTGCCGGCCTTCGTGGTGTCGCGCTTCCTGCAAGGCATGGGCGGCGCCATGATGACGCCGGTCGGGCGCCTGGTGCTGGTGCGCGCGACGCCGAAGAGCGAGCTCGTCGCCGCGATGTCCTGGCTGACGGTGCCGGCGCTGGTCGGACCGCTGGTCGGCCCGCCAATCGGCGGCTTCATCACCACCTATTTCACCTGGCACTGGATCTTCCTGATCAACGTGCCGATCGGCCTCATCGGCATCTGGCTCGCTACCCGGTTCCTGCCGGAAACCGAGCCGGCGGAGACGCCGCCGCTCGACTTTCCCGGCTTCGTGCTGTCAGGGCTCGCGGCGTCGGGCGTGGTCTTTG
>JBFLWR010000099.1:5214-23152 GCA_040755925.1 Pseudomonadota bacterium
GGCCCTGCCGCCGATCGCCGGCTTCCTCACCGTGGCGGTCGGCGTGGTCTCCGGCATGCTCTATCTGCTGCACGCGCGCCGCGCCAAGAACCCGTTGTTGGCGCTGGAATTGTTCCGCAACCAGGTGTTTCGCGCGTCCGTGCTCGGCGGCTCGCTGTTTCGCATCGGCATCGGCGCGGTGCCTTTCCTTCTGCCGCTGATGTTCCAGATCGGCTTCGGGCTGACGCCCTTCCAGTCCGGCATGATCACCTTCGTCTCGGCGCTCGGGGCCATCGGCATGAAGTTCGTCACCGCGCTGGTTTTCCGGCTCGCCGGCTTCCGCCGCGTGCTGATCTGGGGCTCGCTGGTTGCCGCCGCGTCGATCGCCATCTACGGCCTGTTCACGCCCGAAACACCCTATGCGCTGATGCTGGCGATATTGCTGGTCGGCGGCTTCATCCGCTCGATGTTCTTCACCGGCGTCAACGCCCTGTCCTACGCCGACATCGCGCCGGCCGACACCAGCAAGGCCACGCCGATCACGGCTGTCTTCCAGCAATTGTCGATCGCGCTCGGCGTGGCGCTGGCCGGCGGCATCCTGGAAGTATCGACCTCGATCCATGGCGGACCGCTGCGTCTCAGCGATTTCCACATCGCCTTCTTCATCGTCGCGGCCGTCTCGGCGGCAGCCTCGGTGACCTTCATGCGGCTGGCGCCGGATGCCGGCAGCGCCGTCTCGGGCCATGGCAGGCTGACGGCGCCGAAGACCCTGGAGACGGCGGGTACTGCTGGGAAATAGGGCTTTCCCTTTCGACGAGCGCCGGCCCTTCGCAAGCTCAGGGCGTTCGAAGCTCGAAAAGCCAAGCAATTGGCTTTTCGTCCGCTATCGCGGACCGCTTCTCACCCCTTGAAATCCTTCGCCAGCAGGTAGAGCTCCACCGACTCATCGCGCGAAGCCGGCGGCTTGACATGATGGACCGAGCGGAAATTCTGCTTCAGGCGCGTCAGCAATTCGTTTTCCGCGCCGCCCTGAAAAGTCTTGGCGAGGAAATGTCCGCCGGGCTTCAGCACGTGAAGCGCGAAATCGGCCGCCACCTCGCACAGATGCATGGTGCGCAGATGGTCGGTGCGGCGATGCCCGGTGGTTGGCGCCGCCATATCGGAGAGCACGATGTCGGGCTGGCCGCCGAGCGCTTCGGCGAGCTTCTGCGGGGCATCGGGGTCGAGAAAATCCATCTGCAGGATGAACGCGCCCGGCACGGCGTCCATTTCGAGGTAGTCGATGCCGACGACATGCGGGTTTTCGGCGCTCGACTTCGTGCGCGCCGCCGCCACCTGGCACCAGCCGCCGGGAGCAGCGCCCAGATCGATCACCTTCATGCCCGGCTTCAGGAGATGGTGCTTGTCGTCGATCTCGATCAGCTTGTAGGCCGCGCGTGACCGATAGCCATCAGCCTTGGAGCGCTGCACATAGGGGTCGTTCATGTGCCGCTCGAGCCAGCGGCGCGAGGATTCCTTAAGCCCGCTCTTCTTCTTGATCCTGGTCTTCAGCACGCGCATGCCGGCCGAGCCGGGCTTTTCCGGCTTCTTTGTCATCGGCGTTCTCTTTTGAGCATGATCTTTCCCAAAAACCGGTTTCCACTTTTTGGGATCATGCTCTGCGCCCATCGTTGCGCCAGACGCCGTCATCGGCCATCAGTTCGCTCAATATGCCCTCGCGTAGGCCACGGTCGGCGACGCGCAGCCGCTCGGACGGCCACACGCCGCGGATCGCCTCGAGGATCGCGCAACCGGCGAGCACGAGGTCGGCGCGGTCGGCGCCGATGCAGGGGTTGGCGACGCGTTGCTGGAAATCCCACCCGATCAGCCTCTCGACCATGCGGTCGACGCTGTCGCGGTCCATCCACAGCCCGTCGACCCGGCGGCGATCGTAACGCTCGAGGTCGAGATGAACGCCCGCCAGCGTCGTGACCGTGCCGGAGGTGCCCAGAAGATGGAAGTCGGGGCTGGCCAGAACATGGGAGAGCCTGTCGCGGCCGTCGAAGGTTTTCAGCCGGATCGCCACATCCTCGACCATGGCGTCGAAGGTCTCGCGCGTCACCGTGCGGCCGCCAAAACGCTCGGCGAGCGAAACCACGCCTACGGGCAGCGACGTCCAGGAGACGATGTGGTTGGCGAGCCTGGGAGAGCGGTGGCCATTGCTGAGGTCGATCAGCGCGATCTCCGACGAGCCGCCGCCGATGTCGAACAGCACCACCCCCTTTGTGTCGCGCTCGACCAGCGAGCCGCAGCCGGACACCGCGAGGCGAGCCTCGGTCTGGCGGTCGATGATCTCCAGCTTCAGCCCGGCCTCGCGCTCGACGCGTTCGAGGAATTCGACGCCGTTCTCGGCGGAGCGGCAGGCTTCGGTGGCGATCAGCCTCGCCTTCCTGATCTTGCGGTTGCGCAACTTGTCGCCGCAGATCCTAAGCGCCTCGACAGCGCGGTCCATGGCGGCCTGGCCGAGCCGGCCTGAGGCGGAAAGCCCCTCGCCCAGCCTGACGATGCGCGAAAAGGCGTCGATGACGCGGAACTGGCCATGCCGGCCGGGCACCGCGACCAGCAGCCGGCAATTGTTGGTGCCGAGGTCGAGCGCGGCGAACACCGGCAATTCCTGCAGCTGGGGACGAGGCACGCCCTGCGCCGGGCGAGCTTGAGGCGGTGCCTGCAAGGCTTCGGGCGGGGGGCTGACAGGCGCGGGCGCAGGTTGCCTGATCGCGCCATTCTCGTCGCGGGCAAAAACCTTGCGGCCGCGCCTTCGCTTGCGGCGCTTGCGCGCCTTGCCCTTGGCCTGCTCGCCATGGTGGTCGGCATGTCTGCCATGCGCGCCCGCATGGCGGCTGAACCGCCCGGCGGACGGGCCCGCCGATTCGGACGGCGATGCCCCGGACATGCCCACTTCCGACGCGCCGGCGCCGGTGTCGTGGTCTTCCACTTCAGTTCCTTCCGGCGCCGCGCGAACCAGGTTCGGACGCAGCAGGCACCTCGATTTGTTTCAAGTTGCCGACAGACTAGCAGCGCGTTCCGCAATCACCAAGAGCGTGTGGTTCGAATTCTGGTCCCGTCACGTTGGGGCAATGTCTTGCCGGTTGAATAGCCGGCTTCAATCGGGCATGTCTCAAGGGGTCTGAACGGATGAAACGGGCGCCACGCCGGACAAATGAGCTGCAACGCATGACGATTTCGCGATGAACTGGAGACGTTATTTCTGGCCGGTCGTCGGCATAGGCGCGGTGATCTTCTCGCTGCTGCTGCTGTGGCACGAACTGCGCGGCATCTCGATCGACGACGTCTGGGCCGGCATCTCCGCCATCCCGGCGCATGGCTGGATCCTCGCGGCGCTGAGTTCGGTCGTCGCCTACGCCTCGCTTGCCGGCTACGACCACATCGCGCTGCTCCATATCGGCAAAAGGGTATCCTGGCTGTTCGTCACGCTGTGCTCCTTCACCACCTACGCGGTGTCGCACAACATCGGCGGCTCGGTGTTTTCGGGCGCGGTGATCCGCTACCGCGCCTATGCCACCCGAGGCCTGACCGGCCAGGAGATCGGCGTCTTGGTGGCGATCTGCTGGTTCACCTTCATCCTGTCCAGCGTCTTCCTCGGCGGCCTTGTGCTGCTCTTTGAGCCTCAGATCATCGACCGCTTCACGGGCGCGCCGCATCATGGCGCCGCATTTGCCGCGGGGGTCGCCATGCTTCTCCTTGTCGGCGCCTATGCTTTCGGCAGCTGGCTGCATCTGCGGCCACTCAAGATCGGCACCTTCGAGCTGCATTATCCGGCGCTGCCGATCGTCGCGCGGCAGCTGCTGATCGGCCCGGTCGAACTGCTGGCGGCCGCCGCGATCGTCTATTTCGCCCTGCCCGAGGCCGGCAATCCCGGCTATTTCGTCGTGCTCGGCGTGTTCATGGTGTCGTTCTCGGTGGGGCTGCTGTCACACGCGCCGGGCGCGCTGGGCGTGTTCGAGGTGGTCTTCCTCACCGGCCTTTCGGACATGGACCCGGCCGGAGTGCTCGCCGCCCTTCTGGTGTTCCGCCTGTTCTACCTCATCGTCCCATTGCTGATCGGGCTTTGCGTGGTGCTGTTTTTCGAGCATTCGCAATACAGCCGCGGCAAGGGCTGAGCGCGCTCGCGACGGCCCCGCAAAGGGATGGGTAAAAAAGGCTGCGATTGAACTCAAACGCGGGCTTGACTATTTTCGGGTGGCGGCTACAAGGCAGCGCTCGCGGCGCACAGCCGCCCGCTTCGCACGGTTCTCTTCGCAACCGCGCCTGCTGGGGAATAGGTTAACGGTAGACCCACGGACTCTGACTCCGTTAGTCCTGGTTCGAATCCAGGTTCCCCAGCCAAGCAAAATCAACCACTTAGCATCTACAGAACCAAGCCGAACGTCGACTATGTTGCGTTTGTGTCGCGTCAGGCTCCCAGAAGCGCCTTTTCAGCCGCCGCCAAGGCCTCTTGATCGTTGGTACTCGGGAACAGATGGCCATATGTGTCGGCTGTCATCACAATGCTCGAATGGCCCATGAGGGCCTGCACCGTCTTGATGTCCTTCCCCTGCCCGCCGGCATCCTTGGGATTGATCAGCCAGCTTGCATAGAAATGGCGCAGCGCGTGAAGGCCGGTGTATTTCGCGACCAGCACCGGCTTGCCTTCCTTGTCGACCTTCGGCTTGCCATGCCGATCCACCGCCGGCACCGTAAGCCCGGCCGCGACCTGGGGCGGCTGCAGCCCGCGCGTCACGATGTTGGCATGGAACTCGATGTTTCCCTCGCCGTTCGGGAACACCAGATCGAGCTGGCCCTTGGGGCACTTCAGCTTCCATTCCCGCAAGGTGTTCACGACCATCGGCGCGAGAGGAATCGTGCGGTCCTCGCCGGCTTCTGACTTCGGCAGGCCAATAGGGTTATAGCCCTCTTCGACGTACTTCTTGGCGTGGTATCGATCGGCGCGCTGGCGCACATGAAGTTCAGCCGACTTCAGATCGACGTCGGCCCACCGAAGGCCCCGCAGTTCGGACGAGCGAAGACCTGTGAAAATGGCCGTAACGATCAGAGGCCGATGCCAGCCCTTGCTGTTCTCCAGGATAAGGCGGATCTCAGCCGGCGACGGTATGTCGACGCCGACCTTAAGCTTGGGCTTGCGATCACCGTTCGTCTTACGCTTCCGACGGGTGGACATGTCATGCACCACGTTGCGAGCGACAAGGCCCCTCTCCTGGGAATCGGCCAGCAATGAGCCCAGGCTGACCGTGACGCGCTTGATCATGTCGGCGCTACAAACCTGGCTCTTTGTCCCGTGAGGCTCAGTTCGCAGCCTGTCCTGAAATTGGCGCACGACCGGTATGCTGAGCTTCGATAAGCGCAGACTGCCGAGGAACGGCAGGATGTGCTCATTGAGGTGCTGGCGCCGCTGGTCGAGCGTTGTGCGCTCTAGGCCCGCGGCGGTGCCATCCTCAAGCCAGTAGCCCCCGGCTTCGTTCACCGTCACAGTGGCGCGATCGGCGACATGGTTGCCCTCTTCGACCGCGACCGTGGTCTTCGCCTCCCAGGCGTCGGCCTCTTTCTTCTTATCGAAGGTCTTGAGCCGACGGGTGCCCTGCCCGTCTACATAGTCAACAACCCAGGCTTCCTTCTCGACGCCCTTTGCTGTCGTCCACTTGCGTTTGCGGACTGACATCGTTCCCTCCGTAGCAGTCGGTAATGCCTAAAACCATGTTGCATTATGTCGCAAACTATCCGCTTGTCAATAATTCGTAGTCTGTAGAAATTTCCAACGCGACTTGTAACGCAACAGAGCGCTTCCTATATTCTCCGTAGCCGGTGGTTGGATGATCGTCGGCGGATCGAGCCGGATAGCTCCATGCCCGGAAGACGGGCGTTACGGGACGGATGTCCCAGACCTTCCGGCAAACCCTTCCCAGTTTTTTGAAGATGACCCGGAAGCAAGCGCAATCCTCAACCCGCGCTGCGCCGGCTCGGTATGCGTCTGGAGCCCAGTCGCGAGCGCCTTTTACGGAGCTTGCTGGTGAGCAATCCAAGCAACATTGAAATCAATCTCGATCTCGTCTGGGGCGTGCGCGCCATTACGCGGGAACTTGGGCTGGAGAGCGAAAGAAAGGTCTTCTATCTGCTCGAACAAGGTCGCATCCCCGCCAAGAAAGTCGGCGCTCAGTGGGTGACCTCTCGTCACGCCATCAGGAAGTATTTTGCTGATCTCCTTCCGGGAGAAGCGGCATGAATAGCGGCTGCGACCATGAAACGAACGAAGCCATTGCCCATGCTGGCGAATGGCTTTCCACGACAAGCCGGGAACGCATCGGGCGCCCGATCATCCCTACGCTCAAGGAGAAATTCGGCCTTTCGACTCAAGAAGCGATTGAAGCGGTTCGGGAAGCCCAGGTCCGGAGGGCTCGGGCATGATCAACCCTCAGCTCATGCCCCGCTTGCGGGACAGCTTCGATGGCCTGGTATTGGCTGCAGCCCATGCCAATGATTTCTACCGCATGGCGCTGGAGATCGAGCCGAACATTTCTCCCGCTGAGATCAATGATGAGGTCTGGGCGGCCTATGGTCGATGGAAGAGGCACGCCAATGCAGATGCGTGATCTCGGCAGTCCTGAAGTAGATATGGCGAGGGATTGGCTTCGCCACGAAGCGCCGAAGTATCTCGACTATCCGATCATCACCGATCTGCAATTCCGCTTCGGTGTGACCCTGGACGAGGCATGCGCGCTTGCGGCCGAGGCCTACAATCGTCGTAGGGGGCGCTCCTATGGCTGACAAGGGCCGAGCGCGGAAGGGACGAAGGACTGAGATCGCCGGGCAGTTTTCGTGGCGCCTGATCGAGATGCAGGAATCACCTGCCTACCGAGTGCTCTCGCAATCAGGTCATCGTGTCCTGGCCCGCCTTGAAATTGAGATGGCGCACCATGGCGGCAACGACAATGGGCGCCTTCCAACCACGTTCGACCAATTCGAGTTATATGGCATCCACCGGCATGCGATTGCTCCTGCAATACGTGAAGTGGTCGCACTCGGCTTTGTCGAGATCACGGAGGAAGGCCGTGCAGGCAATGCCGAATGGCGCCGGCCCAACTCTTTCCGTCTGACCTATCGACCTACAGAGCTTGCTGAACCCACCAACGATTGGCGGAAGATCCCGACTATCGAGGAAGCAGAGTTTATCGCCAAGGCCGCCAGACTGGCATCTGAAAAACAAAACTCCAGTGGTGGAAAACGCCAATTTTCAGTGCGGAAACCGCACCACAAAACAGAAATCCTTGGTGCGGATTCCACCACTACAGGGCTCAGTGCAGATTCCACCACTACTTCTATATCTCGGGGAGCATAGCCACATGGCCTATATCATTCCCTTCCCTCAGAAGCAGCGTGCCGGCAAGATACGCGACGTTGCCTCCAAGATGCTCTCAAAGCCAACCGATCGAGCAGCGGCTTCGTACCGTGATCAGGTAACGGAGAGCATGTTGCGGGCGTTTCAGCGATCGGGCTTCCCAGAAGCAACACAGGACGAGCAACTCGGTGCCTTCTGGTCCGCTGTCCAGGATGAGATCATTCGGCAGACCTACCATGGCCGACGTCCTGGAGGTAACGCGGCATGACCGACGTCGCTACCATTCGCACCAGCCCCAAGGACGAACTGCGCATAACCGCGATCGTCGACAGCAAGGGAAGGCGCACCATCAACATACGCTCGTGGTTCCTGGCCGCAGATGGTTCCTATCGTCCGAGCAAGGACGGGCTGCAGATCAAAACCGGTGTCGTCAAAGAGGTCGTCACGGCGTTGCTGAGGCTGGCCCCCTGACGTGGCGCGCGCGACGCCGGCCCAAGGTCTGTGGCGGGAAAAGGTCAAACGCGTTTGACCTTTTTCAGAGAGGGAAAAGGTCGGCCCTTCCTCAGATCGGCTTGGAAACCAGCGGCCGACGCGAAAGACGCGGAAGTCAACAGATGTTCGCGCAACACAGCTGCAACACGCTAAAAATAGCAGCGCAATTACAAGAAGTTATAGTACGAGCAGCGGATAAATAGTCCGCTTGTCAGAAACCGTTTGAAGCGCGACAGTTCTTCGCGTACATTCTGTCGCGTTCACATCGCGTTGAACGTTTGCCACTCGGCCCTTGCGCCAATCGGCTTCCGCTTTAAACCGGGAAAGCCGAAGGCATGCGCGCCACATCATCGAAGATTCTCCGCACCTCGCGTTGCGCCGTCTGCCGGCATCCAGAGCGTGTGCGGATCGAGATGATGCGCCTCGCCGGCATGAGCCTCGATGCCATCGCAGAGAAGTTCAATCTCGGCAACGGCGGCAGGGATTGCATTTGGCGCCACATGCAGCGCCACGTCAGCGAAGACGAGAAGTCCATCATGCTCGCCGACGTGCCTATCCAGGAGGCCGCAGCTCGCGCCGCAGAGGAAAACGTGAGCTTGCTCGATTACTTGGGCCTGATCAGAAGCGCGCTCCTACAGCAAGTCCGCCTGGCTGCCAGCGTCAACGATCGCCATGGCCTCGCCGTCGTGTCAGGTCGAGCGCTCGAATGCCTACGCGAGATCGGCAAACTCACCGGCGAGTTGAAAGGCTTCGGCCCGCGCACCGTCATCAACAACCAGGTGAACATCCTCGCATCGCCGGCCTTTGCGGCGGTGCAGGCCACGCTTATCAAGGCATTGGCACCGCACCCTGCGGCGTTGGCGAGCGTCGTGCAGGCCTTGCAAGAGCTTGAGGCATCGGCACCCCAGCCGAGCCTGGAAACGCTCCTGCTGCCATCGGAGGCCTATGCCGATGCAGCAGCCTAGCCTTGCCGCCACGCTTGCCGAGGCGCTGGCGTCTAGCTGGCGCATGAAGGCACGTCCTGAGCAGATCGCGCCGGCCGGTGACTGGGCTGTCTGGCTCGTCCTTGCCGGCCGCGGCTTCGGCAAGACGCGCACCGGTGCGGAGTGGGTGCATGAGCAGATCAATGCTGGCGTGTCCCGCATCGCCCTTGTGGCGCCGACGGCGGCCGACGCTCGAGACGTCATGGTTGAAGGCGAATCCGGCATCCTCGCCACGGCACCGAGTTGGAACCGGCCCGACTATCAGCCGGCGCTGCGCAAGCTCACATGGCCGAATGGTGCCATTGCCACGACCTACAGCGCCGACGAACCGGAGCGCCTTCGTGGTCCCCAGCACGAAGCGGCGTGGGCCGACGAACTGGCAGCGTGGAGGTACGGCCAAGATTGTTGGGATCAATTGCAATTCGGCCTGCGTCTCGGTGCCCGTCCGCGCGCCATAGTGACGACGACGCCGAAGCCGCAGAAGATCCTGCGGGGGCTTCTCTCCCGCGTCGGCCAGGATGTTGCGCTGACCAGGGGCAGGACCAGGGATAATGCCGCAAACCTTGCGCCGGCGTTCCTCAAGGCGATTGAAGACCGGTACGGTGGCACCAGGCTTGGCCGGCAGGAGCTTGATGGCGAAATCCTCGAGGACGTCGCAGGCGCGCTGTGGACGCGCGAGGTCATCGACGCTCAAAGGGTCAAGGAAGCGCCGCAACTGATGCGCGTCGTCGTGGCGATCGATCCGGCGATTTCGAACAAGGAAGGTTCGGACGAGACCGGCATCATAGTCGCGGGTCTCGGGCAGGACGGCCGCGGCTATGTCCTGGATGACGGAACCGGCCGATATGCGCCGCAGGAATGGGCCCTAAAGGCTATCGACCTTTTCGGCCGGCACCGAGCCGATCGCATCGTCGCCGAGAAGAACCAGGGCGGCGATATGGTCGAGGCAACCCTGCGGATGGTTGACCCGCGGATTGCCGTCAAACTGGTCCATGCTACTCGCGGCAAGGCGGTTCGCGCCGAGCCGGTAAGTGCTCTTTACGAGCAGAGCAAGATTTCGCACGTTGGTGCCTTCCCTGCCTTGGAAGACCAGATGACCGCCTTTGCGAGCGATTTCGACCGCGCCAAGGCCGGTTACTCCCCTGATCGCCTCGACGCGCTCGTATGGGCCTTCACGGAACTGATGGTGAAGGAACAGCAAGAGGCACCCCGGGCCTATAGCGTTAGTTACCATCGCGGATCGAGCAATCACTATGACCGCCTGCAGGCCCAACTCGACAACGCGCTCGAAGCAAGCCGTCGAGCCACTCACCGCTGAAAGGAACAGCCTATGACCCCAACCGAATTGCTTGAAAGCCATGCCGCCGCCGGTGCTCGCTATGCCGCAGCGCTGGCCGAGCTGCATGCGGCCTTCGTCGACTTGGCCGGCATCGACATGGCATTGGAAAATCGCAACGTGCCTGTCGGTTCGGTGCCTGTGCACTCGTTCTTCGGCATCCCAGATTCCGTGCCGTGGCCACTCCGTCACCCGCTCTTCGCTCCAGACGCCGGCCCGAATTGGCAGGACGAAATGCGAGCACGCGGCGACGAGTTGATTGCCGCTCTAACCGCAGCCGCAGCCTGAAAGGATCGATCCGATGAATCAGCGCACCCAGCAGATTGTTTCCCGCATCAGGGATGAGAAGCTTCGGGAGGCAGCCGCGGCCTGTCTTGCCGTTGCGGACCGCTTCCGCGCGCGCGCCGATGCGATCAAGGGCGATCCCAGCTTCACCCAGATCGGCCGCGACAAGGCACTGCAGGACGAGGCGACCAAAAACTTCCTTCCTGGCCTCAAAGCCGCGTCGCAGCCTATTGCCAGGGCTCTTGCCGAAGCAAATCAGGCTCGGGCCGCAATCTCGCTTCCGGCGCCGGACAAGAGCGATATCGCCGGCGCGCTCGAGAGGCAGGAAATTCGCGCTTTCGTCAGGGCTATGGAGCACGGCGATCGCATATCGCTTTTGTTTGGGACGGTGGACGAACGGATCGTGGATGCGGTCCTTTCGGCGCCTGGTGCACTTTCCGGGCTCTCGGATGAGCTGTTCGGGAAGATCCGCGATCTGGTCGTAGAACGACGCCACGGCGATCAGGTCGCGAAAATTCGGGAGGCGGAGGAAACCGCCGAAGCCGCTCAGGCGGCGCTGCAGGTGGCTCAGAACGACATCAAGGCCGCCACCGGCCTTTCTGACGCGGCCTTCGAGCAGTTGCAGAAGATGAACACCTTCACACCCTGGCTGGTCCGGGATGGCGACAAGGTGCTCAAGGTCATTCCGGGCCAAGGCAGCTACCCGCTGGCCTCGGCCGACGAGATCGCCACCGGGAAATTCTACACGAACTCCGCCGAGTATCTTCGCGACAACCCGGGTGCTCAGATCCCGGCTGCGGCATAAGGAGCAAAGGGCATGGAAGTGGCCGGATCCGTCGTAGTCGAAATCTCGGGCAACCTTGCCCCGCTCGAGGCTGCGCTTGCGAAGGCGCAGCAGATGGCGACGCAGTTCGATGCCCAAATCACTGCGAAGCTCAGCGGCGCCGGCTTTTCGGCTGGTCTGGATAGAATAGCCGGCCTGATCGAGCAGACGAACGCCCAGCTTGCCAATCTGAGCGTCACGGGCTCGTCGGCCAGCGCCGCGATGGCCAAGGTCGAGGCGGCGACGGCATCGACAACGGCTTCGCTTGGTGCGGTAGCGGCTGCCACCAAGGCCGTCAACGTCGAGATGGCGAGCATTGCAGGTTCAGGCGGCGGCGCGGCGGTGCTCTCGGCCGGCACGATCAGCGCAAAAGAATTTGCTGCCGCCCTGGAAGCAACTGGCGGTCGGCTCGATCGGATCACGCCGGCCATGCTTGGCTTGGCCGCCGCTGAGGATGTCGTCGCCACATCGGGCAAAGCCGCTACTGCAAGCATGGGCGCGTTGGGCGTTGCGGAGACGGAGGCCGCGGGTCTCGGTGCCGGTGTCACGAGGGAATTCAGCGTTTTGGGCGCGGAGGTCGCTCGGGGCAACTTCAGTCGGATTCCAGGCAGCCTTATCGTCATGAACGAAAGGCTGGCGGCGACGGGAACAGGTGTTCTCACTCTCACCAACTTCACAAAGGCATTCGGCGGCCTCGCCTCAGCGATCTTCAATCCATACGGGCTGGGTGTCCTAGCGATCACAACCGGCATCGAGGTCGCTTCCCGGGCCTTCAGCAGCCTCAAGGGCGATGTCTCGGAGGCCACGGCGGCACTCGAGGCGCACAAGAAGACCATCGATGAGATCACCGCCGCCTATCCCGAAGCCGCTGCTGCAGCCAAAAAGTACGAAGAGATCGCGAAAGCGCTTCCGAACTCTGTCGCAACAGCCGATCTGTCCAAAGGCATTGTGACGAACGCAACGGCGTTGGATACCGTGCTCAAGCAGATCGAGGAGAAGTTCGCCGCACCTTTCGCCGCAGGTGGACGGAGTGATTTCGGCGGGTTTGGCCGCGCCGCCGCGGTCGAGTTCGCCGATCTCTCGAAGGAACTGGCGAGCGGGAGCATTGACGCCATCCAACTGCAGAACGAACTTGGCAAAATCCGGCTTGATCCGACGCTGTCAATCAAGGCCCATGAATTCGCTGGCGCCATGCAGGATCTGGTCAACCAGGCCGTCGCCCTTGAGAACGCGATGAAGGAAGGCGCTGGCCTCAAGAGCGTCGGCCCTGACGGCCAGAAGGCCGCGCAGTCCCTCTATGACGTCTCGGCCGGCTTCAAGGATGTCCAGGCCAAGGCCGGCAATGCCGACGCAACAATCGCCAAGCTCTTCGGGACCGTGAATTCCGGCGGAAGTGGAAGCGGCTTCGGCGTCACGCGCTCACTCGCGGGTCAATTCGGTAGCCAGCTTAACGGTCAGATCCAGGCTACGGCCGGCCTGTTCCAATCCGTCGATGCAGCCATCCAGGAGACAAAGCAGCATCAGCTTCAGGGCCTGTATGATCTCCAGGCTCAGTTCCGTGCCACCACGGACCAGGTTGACGTCCTGAGGCAGGCAATCGCGACAGCCGGCGACAAGAACAACATCCAGCAGTTCTTTGGCGACGTTTCCAACATCAAGAACGCTGACGCCGATATCGCCAACGCGACGGCTACAGTCCAGAAACTGTTCGATGCATTGAATCACGGCAACGCCAGCGTGAGCGCGGTCAATGACGGCCTTCAGATGGTCCGGCAAACGCTCATCAACGAGGGTTTTCCCGTCGCCAAGGTGGATGCATTCATCGCCCGGCTTATGCAGACGCGCATGCAGCTCGACAATGACATTGCCGGCACGAAGCAGCTCGATTCCGCCATCCAGGCTATCAAGGATCGGACAATCACGATCACGGTGCAGACGAGGCAAATCGGCACCGGCCTAAAGTCGACATATGATGTGCCGGGCGGCCCTGTTTCGGTGACCAGATATGGCTCTGAAGGCGACAGTTCAGCCGGTTTTACGCAGCAGTCCTATTCGGTGCCGATCGAGGGTGGTTATGGCAGCCAAGGCGGCGTTGGCAGTGGGTCGACCGGGGTCACTGTCACGCGTTTCGGCGGCACGCGCGCCGGTGGTGGCCCTATTGATGCAAACACGCCGTATCTGATCGGCGAGCGCGGCCCGGAAATCGTCATCCCCTCCGGTGCTGGCACGGTCGTACCGAATGATCTGACCATGGCCCTAGCCAACCCGCAATCCGGCTTCACCGGCCGCGATCCGACGCGTGAAGAAGACCGCGTCTGGACCGTCCTCATGAACATCGAGGCGAACACGCAGAAAACCGCCGATCTTCTCGACCAGATCAATGCCGCGAGCAAGTCGAGCAGCACGTCGCTCGGCGGATCATCGTCCCTTGGTTCATCGTCTTCCGTCTCGTCCGATCAGGCGGCTTGGAATGCCGCTTATGCCAAGGCGTTCCAATCGGCCCAGGCGAACTATGAAGCTGCCAGAATGACGGGTGGTGGCGATGGTATCGTCCCCTTCGCTCAAGGTCTGGTGGCCACGCCGCAGCAGATAGCCGCGAATGCCGCCAATATCGCGACTGGTCGAGGCGGGACCTCGCCGGTCGGCTTCGACAAGGGCGGCATGATCGCGCCGGGCGACACGCAGGAAGTCCGGTTCTTCAAAAGTCCCGATGAAGCGGTTGCGGTGTTCACGCCATCCCAGCGCAACGCCATGCAGGGCGCGAACCAGAACCAGCCCTCAAGCGATCAGCGGCCGATCACCATCTACCTATCGCAAACCCACAACTGGAACGGCAATGCGCCGCCGTCACAGAACAGCATGGCCGAGATGAAGCGCCTGACCGCTTTGGCCGTCTATGAAGCTACGCGAGCCTTCCGTGGCCGTTGATCCTGAGAAATGGTGGCGGCCGCCGCCCGAACTGGCCGAGTTGGTCGAAAGCAGCCGCAGAGGCTTTCGGGCTCAGTTCGGCAGTTTCGAGGATGCGATCTCTGGATACGCGATCGGGACCTCCGAAGATGGCGAATACCTCGCCTTTCAGTTCGTGAGGCCCGATGGCTCGATCCATCGCTTTGCCATCCGCAGCCAGTGGGTTCCGCAGTTCGTGACTGAGCTCGCCGGCGCAGCCGACGACATGAACCAGCGGCGCGTTGCCGCGGCGCTCACCAAAGTTGAACCGAAAGGGGAAGCCTGATGGCAACGCTTGGTATCACCGGCTGGGATGTGGTCGACGTCCCGACATATAGCGTGCTCTCCGTCACCGTGTCGGGCGGCTCTGGCACAATCGAGCAGCTTGGCGACCACCCTGGCGCCTTCCCTGTTACGGCGATCGAGGGAAGCGCCACAATCGGCCCGTTCGCATATCCATCGCGCTACGCGCTTCGCTGTGTCCCGGCCAATGCCCTTAGCTACGATGTCCAGCCCGCCGATTTCCCGGCCGTGGATTCCGATGTCGAGCGCATCGTGAAGCTTTCGCAGGCCGAATACGACGCGCTTTCGCCGGCTGATCCGGCAACGCTTTACCTGATTGTCGGCTGATGGCCTGGCTCGCTCTGTTCGCCTCAATGGCCGTCGTCGGCGCGCTGGTGCTGCACTAGCAACGGGAACCTGATATGATCCGATGGCTGGACGAAGGCCCGGTAAGGCGCGGGTAACCCTGGGGGGCGAGCCGGTCCCGCGCTCCAGCGCAGTCTCAGTCTTATTTCGACCCAGCCCCAAACCAGCGGATGAACTCGGCATCCTTGCCGGTGATGTCCTTGACCGTCTTCAGCAGCGCTTCGTGCAAGTCCTGCATCGATCGATAGTGATCGCATTGGGTCGAGATCAACGGGCTCACGATGGCTTTGTGCAGTGCTGCGGCCGCGGTCATGAACTCCGCGACCTGTTCCCGTGAAAGCTGCTTCGGTTTGTTGCGTCGAACCATTGCGATCGCCTTTTGCTGGTGATCGCCCCACCTGAGGACAGAATTCCTATTTTCACGGGCGGGCGCAAGGGGCTATAAGTCGCATCCAGGATCACATTCCGAGGCGGCGATGCTGGCACGAACTGGTGATTTTCCCTGCGACATCTACCGAATAGCTCGAGCCGCCGGCGTCACCCTCCACGACGCTGAAGAGAACCGCACCAGCGGCCGCAAGCCCGGTCATTGCTATTGCAAGCCGGCAGTGCGCGCGATCGGCCGCGCCCATGGCGAGTCGCATCTTGCCCTGGTGCTCAAACTCATCAACCAGACCGGCAACGGGCGAGAGCTTCATGCTGCCACCCTACAAGCCGTCTCCTACCTGGTGCGGATCGAGGCCATGCCGATCGGCTCCGCGCTCTTCGATGCCTTCGACCGGATCGACCTTGGCCACGTCCGCCGGATGGCCAGGGCCATGCCCGGATCCACGGCGCACAACATGGCGGCGATGCTCTATCCCATGCTCGCCAGCGCCGCGCTCTTCGAGAAGGAAGCGGCATGACAGAGATCGAGGTCGAGGGCGTCGGCACCTATCGCTTGCCCAATGAGTGGCAGTACTGGCGCCTGGACCGCATGCGGGGCGAGAAGCGCCACACAGCGGTCCTGGCCTTCGGCTGCGGCATGACGGTCCGCCAATTCGCCAAGCTGCCACCAGACAGGCAGCAGGCCGTGCACAGGGCCTACATGACACTGGCATATCCGCCAGACCCCGAGCGGCCCGAGCCGGCCGACAACGATACCCTTGTGCTGCCTTCGGGCCACTGGTCAGCGGCTTTCAAGCTCAAGGTCGGATGCTGGCTGATGCACATGAAGGCAACCCTACCACGCGGTCATTTCGGGCCGTGGGTTGAGAAGCAGCCAGGGCTAAGCCGCGGCATGGCTCAGCAATGCATGGCGCTGGCAAAGGAAGCCCGCCAGAGGGCGATCGAGGCAAGGGCGGCGTAGGACAGGCGCGATAGGGAACGCGCGTCCTGGCTATTCGCTCGCCTGGCCAAGGGCCTTTTGCTGCTGTTGCCTGATCTGCTCAGCGAGCCAGTCCGTGCTTGTCGAACCATCGACGATGACCGCTAAGGACGAGGCATTGGATGCATTTCCATCTTCAGACGGAAGCTGGCAGATCGCCGTCGACCGGATCGGAACGCCGTACCCATTTGGGGCGTCATAGCTGATGTATCTTTCGAGCATTTTCGGCGTGTGGTTATTAGCGACGTCAGAGTTGTAAATCTTCGTGTACAACGCCTGCATAGTGTCGCCGTCGTCATACCCGCCGTATTTCAAAAAATCCTCAAGCGACAGAGGTTTGGCCTCAGCCTCAACAACTTCGATGCGCTTGTAGCCAGACGGTGACCGTAGGCGCTCTTTGATGACCGTCTCGCATGCTTTATTCATAGCGGAATCGAATGGATTGAAGTCGCTCTGCAGAACAAAGAACGTCGCCACCGCTGCAACAGCAGCAGTCGAGGCCATCAATAGCCACTTGTTCAAAGGAACAGCCCTCCCATTCCCCGAATAGACAATCGCTCAACTCGGGTTTGGACGCAAGCTAGGCCTTCCGCAGCCTCACTCCGGCGCCGCCGCCGTTCTCGGGGATGAACTCGACGCCGGCCGCTTCCAGGGCTTCCACGATCTTTTCACCGGTGCCTGATCGGCCTCCCAAGTCCCCATCTATTGCTTCGAGACGTTTGATCGTCGGTTCGGAGATTCCTGAGTGGGAAGCTAGGTCTGCCTGAGACCAGGCTAGCAAGGATCTGGCGGCCTTCACCTGCCGAACTGATACTTTTAGTATTGACATGCCGCCTTCCTGCGTGTTTCGATACTAATCGTATCAATTAGCTTCTCAAGGAGCAATACCATGCCGAACCCATGCGTTCCGGCAGCCGGCGAAGCCGTGCCCGGTGACCGGATAGCCATCATCGGCCGGTTTTCCGGCCGCATTCTGATCGTGCAGCGGAGGCCGTCATGAACGACCTCGAACTCACCAAGAAGGCCGAGGCCTGCGCAAGTCGCCAAGTTGGCGACATGCTCACGATCCAAGTCGACCGCAACAGCCGCAAGAGCCTTGCCGGCTCGATCGAGGCGCTGATCGACATGCTGGATGACCTGTCGCCAGATCCTGACCTCGAGGACGATGGAAACGCCGAACCGTGGCTTGGATGGTCAGGCAACGGCCCGCGGGCTCTGTCCTTCGATCTCGACGGCCGCGGCAGCGCCTACGATGACCGCGAAGCCGACGACAGTGACCTCGAAGACAATGGGGACGAGCGGGACGCGTCCTATACCACCACCGGCGCCATGGGAGGCCACTGGTGCGAGGACGTCGAAGAGACCAACGAAGACGGCGGCGATATCCAGGACGAGCCCCACGACGACGGCTGTGACAATGAGCCATGGTTGGGCTGGGGCAACACCATGGGGCAGCCGGGCGTCGACGCCGAGGGCCTGGAGGCTGTGCAGGACAGTCCAGACTATCCCAGCACGGGCAATTTCACTGGCGCCGGCCAGGGCGAGGCCCGTCAGATGCTTCGTGGTCGCGGGCGCAAGGAACCGTCCCTGTCGATAACGATCGTCGGGCCGCCCGTGACCGTTCCCGGCTGGAAAGGCCCGCTATCTCGACCGGACCCCGACGACATGGACCTTCGCGCGCATTACTGGG